>JAJZDV010000044.1 GCA_021846025.1 Pseudomonadota bacterium
CAATTGTTCGAACTCTTCGACACGATCACGCCAAGCCAACCCTGAGCCGGCGCGCCGCGGGCCGCACCTTGCGGCCACCCCGGCTGGGGGCCGCGCGGGTGCAGCAAGCGCGTGAACCGGCCCTAGTTCGCCGGACGTTCGTCGTCGTGGAGATTCTTTTGCCGGTAAAGGGCGATGAGCCGCGCCGTGGAGCTGTCGTGCGGCACCGGGCCGGCTTCGCCGCTGAGCTCGCCGACGATGGTCTGGGCGAGCTGCTTGCCCAACTCCACACCCCACTGGTCGAAGGAATTCAGGCCCCAGATCGCGCCCTGGACGAAGACCTTGTGTTCGTACAGCGCAATCAGCGCGCCCAGGCAACGCGGATCCAGACGCTGCAGCAGCAGCGTGTTCGTCGGTCGGTTGCCGCCGAACACCTTGAACGGCGCGAGCGTCCTCACGGCGTCTTCGTCGAGCCCCGCAGCGCGCAGCTCGGCGCGGGCTTCGTCCAGCGTCTTGCCGCGCAGGAAGGCTTCGGCTTGGGCGAACATGTTGCCGAGCAGGATTTCGTGGTGGCCGGGCAGCGAGCCGCGGCCGTCGAGCGAGGCGATGAGGTCGATGGGCGCGATGTGCGTGCCCTGGTGCAGCAGCTGGAAGAAGGCGTGCTGGCCGTTGATGCCGGTGCCGCCCCAGATGATGGGCGCGGTCTCGAAGTCCACCGGCCTGCCGTCGCGTGTGCTCTGCTTGCCGTTGGACTCCATGTCGAGCTGCTGGATGAACGACGGGAAACGGTGCAGGTACTGGTCGTAGGGTGCGATGACGTGGCTGCCACCGCCGAAGAAGTTGATGTACCAGATGCCCACCAGCCCCAGCAGCACGGGCATGTTGGCTTCCAGCGGCGCCGTGCGGAAGTGCTGGTCCATGCCGTGCGCGCCGTCGAGCAGGGCGTGGAAGTTCTCCTCGCCCAGGCACAGCATGATGGGCAGGCCGATGGCCGACCACAGGCTGTAGCGTCCGCCCACCCAGTCCCAGAACTCGAACATGTGGGCGGGGTCGATGCCGAAGTCCGCCACCGCCTTGCGGTTGGTCGACACGGCGACGAAGTGGCGCGCCACTTTGCCGGCACCGCCGGTGCTGTTCATGAACCAGTCGCGCGCGGTGTGGGCGTTGGTGAGGGTTTCGCTGGTGGTGAAGGTTTTGGACTCGATGATGAAGAGCGTGGTTTCGGGATGCACGCGCTTGAGTGTTTCCTTGAGCAGCGAGCTGTCGACGTTGGAGACGAAGTGCATCGCCAGGCGCGGGTGGGCGTAGGGCTTGAGCGCTTCGCACACCATCAGCGGCCCGAGGTCGGAGCCGCCGATGCCGATGCTGACGATGTCGGTGATGGGCTGGTTGGTGTAGCCCACCCAGTCGCCCGAGCGCACCGCGCGCGAGAAGCGCGCCATGCGCTCGAGCACGGCGTTCACCTTGGGCATCACGTCCTCGCCATCGACCAGAATCGGCGTGCCCGCATGGTTGCGCAGCGCGATGTGCAGCACCGCGCGGTCTTCGGTGACGTTGATCTTGTCGCCGCGGAACATCGCCTCGATGAGTTCGGGCACGCCGGCTTCGCGGGCGAGCTCCAGCAGCAGCGTGAGCGTCTGGTCGGTGAGGCGGTTCTTGGAGTAGTCGAGGATCAGGCCATCGTGTTCCAGCCAGTAGCGCTGCGCGCGTTCGGGATCGGTGTCGAACAGTTCGCGCATCGACCAGTCGCGCGCGCGGGTGAAGTGCTTCCAGAGGGCACGCCAGGCAGGGAGTTGGGTGAGTGTGGGCATGGGAAGGGGTCAAAAGGTGGGGTGTGCGCGCAAGGGGTGCGAGGGGACCGGGGCTTCACATCTCGCTGCGCCGGCGATGGCTCTTGAGGCTGCGTTTGGTTCGCTCCAGCAGCGCGACCAGTTCAGGTCCGCGGCGCAGCGCCACGCCCACGGCGAGCACGTCGATGAGGGTGAGGTGCAACAGCCGTGTCAGCATGGGGCTGAAGAACTCGGCGTCTTCCTGCGCGTCGGCAAGCAGGGCCACGCTGGCCAGGCGCGCCAGCGGCGAGCCGGTGGAGGTGATGGCCACGACCTTGCAGCCAGCTCGCAGGGCAATGTCCACGGCGTCGAGCAATTCGTTGGTGCGTCCGGAGTTGGAAATGGCCACCAGCACGTCCTGCGGCCCCAGCAGCGTGGCGGCCATGGCCTGGATGTGCGGGTCGGCATAGGCCACGGCAGGGATGCCGTAGCGGAAGAATTTGTGCTGCGCGTCGGCGGCGATGATGCCCGAGTTGCCCAGGCCGTAGAACTCCAGCCGACGCGCCCCGGCCAGCAGCCGGATGGCCTGGTCCAGCGACGCCGGGCTGACCGCGTTGCGGCAGTTGAGCAGGGCGGAAATGGCGTTGTCGAACACTTTCGCGGCGAGCACGGCCGTGGAGTCTTTGGGGCCGACGCTGGCATGCACATAGGGGATGCCGCCAACCAGGCTGCCGGCGAGCTTGAGTTTGAGGTCCTGCAGCCCGGTGCACCCGACCGAGCGGGCGAAACGAATGACCGTGGGCTGGCTCACGCCGACGTCGCGGGCGATGTCGGCCACGGCAGCCTGGATGAAGTCGTTGGGCCGATCCAGCAGCAACTGCGCCACGCGACGCTCGGCGGCGGAGAGCTGTGGCATCTGGTTGCGAATACGCTCAAGCATGGCTTGACCGGGCCAGCGGTTCGAGATGCTGATCGAGCGCTGCTGCCGCGCCCAGCAGCGCGGGCCAGGGACTGTGGATGACCCACACCGGGATGTCCGCCAGATACGCCGAGGTGCGGCCCTTGCTCTCGAAGCGCGCGCGAAACGGTGAGCGGGCGAAATAGTCGCCGAGACGTGGCACGATGCCACCGCCGATGTAGATGCCGCCGCGAGCGCCCAGGGTCACGGCCAGATCGGAGGCCACGGTTCCCAGCAGGGCGCAGAACAGGTCCAGCGTCTCGCCGCAGCGCCGGTCGCTGCCGTCCAGGCCGAGACGGCTGATGTCGGCGGCGCTGCGCGCCGTGGGCGTTTCCCCCGCCAGGGTGCACAGCGCCTGGTGCAGGAATTCCAGCCCCGGCCCCGAGAGCACGCGCTCGGCCGAGACATGCCCGCCGTGGCGCGCCCGCGCCAGGCGCCATACCTCCACCTCGCGCTCGTCGAACGGTGCGAGGCTCACGTGCCCACCCTCGCCAGCCAGCGGCACCCAGCGGCCGGCGCCCGCCGGAATCAGGCCCGACACGCCCAGCCCGGTGCCCGCGCCCAGCAGCCCCAGCGGCGCACCGGGCACGGCGGTGGTGCCGCCGACCTGCGTCAATTCGTGGGCCGGCAGCACCGGCAGCGCGCGCGCCAGCACCGCAAAGTCGTTGAGAACCAGGAAGGTGTCCAGCCCGAGATCGCGTCGCGTCTGCTCGGTCGAGAACGCCCAGTGGTGGTTGGTCATGCGGATCCGGTCGCCGTAGACCGGGTTGGCGATGCCGATGGCGACGTGGCGCACCGCCGGGTTGCCGACAGTGGCCAGGTAGCTGCGCAGCGCGTCCACCAGTTCGGGGTGATCGGCGCAGGCCAACACGCGAATGTCCTCCAGCCCCCGCGGGGTCTGCAGGGCGAACCGGGCATTGGTGCCGCCGATGTCGGCGATCAGCCGGGGCGCGGGGTCAAGGGCTCCAGTAGACATGGACATGGGGGTGTGGTGGATGGAACAGGGCGCTCACCGGCAGGTCGTCGCGCCGCGACCGCCGGGCCGCGTCGTAGACCGCGCGTTTGGCGGCACCGGAGATGGCCAGGCGCAGATGGCGGACGCGCAGCAGCGCGGCGAGGCTGAGGCTGATGCGCCGATGGGGCGCCGCCGGGGGATGCACGGCGAGCCAATCCTGGGGGTTGCGCGGGTTCAGGCCCGCCGCGATTTCGGGCGCGCCGGGAAACAGCGACGCGGTGTGGCCGTCGTCGCCCATGCCGAGCACGGCAGCGTCGATGGGCCGCGTGCCGCGGTTGGCGCGGGCCACGGCTGCAGCGAGCGCATGGTCGCTGGCGGCTGGCGCGGCACCGGCGGCAACGTCGTCGGCTTCCACCAGCGGCGCAAAGCGCGCCGCCGCGGCGCGGCCTTGCAACAGGTGCGCGCGGACCAGCGCGGCATTGCTGTCGGCGTGGTCCGGCGGCACGAAGCGCTCGTCCACCAGGGTCACGGTGATGCGCGCCCAGTCCAGCGGCAGCGCCGCCAGGGCGTGGAACAAGGGCACCGGCGAACGCCCGCCCGACACCGCCAGCACCGCGCTGCCGCGGGCTGCGAGCGCGTCGCCCAGCACCCCGGCCAGGTCGCGGGCCAAGCGTGCGGCGAGGTCCGCAGCGTCGCTGCAGACCTCCAGGAGCGTGTCAGAGTTCTTCATGCCAGGCCACACCGTCACGCGAGAGCAGGGCGCTGGACGCTGCCGGGCCCCAGGTCCCGGCGGTGTAGGGCTTGGGCGGCAGGGTGCTGTTGCTCCAGCCGGCCAGGATGGGCTCCACCCAGTGCCAGGCGGCCTCGAGCTCGTCGCGCCGCATGAACAGGCCGAGGTTGCCGCGGATGACATCGAGCAGCAGCCGTTCGTAGGCGTCGGCGCGGCGGTGCTGCGAGGTGGCGTCGAAGTCCAGGTTCAGATAGGTGGGCTGCAGTCGCATGCCGTCACCCGCCTCCTTGGCGAGGAAATACAGCTGGATGCTTTCGTCGGGCTGGAGCTGGATGACCAGGCGGTTCGACGCGCGCTCCATGCTCGGTCCGGGAAACAGCGCCAGCGGCACCTTGCGAAAGCTGATGACCACTTCGGCGAGGCGCTCGGGCATGCGCTTGCCGGTGCGCAAAAAGAAGGGCACCCCGGCCCAGCGCCAGTTGGCGATCTCGGCCTTGATGGCGGTGAAGGTCTCGGTGTGGCTGCCTGCAGCGATGCGCGCCTCGTCCAGGTACCCGGCGACGGGCTGGCCGGCGATGGCTCCGGCACGGTATTGCCCGCGAACCGAGTTGGCCGCGACATCGGACTCGCTGAAGGGCTTGAGTGCGTTGAGCACCTTGAGCTTTTCGTCGCGGATGGCGTTGGCCTCGAGTGTGGCCGGTGGCTCCATGGCCACCATGCACAGCAGTTGCAACAGGTGGCTTTGCACCATGTCGCGCAACGCGCCGGTCTTGTCGTAGAACTCGCCGCGGCCCTCCACGCCGAGGTCTTCGGCGATGGTGATCTGCACGTTGTCCACCCATTCGCGGCGCCACAGCGGCTCGAACAAGGTGTTGCCGAAGCGGATCGCCATGAGGTTCTGCACCGACTCCTTGCCCAGGTAATGGTCGATGCGGTAGAGCTGGTCTTCCGCGAAGTGCCGCCCCACCTCGGCGTTGATGGCATTGGACGAGGCCAGATCGCGGCCCAGCGGTTTTTCCAGCACGACGCGCACACCGGGGTGGTTGAGCCCGACGCGCGCGAGCTGGGCGCAGATGCCGGTGAACAGCGCCGGCGCGGTGGCGAGATAGCACACGGTGACGCGGCCGCCGTTGCCGGCGAGTGCCTGCGCCAGGGCGTCGAAATCGGCCGGCTGCTCGGCGTCGAGCTTGCAATAGCGGATGCGCTCGGCGAAAGCCGCCCAGACCGTGGCCTCGAAGTCGGCCTGCACGTGCGGGCGCGACTGCGCCTCCATCTGCGCCAGGTAGGCGGCGCGATCGGCATCCTTGCGGCCCAGCGCCAGGATGCGCCCCTGCGGATGCAGCAGGCCCGCTTTGTGGGCCTGGTACAGCGCCGGCAGCAGCTTGCGCATGACCAGATCCCCGGTGCCGCCGAACAGCACGATGTCGAAAGGGGGGGACGTGGTCATGATGAGGCCTCCAGGTTGGCGTTCGCGCTTGTCGCATGCATATGGTATGTAGCTAAATTACCTTCGGTCAATGGTTTCGCCTCCGCGCGGCGGCCTGACCGCGGAGCGGCAAGCCCGCGCCCGCGGGATGGGTATGTCGACGACCAGACGTGTCGACTCGGCCCGAGGATGCCCATCCCGGCCTGGCTGGGGAGCGGGGCGAGTGATCCTCCGCTTGCGCTGGGGTCAAGTGCGGGATAGGATCGCTCGAACGTAACAATATTACATTTGAGCTTGTTCATTCGGAATGCCCATGTCGCCCTTGAATCCCGTTCTCACGCGCGTCACCGACCGCATCATCTCCCGCAGCGCCGGGCCTCGCGCCGCCTATCTCCAGCGGCTGCGCGCAGCCGGCCAGCACAGGGTGGAGCGCAGCCAGCTGTCCTGCACCAATCTGGCTCACGCCATGGCCGCGATGCCGGGGCGCGAGAAGATCATGCTGCGCGAACTCAAGCCCGAGTCAGCTCCCAACCTGGGCATTGTCTCCGCCTACAACGACATGCTGTCGGCGCACCAGCCGCTGGCGGATTTTCCAGCCTGGATCAAGCAGGCGGCGGTCGAGGCGGGTGCCAGCGCGCAGTTCGCCGGCGGCGTGCCGGCGATGTGCGACGGCGTGACCCAGGGGCAGACCGGCATGGAGCTGTCGCTGTTTTCGCGCGACGTCATCGCCATGGCCACCGCCGTCGCCTTGAGCCACCAGATGTTCGACGCGGGGCTGTATCTGGGCGTGTGCGACAAAATCGTCCCGGGGCTGCTGATCGGCGCGTTGGCGTTCGGCCATCTGCCGGGCATCTTCGTGCCGGGCGGGCCCATGACCACGGGCATGTCCAACAGCGAAAAGGCGCATGTCCGCGAGCTGTACGCCGAAGGCAAGATCGGCCGTGACGCGCTGCTGGCAGCCGAGATGCAGTCGTACCACGGGCCCGGCACCTGCACGTTTTACGGCACCGCCAATTCCAACCAGATGCTCATGGAGATCATGGGTTTGCATCTGCCGGGTGCGGCGTTTGTCCACCCGGGCACGCCCCTGCGCGAGGCGCTCACCCGCGCGGCGGCGCAACGGGCGGTGCGCATCTCGGCCGTGGGCGCCGAGCCCATGCCCATCGGCGAACTGGTGGACGAGCGCGCCGTGGTCAACGCCATCGTCGGGCTGCTCGCCACGGGCGGCTCCACCAACCACACCATTCATCTGGTGGCCATTGCCCGCGCGGCGGGCATTGCCATCGACTGGACCGACTTCGACGACCTGTCTGCCGTGGTGCCGCTGCTGGCGCATGTCTACCCCAATGGCAAGGCCGATGTGAACCACTTCCAGGCCGCAGGCGGTGTGGCGTTCATCATCCGCGAATTGCTCGACGCCGGCCTGCTGCACGAGGACGTGCGCACCGTGGCCGGCCCCGGTCTGCGTCGCTACACCGAAGAGCCTTTCCTCATCGACGGCCGGTTGCAATGGCGCGCGGCCGAGACCGCCTCGCGCGATCTCGGCGTGGTGCGTCCGGCGTCCGATCCGTTCAGCACCGACGGCGGCCTCAAGCTGCTGCAGGGCAATCTCGGCCGGGCGGTGATCAAGGTGTCGGCGGTCAAGCCGGAACACCGCGTGGTCACGGCGCCGGCGCGCGTGTTCGACGGCCAGGACGCGCTGCTCGACGCCTTCAAGCGCGGCGAGCTGACGGGCGATCTGGTCGCCGTCATCCGCTTCCAGGGGCCCCACGCCAACGGCATGCCCGAGTTGCACAAGCTCACCCCCACGCTGGCGGTGTTGCAGGATCGTGGCTTCCAGGTCGCGCTGGTGACTGACGGCCGCATGTCCGGTGCCTCGGGCAAGGTGCCCGCAGCCATCCACATCACGCCCGAGGCCGCCCATGGCGGCCCGCTGGCGAAGGTGCGCGACGGCGACATGATGACCGTGGACGCGGTGCACGGCGTCCTGCGCGCCGAGGTGCCCGAGGCCGAGTGGGCGGCGCGTCCGCACGCCGTGGCAAGCCTGCGTGGCAACCAGTTCGGCGTGGGCCGCGAATTGTTCTGCGTCTTCCGCGAGGCGGTGGACGGTGCCGAGCAGGGCGCGGCGAGCTTTCGCCACCCCGACTGGCATGCGGCCTGAGCCCGGGAGCACCGACATGGACGCACTTGGAATTCTGCACATCAGCCCGGTGATGCCGGTGATCGTGGTCCACGACGCCGGTCTGGCCGCCGACCTGGCTGCGGCACTCGTGGCGGGTGGCATCCGCTCGCTCGAAGTCACGCTGCGCACACCGGCGGCGCTGGCCGTCATTCGCCGCATGCGCGACGCCGTCCCCGACGCCTGGGTGGGTGCGGGCACGGTGCTCGACCGCACGCAATGGGAGCAGGCGCGCGACGCCGGCGCGCAATTCGGCGTCAGCCCCGGTCTGACCCAGGACCTGGCCACCGCGGTGCGGGAAGGGCCTGTCCCCTTCCTGCCCGGCGTGGCGACCGTCAGCGAAGCCATGCGTGCCCGCGAGGCGGGCTTTTCCACGCTCAAGTTCTTCCCCGCCGAAGCGGCAGGTGGCCGGGCGCTGCTCAAATCGCTCCACGGCCCGCTGCCCGAACTGCGTTTTTGCCCCACCGGCGGCATCCACGCGGGCAACGCCTCCGACTATCTCGCCCTGCCCAATGTGGTCTGCGTCGGGGGGTCCTGGCTGGTGCCCGAAGACGCGCTGGCGGCGCGCGACTGGGCCCGCATCACCGCGCTGGCCCGTGCCGCCGCGGCGCTGGGCGGCAAGCCGGCCGCGGCATGAGCCAGCAGCCCGGCGGCAGCAACCGAGGCATTTTTCCCCCGCAGGGCGCGCAAGCGGCGCCCGGATCGGTGCCGATGCGTGACGAGTGCGACGCGATCATCCGCGTCGTCGTTTTCGACATGGATGGCGTGCTGCTCAACTCCGAAGGCGCGTGGTTGCAGGCCCGGCGCGACTACGCCCGCAGCCTGGGCCGGGTCTGGACCGATGCCGACCACGCCGCGAGCATGGGCGGCAATCTCGCCGGCGGCTCGCGCCTCATGGTCGAGCGGCTGGGGCTGGACCGCACGCCCGATCAAGTGGCCCAGGACATGCTCGCCCGGATGCAGGCGCCCTACGCCCTGCAGCTCCCGGCGTGCCCTGGCGCGGTCGAGGCGGTGCGTCGCATGGCCGCCGCGTACCGTCTCGGGCTGGCAACCGGCTCGCCGCGTGCCCTCGCGGAGCCCGCGCTGCGCCGGCTTGGCCTGCACGACAGCTTTTCGGTCCGGGTGTACGGCGACATGGTGGTGCGCGGCAAGCCGGCCCCCGACATTTATCGGATGGCCCTGGACAGGCTCGGCGTGAAGGCGGCCCACGCCGTGGGCGTGGAAGATTCGGCGAATGGCCTGCGCGCCCTGCACGCCGCCGGCCTGGGCCGGATCGCGGTCCTGGATCCGGCCTTCCCACCCGAGCCCGGCGCGCTCGCCCTGGCCGCGGTACGCCTCGATCACCTGGACCAGCTCGACGTGCGCGCCGTGCAGGCCGCGGGTCGCGCGCGGGCTGATGCGGTTCTCCCGCCGGAGCCGCTCTGAAGGGTGGTTTCGGTATTTTCCCGCCAAAAATCAGGGAAAATACCCGGAAAGTTCCGCGAGAAAGTATCGAAAGTCAACTCTGCGGTATCGGCATGCGGCAAGCTGCTCACTAGGATTGAGGTGGTCGGACCATCGTCCAGCGGACGCGCCGACACCATCAAAAAATCCACAGGAGACAGATGCTATGAAGTTCCGCTCGACCCTCGTGTTCGCGTCGTTGTTCGGGGTGGCGCTGTCCGCCTCGGCGACCGATCTGGTGATCGCCACGGTGAACAACGGCCAAATGATTCAGATGGAGCGCCTGACCAGCGTGTTCGAGAAGCAGAATCCCGACATCCATGTGAAATGGGTGACGCTGGAAGAAAACGTGTTGCGCCAGCGCGTGACCACGGACATCGCCACCAAGGGGCGGCAGTTCGACCTGATGACCATCGGCATGTACGAGGTTCCCATCTGGTCCAAGCTCGGCTGGCTCAAGCCGATCGTGCCCGATGCGAACTACGACGTCAACGACCTCCTGCCGCCCATCCGTGAGGGCCTTTCCTACAAGGGCAAGCTGTACGCTGCGCCGTTCTACGGCGAGAGCTCCATGCTCATGTACCGCACCGACCTGATGAAGAAGGCGGGGCTGACCATGCCGGAGAAACCCACCTGGGACCAGGTGCGCGACATGGCCGCCAAGCTCAATGATCCCAAGGCCGGCGTCTACGGCATCTGCCTGCGCGGCAAGGCTGGCTGGGGCGAGAACATGGCCCTGCTCACCACCATGGTCAACACCTGGGGCGGGCAGTGGTTCAACATGAAGTGGGAGCCTCAGCTGCAGACCAAGCCGTGGGAAGACGCCGTGAGCTTCTATGTCGACCTGCTGAAGAAATACGGCCCGCCAGGCGCCTCCAACTACGGCTTCAACGAGAACCTTGCGCTGTTCGACCAGGGCAAGTGCGCCATGTGGGTCGATGCTTCCGTGGCTGCGGGTTTCATCTCGGATCCGAAGCAGAGCAAGGTGGCCCATGACGTTGGCTTTGCACAGGCCCCCGTGGCGGTCACCCCCAAGGGCGCGCATTGGCTGTGGTCATGGGCCCTGGGCATTCCGTCCGATGTCAGTCCGGCACAGGAAGCTGCTGCGCAGAAATTCGTGAACTGGGCCACCTCCAAGCAGTACATCGAGCTGGTGGCGGCGAGCGAGGGCTGGGGGCTGGTGCCGTCGGGTACGCGAGCCTCGACCTATGCCAACCCCAACTATCAGAAAGCCGCACCGTGGGGGCAGTCCGAGCTGCATGCGATCGATACGGCCAACCCCAATGACGCCACCCTGCCCAAGAGCCCGTATGTGGGCGTGCAGTACGCGGCCATTCCGGAGTTCCAGGGGATCGGCACGCAGGTGGGGCAGTACATCAGTGCGGCGCTGAGCGGGAGCACCACCGTGCCGAAGGCGCTGGCCGAGTCGCAAGCCGCCGCCACGCGGCAGATGAAGATGGCGGGTTATCTCAAGTAGTCAGCCGGGTGGGCAGCACGGCCTGACAAGCCGCTGCTGCCCCTCGACCCTGGTGTCGCCTCGTGATGCCTCGGCGCATCGCCTGTTTCCTGACCCGTACCCACGACCATGAAGCGTCTCCTGCCACGTCTGCTGCTGGCACCAGCGGTGCTGTCGCTGTTCGCCTGGATGGTGGTGCCGCTGGTGATGACGGTGTATTTCTCCGTCGTTCGCTACAACCTCACCATCCCCGGTCCGCGTGTGTTCGTGGGGTTGGAGAACTACCGCTATTTCTTCACCGATCCCGCTTTCCTCACGGCGGTGCTCAACACCCTGATCCTGCTCGGATCGGTCATCGGCATCACGGTGGTGCTGGGTGTGGCGCTGGCGCTGCTGATCCACGAGCCCTTTCCGGGACGCGGTGCGGTGCGGCTGCTGCTGATCGCGCCGTTTTTCGTCATGCCCACGGCAGCGGCGCTGATGTGGAAGTTCATGATGATGAACCCCATCTACGGCGTGCTCGCGCAGATCAGCCTGGCTTTCGGCGCGCAACCGGTGGACTGGCTCACCACGTATCCGCTGCTGTCGGTGATCGTGATCGTGGCCTGGGAGTGGCTGCCGTTCGCCTGCCTCATTTTCATCACCGCGCTGCAATCGCTCGACCAGGAGCAGATGGAGGCGGCGCGCATGGATGGGGCGACCGCGCTGCAACGCTTCTGGTTCCTCACCCTGCCGCACATGGCACGTTCGGTGGCGGTGGTCACGATGATCGAGATGATCTACCTCATCGGCGTGTTCGCGGAGATCTTCACCACCACCAGCGGCGGGCCGGGCAATGCCAGCACCAACGTGGCCTTTCTCATCTTCAAGGATGCACTGATGAATTTCGATATCGGAGTGGCCTCGGCCGGCGCCCTGTTCGCTGTGGTGCTGGCCAATATTGCAGCCATCTTCCTGTTGCGCGTGGTCGGCCGCAACCTGGACTGAAGGAGCCTGCCCATGAAGACGCCCTTGCATTGGCTTGCCGTGCGCACCGTGGTGGCCTGGCTGGCCACGCTGGTGCTCGTGTTTCCCCTGCTGTGGCTGGTGATGACGGCCTTCAAGACCGAACTGCAGGCCATCGCCACGCCACCGCTGCTGCTGTTCAAGCCGACGCTGGAAAACTTCGTCACCGTCAACGCGCAGAGCGACTACCTGCGCTACGCGCGCAACTCGCTCGTCACCAGCCTGGGTTCGACGCTGCTGGGCTTGCTCATCGCGGTTCCCGCGGCCTATTCCATGGTCTTTTTCCGCACCCGGCGTACCCGTGACGTGCTGATGTGGATGCTCTCGACCAAGATGATGCCCGCCGTGGGCGCGCTGGTGCCCATCTACCTGGTGGCCAAGTTCACCGGCCTGCTCGACAGCCTGATCGGGTTGACGGCGGTGTTCACCTTGACCAACCTGCCCATCATGGTGTGGTTGCTCTACACCTACTTCAAGGACATTCCGAACGAGATCCTCGAAGCCGCGCGCATGGACGGAGCATCGGTGTGGAAGGAGTTTCGCCACGTCATCCTGCCCCTCGGTGTGGGCGGCATCACCTCCACGGCGCTGCTGGCCATCGTGCTGAGCTGGAACGAGTCGTTCTGGTCGCTCAATCTGGCCTCGTTCAAGGCGGGAACCCTGTCCACCCTCATCGCCAGCTACTCCAGCCCCGAAGGGCTGTTCTGGGCCAAGCTCTCGGCGGCTTCGGTCCTGGCGATCGCGCCCATCATCGTGCTGGGGTGGTTCAGTCAGAAGCAACTCGTCGCCGGGCTGACCTTCGGCGCGGTCAAGTAAACCAAGGAACAGCCATGGCTTTTCTCACGTTGCAGGGCATCGACAAGTCCTTCGCCAGCCTGCGCACCATCAAGGGCGTGGACCTGGAGATCGAGCGCGGGGAGTTCGTCGTCTTCGTCGGTCCATCGGGCTGTGGCAAGACCACGCTGCTGCGGCTGATCGCGGGGCTGGAAGACGTGAGCGCCGGGCGCATCGAGCTCGAGGGGCGCGACATCACCCATGTGCCCTCGGCCAAGCGTGACCTCGCCATGGTGTTCCAGACCTATGCGCTCTATCCGCACATGACCGTGTTCGACAACATGTCGTTCGCGCTGCGGCTGGCCAAGGTGCCGCGCGAGCAGATCCGCGAGAAGGTCGAACGGGCCGCCGCCATCCTCAGCCTCACCAACTACCTGCAGCGCACCCCGCGCCAGCTCTCCGGCGGCCAGCGCCAGCGTGTCGCCATCGGCCGCGCCATCGTGCGCGCACCCAAGGTGTTTCTGTTCGACGAACCCCTGTCCAACCTGGACGCCGCGCTGCGCGGGCAGATGCGCGTGGAGATCGCCCGCCTGCACCGCGAACTCGGTGCCACCACCATCTACGTGACGCATGACCAGGTCGAGGCCATGACCCTGGCCGACCGGGTCGTGGTGCTGCGCGACGGGGCGATCGAGCAGGTGGGCTCACCGCTGCAGCTCTACGACCACCCGGCCAATCGCTTCGTCGGCCAGTTCATCGGCACCCCGCCGATGAACTTCCTGCCCTTGGAACGCCTGTCCGAACTGGGGTTGCGCATTCCCGCTGCAGCGCACAGCGTGGGCATCCGCCCCGAAGGCATCCTGCTGCAGGAAGGCGGGCCGATTCGCGCCGACGTGGAACTCGTGGAATCTCTCGGAGCCGATACCTTGATCTATCTCGACTGTCTTGGCGACAAACTGGTGCTGCGCCACCAGGGCGGCCGCAGCCCCGTGCAAGCCGGCACGCAGGTCGGCCTGGCGCCCGATGCCTCGGCATTGCACTTCTTCGACGCACAAGGCCAGGTGGTGCACCATGTCCAGTGAGTCGCCGCTGCGCATGCTGCATCTGGGGCTGGGGTCGTTCCATCGCGCCCACCAGGCGGTGTACATGCAGGCATTGCACGATGCGGGAGACCACCGCTGGACGCTCGCCGGCGGCAACCTGCGCCCGGACATGGCCGAGACCATCGAGGCCCTGCACCGCCAGCACGGCGCCTACACCCTGGAGACCATCTCGCCGTCGGGCGAGCACCGCTACCAGCGCATCACCGCCATTCGCGAGGTGGTGCCCTACGAGCCCTCGCTGCGGCGGCTCATCGAGCTTGCAGCCGACCCCGCGACGCGCATCCTCTCCTTCACCGTCACGGAGGCCGGCTATTACCTCGACGCCGACAACCGGCTCGACTTCGGCGCCTTTGCGGATCTGGCGGCCGATCTGCAGCGCGCCAGGTCGGGTCAGCCGGGCAACACCCTCTACGGCGCGCTCACCGCGCTGCTGCGGGCGCGGCGCGCGGCAAACGCCGGCCCGCTCACGCTGCTCAATTGCGACAACCTGCGCCACAACGGCGAGCGCTCGCGCGCCGGATTGCTGCAGTTCATCGAGCGCGTCGGCGACACCGCGCTGGCCGACTGGGTGCGGGCGCACACCACCAGCCCGAATGCCATGGTCGACCGCATCACGCCGCGTCCGGCACCCGAGGTTCGTGCACGGGTGAAGGCGGCCACCGGCGTGGACGATCCAGCCGCGGTGATGGGCGAGCGCTTCATCCAGTGGGTCATCGAGGACGCGTTCTGCAACGGGCGTCCTGCATTCGAGGCCGTGGGGGTGGAGATGGTGGCCTCGGTGCAACCCTACGAAGAGGCCAAGATCCGTCTGCTCAACGCCACGCACAGTTGCGTCGCCTGGGCGGGCACGCTGGTGGGGTACAGCTACATCCACGAAGGCACGCTCGACCCGGCCATCCGCCGTCTGGCCTTCGACTACGCCACCAACGACGCCATTCCCGTTCTGCAGCCCAGCCCCATCGACCTCGGCGCCTACCGCGACGTGGTGCTCGACCGCTTCGGCAACCCCGCGCTGTGCGACACCAACCAGCGCGTCGCCATGGATGGCTTTGCCAAGATTCCCGGCTTCATCGCCCCCACGGTGCGCGAGCGCCTGGCGCGCGAGCAATCCATCGACAGCGTCGCCATGTTGCCCGCCCTGTTCCTCACGTTCCTGCAGCGCTGGCATCGCGGCAAGTTGCCCTATGCCTACCAGGACCAGGCGATGGATCCGGGCGTGGCTCACGCCATCTGCGCCGCCGCCGACCCGGTGGCAGCCTTTTCGGGAGATGGCACGTTGTGGGGGGAACTCGCCGGCGACCAGCGCTTGACGCAGGCGCTGGGCGAAGCCGTGCAACGGGTCGAACGCTTCGTGGCGGAGCATGGCCGATGAGCCCGCCCCGGCGACCCGTGCAGCGTCGCAGTCCTTCTCTCCGGCGTCGAAGCTGGGTACAGTGACAGGCCGACATGAAACGACGATGGCGGCCATGTCTGGCGGCCATGTCCTGCCCTGAACCCCGTCGGCTTTCGTTCAATACCGCATGAGCACCAAAACCGTCCGCAGCCCCGAGCTCGAGCACGATTTCGTGCGCGACCCGCAACTCGGCTACGAGCCCGAGGGCAGCTTCGGCAGCCTGCGCTGCCTGTCCCACGGCTTTCCCAACCCGCTGGTGCGCTGGCACTACCACGAGGAATACGAACTGCACCTCATCGTGCAGACCAGCGGCAAGGTGTTCGTGGGGGATTACATCGGCCATTTCGAGCCCGGCCACCTCGTGCTCACCGGCCCGCGGTTGCCGCACAACTGGATTTCCACCAACGTGCCCGAAGGCGGTGTGGCCCAGCGCGACATGGTCATCCAGTTCGCCGACGAGCCTTTGCGCCACGCGGCAGCGCTGCTGCCCGAGCTCGACGAACTGCTGCCGCTGCTGGAGCGCGCGCGTCACGGCATCGAATTTTTCGGCATGAGCGAGAGCGTGCGCGCGCGCATCGAATGCATCCGCAACGCGCGTGGCTTGCGCCGTTTCGCGGAGTTTGCCGATCTGCTCTGCGATCTGACACATTGCGCCGACTACCGTCTGCTGTCGACGGTGCAGTTGCAAAGCTTCGACGATGCCGATTCCATGGCGCAGATCAACACCATCATCAACTTCATCACCGACAACATGAGCACGCAGTTCTCCCTGGCCGACATCGCGGCGCGCGTCGGGCAGTCTGAACACAAGTTCTCGCGCTACTTCCGCAAGGCCACCGGCAACACCTTCACGGATTTCGTCAACCGCCTGCGCATCAACAAGGCCTGCCAGCTGCTCATGGACACCGACGCCTATGTCACCAACATCTGCTACGACGTCGGCTTCAACAACGTGGCCAATTTCAACCGCCACTTCCTGCAGCTCAAGGGCGTGACGCCCAGTGTCTTTCGCCGCCAGGCCGAGGCGCGATTCGGTCTGGCGGCCGCCGCCCGTTGACGCCCGGACAACCCACCTGAAAGGCTGCGCCCGTGTACCTCGGCATCGACCTCGGCACGTCCGAGCTGAAAGTCATCCTGCTCGACGCCGACGGCGCACTGCGCGCCAGCGAGCACGTGCCGCTCACGGTCTCGCGTCCGCAGCCCGGGTGGTCCGAGCAGGCGCCGCAGGACTGGTGGACTGCGCTGCAGCGGGCGCTCGACGCGCTGGCCGCGAACAACGCCGCCGCGCTGCGCGAGGTGCGCGGCATCGGCTTGTCGGGGCAGATGCACGGCGCCGTGCTGCTGGACGAACACGACGCCGTACTGCGGCCGGCCATCCTCTGGAATGACAACCGCAGTGCAGCGCAATGCGAGGCGCTGCGCCAGGCCGACCCCGAGCTCGAGACCCGCGCCGGAAACCTCGTCATGCCGGGCTTCACCGCGCCCAAGCTGCTGTGGGTGCGCGAGCACGAGCCCGCCGTGTTCGCCCGCGTGGCCAAGGTGCTGTTGCCGAAAGACTATTTGCGACTGCAACTCACCGGCCTGCACGCCACCGATTGCTCCGACGCCTCGGGCACCCTGTGGCTCGACGTGTCTGCGCGGAGCTGGTCTGCGCGGGCGCTGGCCTTGTGCGCGTTGGGGCTGGGTCACATGCCGGCGTTGTTCGAAGGCAGCGCCCCCACCGGCACCGTGCGTGCAGCCTGGTGCCGCCGCTGGGGGCTGCGCCCGGACGCCGTGGTGGCCGCAGGCGCAGGCGACAACGCGGCCAGCGCCATCGGCATGGGCGCCATCCACCCGGGCGAAGGATTCGTGTCCCTCGGCACCTCGGGGGTCATTTTTCTGGCCACGGCGCAGTTCCAGCCCGAGACCCGCCGCGCCGTGCATGCCTTCTGCCATGCCTTGCCGCAGCGCTGGCACCAGATGGCGGTCATGCTCAGCGCCGCCAGCGCGCTGCGTTGGGCCGTGCAGCTCACCGGCCAGCGCGACGAGGCCGCGCTGCTGGCGCTGGCGGCCGGTTTGAGCCCACGCCAACGCCAGGCCGCCCCGTTCTTCCTGCCCTATCTCTCGGGCGAACGCACGCCGCACAACGATCCCCATGCCACAGGCGCCTTCGTCGGGCTCACCCACGATCACGGCCCGGCCGACCTCGGCTGGGCCGTGATCGAAGGCGTGAGTTTCGGCCTGCTCGACGGCTGGCAAAGCCTGCAAGCCCAGCGCGCCCCGGATTCCTCCCCGCTGGGCCTGGTGGGAGGGGGCGGGCGCAGCCTGCTGTGGGCTACCCTCCTGGCTACGGCGCTGGGAGAACCTTTGGCGTTGCGCGAAGGGGGTGACGTGGCCGCTGCGCGTGGTGCGGCGAGGCTGGGCTGGCTGGCGGCGCAGGGCGACCCGGCCGCCGTGTTCGCGGACGACGGGCGGCAGGCGCGCGTGGTCGAACCCGACCCCGCCTTGGCGCCGGGCCTTGCCGTGCGCTACGACCGTTTCCGCCAGCTCTACCCGGCACTGCGCGCCCGGCGCGATGCGGCTTGAGTCGCCGAGCGCCGTTTCACAACCAACTTGCGAAAGATTGCGATGCACCTCGTTTGTGGCGAAGCCCTGATGGATGTCTTTGGTGCCGGCACCACGCCCACCGGCATGGCGCTGGACGCGCGCGTGGGCGGTTCGCCGTTCAATGTGGCCATCGGGCTGGCACGGCTCGGCCAGCGCGTGGCCTATTTCGGCGGAATGTCCACCGATTTTCTCGGCGAGCGTCTGCACAGCGCCCTGGCGGCCGAAGGCGTGGAGCTGGGCGCCGCGCATCGCAGCGCCGCGCCCACCACGCTCAGTCTGGTCGGGCTCGATGCGAAGGGCGTGCCCAGCTACGCCTTCTATGGCGAAGGCTGCGCCGACCGGCTGGTGCCGGCTGCCGCGCTCGATGCCGTGGCGGTCCTGCCGCTGCCAGTCACCGCGCTGCATGTCGGCTCCTTCGCGCTGGTGGTGCAGCCGGCGGGCGCAACCTTGCGCACCCTGGTGGAGCGGCTGCGCGGCAGCGCCCTCGTGGCTTATGACCCCAACCTGCGGCTCAACGTCGAACCGCGGCTGGAT
The DNA here is from genome assembly GCA_021846025.1 of Pseudomonadota bacterium. Taxonomy (GTDB): domain Bacteria; phylum Pseudomonadota; class Gammaproteobacteria; order Burkholderiales; family Burkholderiaceae_C; genus Thiomonas_A. Next base: position 18,291 of record JAJZDV010000044.1, read on the forward strand.
GTCTGGCGTGACAGCGTGGACTGGATGCTGGCGCGCGCCCATCTGGTGAAAATCAGCGCTGAAGATCTGGCCCTGCTCCGCCCCGGCCTGAGCGCTGCCGACTTCGCCGCCCACAGCCTGTCGCACGGCGTGCGGCTGGTCGTGGTGACCGACGGCGGGGCCGGCGCAAGCGCCTGGACCGCCAGCGCGCAGGCGCGGGTGGAGGCGCAGCCGGTGACGTTGGTGGACACCGTGGGCGCCGGCGACACCTTTCAGGCGGCACTGCTGGCCAGCCTCGCCGAGCAAGGCCGGCTGTCGGCCGGCGCGCTGCCCAGCCTGAACGCCGCCGCGTTGCACGCACTGCTGGAGTTCGCCAACCGCGCCGCCGCACTGACGTGCAGCCGTCGTGGTGCCGATCTGCCGAGGCGCTCGGAATTGGGTCCGCGCGCTGCGGCATGACGGCCAACCATCCCGCGATTCGCGTCATCGCCAACGACACCCTGCTGGCCTGGGTCCTGCCGTACGGAGCCCGGCTGATGCAACTGTGGTGGCGGCGTGCGCCCGAAGGGCAGCGCCCGTTGACGCTGGGATTTCTCGACCCGGCGGCCTATGGGCAAGACCGCATGTCCCTGGGTGCGGTCTGCGGCCGGTACGCCAACCGCATTGCGGATGCTCAACTGCATCGCGGCGGGCAGCGCTGGAGTCTGGATGCGAACCATCCCCTGGGGCACTGCATCCATGGCGGCGCCGGCGGATTCGGCCAGCAGCACTGGACGGTGGAGGCGCACGACGCCACCTCGATCACGCTGGCGCTGCATTCGCCCGACGGCGACCAGGGCTTTCCCGGGAATTGCCGGGCGCGTGTGCACTACCGCCTGGATGGCGATGCCCTGTGGTGGGACGCGCAGGCCGAGGTCGACGCGCCGTGCCCGCTCAACCTGCTGCAGCACAGCTACTGGAACCTCGACGGCCGGCGCGATGTGCGTGGCCATCGCCTGCAAGTGGATGCCGGCCATTACCTCCCCACCGATGCGCGCGAGCTGCCGCTGCCGCCGCGTGCGGTGGGCGGCGGCTGCTTCGACTTCCGCCAGCCCCGCGCCATCGCCCCGTCCTGCGTGCCGTCGCTCGATGGCGCGCTGCTGCTCGACCGCGGTGCGAGCGCCGACCCGGCGGCATGGGCAACGCCCGTGGCCACGCTGGCGGTGGACGATCTGGCGCTGACCCTGTCCACCGACCGCCCGCTGTTGCATGTGTACGCCGCGGCCAACCTGCGGCCCACGGCCGCAGCGTCGGGCGTCGCCCATGGGCCGGGGGCCGGGGTGTGCCTGGAGACGGAGGACTGGCCCAACGGTCCTGCGCTGGGCAAGGACGTGTGGTACGGCCCAGGCCGCGCCTACCGGCACGGCCTGCGGCTGCGGTTTCAGGCCAGGTCGTAGCCCATTTGCAACCGCCCCAGCGGGGTGAGCTGCTCCGGCAGGAAGCGGCCGGCGAAGTCCACTTCGAAGTGTTCGGCGGCGAAGTCCGGTGACGACATGCCGCTCTCGAACGCCGGGCGCTGCAGGGCTGAGAACACACGGTTCTTGGCGCAGTCGGGGGCCGCGCCGATGTACATGACGTTGCTGTACCCCGTGCCGGCATGACGGTCCTCGACGCCATGGATCACGTCCGGGTGCCACCAGACGGTGTCGCCCGGCCGAACCTGGGGGATGGGGCCGTAAGCGCGCAGCAGCAGGGCATGGCGCTCGGGCGAAACCACCATGGCGCGTCCGGCGCGCGCGCCACAGAGGTCATCGTCGGCGACGTCATCCTGCAGTGCGCGCAGCAGCATCCACGCCATGGCGTCGGCAATGGGCACGAGGTTGAGCGTGCCGTCGCCGGGGCCTTGCGCCGTGAGCGCGGTCCAGCCCTGGAAGGTCCTGAACATGCGGCACACGGCCGGGGAGGGGATTTCGCGCGCTTCGGTGCGGTTGGCCGCGTCGAAGGCGCGGTAGCGGGCGATGTCGCCGTGGTAGACCGCGTCGTAGACGCGGCGGTAGCCGGGGTCGATCCAGCGCTCGATGGAGCCGCCGTCCACATGGGGCGACAGCCCCAGCGTGGCATCCCCCGGCTCGCGCATGCGCACGCGGTCGGCGTAGGTGCGCTCCAGGTCGGGGTTGAAAACATCCGCGCCCTCGTGCCGATAGTTCCACAGCCGGTTCAGCCAGCGGCGCGTGCCCGCCAGTTCGTCCGACTGCCGCGCCAGCATCTGCGGCTGTGACCAGTAGCTGGCGAAGATCTGCGGCCGTGCGCTGGACAAGGCGCTGAAATACTGATCCAGGCCGCGCTTGCTGATGGCCTTCTCGTCGTAGCGGTTGTCGCTCAGGTAAGCGGTGATCGCAGCGTTCCAGCCGGCGATGCGGGCGGGGTCGAAGACGCCGCGCACGATCACGCAACCGCGCTCGCGGATGCGCTCACGCTGCGCCTCGTCCACGGCATCGAGTTCGGCGAAGTTCACGCTGGGGATGGGGCTGTCGCCACGCGCGCGCTCGGCAGCGATGGCCGCCACCTGGCGTTCGATGCGGGCGGTCATCCAGGCGAAGCGCTCGGCGCGGTCGGGCATCGGGTCGCGCAGCGAGGCCTTGGCTTCGCGAATCTGTGCGAGGTAGGGGGCGTTGGGTTCAGAGGTTTGCATGGTGAAGGGCCTCGATCGGAGGTGGTGGGAAAAGGACCTGGAGCGGAGCGGCCTCAGGCTCGGCCAACATCTGCATCAAGGCACGGCCCAGGCTGAGCCCCGCGAGGTGCAGGTTTTCGTGGCACGTCAACAACGGCGTGCGCAGGGATTGCGGCAGCGTGCTGCTGTATTTCAGCGCGATGTCCAGGTCGGTTCCGGGGCGCAGTCCGAGGTCGGACAGCGCGCCCAGCACCGGCAGCAACGGGGTCTCGCCCGACAGCACCAGACCGTCGATGTGCGTCATCGCCTGGCGCGTCCAGGCGTCCACGGCGGCCGGTGGCGAGTCCAGATCGATGGCCGCGACGCGTCGGCCACTCAAGCCGGCGCGCTGGCAAGCGGTGTCGAAGCCCTGCACGAGATGTTCCCGGTAGCTGGCATCCGGGCGCGGCAGGACGATGGCCAGGCGGCGTCGCCCGCGCGCCACCAGGCTGGCAACGGCATC
>JAJZDV010000189.1 GCA_021846025.1 Pseudomonadota bacterium
CGCGCACCCAGAACGCCCAGCTCGACGCCGTGAACCTGCAATTGCAAAGCCTGCAAAAGGCCGTGGGCGACACCCTCGTGCAGCAGGTGGGCCAGCTCACGCAAGCCAGCACCCAGACCATCCAGACGCTGCAGGCGCAACTCGTGCAGCACCTCGAAGCCCTGCGTGGCACGACCGACCAGCGCCTGGTCGAATCGCGCCAGAGCTCCGAGCAGGGACAAAAAGCCATGCGCGAGGCCACCGAGCAGCGCCTCACCGAACTGCGCCAGACCACCGACAAAGGCCTCAACGAGATGCGCGGCACGGTGGAGCTGCGTCTGCGCGAACTGCAGGCCGACAACGAGAAAAAGCTGGAGCAGATGCGCGTCACCGTGGATGAAAAGCTTCACGCCACGCTGGAACAACGCCTGGGCGAGAGCTTCAAACAGGTGGCCGAACGGCTGGAGCTGGTGCACCGTGGCCTGGGCGAAATGCAAAAGCTGGCGCAGGGCGTGGGCGACTTGCAGCGCGTGTTCAGCAACGTCAAATCACGCGGTGTGTTCGGCGAAATTCAGTTGGCGGGCCTGATCGAGCAGGTGTTCACGCCCGAGCAATACGGCGTCAACGTCGAGACCGTGCCCGGCTCCGGCGCACGCGTGGAATACGCCATTCGCCTGCCGGGCAAGGGTGACGGCCCGCTGTGGCTGCCGATCGACGCCAAGTTCCCGCGCGAAGACTACGAACGCCTGCTCGACGCCCAGGAGCGTGCCGACAAGCCCGCCGCGGACGCGGCCTCGAAGGCGCTGGAGCTGCGGCTGCGTGACGAGGCCAGGACCATCCAGAGCAAATACATCGCCGCGCCCCACACCAGCGACTTCGGCATCCTGTTCCTGCCCACCGAAGGCCTGTATGCCGAGGCCCTGCGCCGCCCGGGTCTGGTGGAGGCGCTGCAGCGCGACCATCGCGTCATGCTCGCCGGCCCCACCACGCTGCTGGCCCTGCTCAACAGCCTGCACATGGGTTTTCGCACCCTGGCGCTGGAGCAGCGTTCCACCGAGGTCTGGAAGGTGCTGGGCGCGGTGAAGACCGAGTTCGGCAAGTTTGGCGATGTGCTGGCCAAGACACGGAAGAAGCTGGACGAAGCGAGCAACACCATCGGTGCCGCCGAAACCCGCACCCGCGCCATGACCCGGCAGCTCAAGTCGGTCGAAGCGCTTCCCGCCGACCAGACCCAGGTCTTGCTCGGCCTGCCGGCCGACAGCGCCGCCGACTCCCTCGGCTTCGACGACACCGACGACGCGCTATAACTCCCCATGGGCGCATGCCCGGATTGCAGGAGTCTTCATGCAGCCACAAGACATCAGCCTCGACGTGCTGGCGGAGAAATACGCCAAGGGCGAGGAACGCAGCATCGCCGACGTGCAATGGCGCGTGGCGCGCGCCCTGGCGCGGGCCGAGGCCGAGCCGGCGCGCTGGGAGAGCGTGTATGCGCAGGCGCTGCAGGCGGGCTTCGTGCCGGCGGGGCGCATTCTCTCGGCGGCGGGCACCGAGATTCAGGCCACGCTCATCAACTGTTTCGTCCAGCCGGTGGGCGATTCGGTGTCCGAAGCGGTCGACGGCAAACCCGGCATCTACAAGGCCCTGGCACAGGCGGCCGAAACCATGCGACGTGGCGGCGGCGTGGGCTACGACTTCTCGCGCATCCGCCCGGCGGGCGCGCATGTGGGCGGCACCCACAGCCGCGCCAGCGGCCCGCTGTCGTTCATGCGCGTGTTCGACGCCTCGTGCGAGACGGTGGAGTCCGCCGGCAGCAGGCGTGGTGCGCAAATGGGCGTGCTGCGCATCGACCACCCCGACATCGAGGCCTTCATTCACGCCAAGGACACCGGCGCCTTCAAGAATTTCAACCTCTCGGTTGGCGTGAGCGACGCGTTCATGCAGGCGGTGGAGAGCAACGCCAGGGTGGACCTCGTGCACAGCGCACGCCCGGGCGATGACCAACTGGCACAGGGCGCGCACCAGCGCGCCGATGGCCAGTGGGTCTACCGCCGCGTGCCGGCGCGCGAGCTGTGGGATCAGATCATGCTGTCGACCTACGACCACGCCGAGCCCGGCATCCTGTTTCTCGACACCGCCAACCGCGACAACAACCTGCACTATTGCGAAACCTTCGAGGCCACCAACCCTTGCGCCGAAGAGTTCCTGCCGGACTACGGTTGCTGCTGCCTGGGGTCGATCAATCTCACCAACATGGTGCGCGATCCCTTCACGCCGCAAGCGCGATTCGACGACGCCACATTCGCGGCCGTGACGCGCACCGCGGTGCGCATGCTCGACAACGTGCTGGATGTGACGCACTGGCCGCTGCCCGAGCAGCAGCAGGAGGCACGCAACAAGCGCCGCATCGGGCTGGGTTTCCTCGGGCTGGGCGACGCCTGCATCATGCTCGGCCTGCGTTACGACAGCCAGAGCGCCCGCGCCTTCGCCGCCGGCATGGCCCGCAGCCTGCGCGATGCGGCGTACGCCGCATCGGTCGAACTCGCCCGGGAGAAGGGGGCTTTCCCGCTGTTCGATGCCGGCCCGTTCCTCGCCAGCGGCTTCGCCCTGCGCCTGCCACAAGACCTGCGCGACGCCATCACCCAGCATGGTTTGCGCAACTCCCATCTGCTCGCCGTGGCGCCCACCGGCACCATCAGCCTGGCCTTTGCCGACAACGCCAGCAACGGCATCGAACCCGCGTTCTCCTGGGTCTACACCCGCAGAAAACGCATGGCCGACAACACCACGCGCGAGTACGACGTGGCGGACCACGCCTGGCGGCTGTATCGCCATCTGCAGACGCAAACCGGCGCTGACCTGGAGCATCTGCCGCACCCGTTCGTCACCGCGCTGGAGATGAGCGCGCACGACCACATGCAGATGCTGCAGGTGGTGCAGCCCTACATCGACACCAGCATCAGCAAGACCGTGAACGTCGCAGCCGACTACCCCTTCGAAGACTTCAAGCACCTCTACTTCCAGGCCTGGAAAGCCGGGCTCAAGGGTCTGGCAACCTACCGGCCGAACGCCGTGCTCGGCGCCGTGCTGCAGGCCGCGCCCGGTGCAGCGAGTGCACCGAGTGCGCCGGGGGCGCCGGGGGCGACGTTGCCGGCCCAACCGGCCGACATCGACCCACGCACCCGCCGCATCGAAGGCCGCCCATCCGGCGACCTGCAGGCCGTGACCAGCAAGGTCAGCT
>JAJZDV010000190.1 GCA_021846025.1 Pseudomonadota bacterium
GGGTGAACTGCATGTCGGGCGCGACTTCCATCGAGGCGGCGCCGACCTCGTCGAAAGTGGTGCTCTGGAAACGGCCGGCGACGACGTTCCGGGCCGCATGCAGCGCGGTGGGGTGGAAGTTGTCCGCGGCGTTGTCCTGAACCTGCAGCCAGTTGCAATGCTGGAAGTTGCTGTAGGGGACGAGCTCGTCGCCGTCGGCCACCGTGAAGTTGCCCTCCCATTCGGGGAATGGCGGTTCCTTGTCGGGCGCACCCATGTAGGCGAACACCAAACCGTGCCGTTCGATGGCCTTGTAGGCGCCCTGGCGGATCGAGCAGCGGTATTTCTCGCCCTCGATGTCCTCGCCCTTGGGGAACGGCACATGGAGGCAGGCGCCGTCCACGTCGAACACCATGCCGTGGTAACAGCAGCGGATCCCGTGCTCCTGGATGGCGCCGTACTCGAGCGACGCGCCGCGGTGGACGCAATGGGCATGCAGCAGGCCGACGGCGCCACTGCCGTCGCGGAAACAGACCAGCTCTTCGCCCAGGATTTTCAGGAAGCGCGGCGTGTCGGTCAGTTCGATCGCCATGCACACGGGGTGCCAGAAGCCGCGCATGTATTCACCCATCGGCGTGCCGGGCCCCACCTCGGTGAGTTCGGGGTCGTGCCCGGGAATCTTGGCGGTGTAGTAGCCGCCGAATGGAATCAACTTCGTGGCCCCTGGGTTGCCGCCCCCGCCCGTGCTGCCTGCGCGGTCCATCTTCTCCTGAGCGATCGACATGTCTCGAATTCCTTGGTGTGGGTTTCAACGAGCAGACGGTGACTGCTTTTCCGCAGGTACACTGAAGTCTGTATACAGAGTGTAAAGAGGAAGGATTCCGGTTGCAACCCTTCCCGGGGGAACGCCTGGGCTCGGTTGTTGACGCCTCGCGTCAACGTCACGTACTCTGTATTCGAAATACAAAGCAGGAGAGGCCAGAAGTGCGAACCGCGCTCGCCAAGATTCCGACCCGGACCGACTACGTCGAGGAGGTCTACAAGGTGCTGCTGAACGCCATCAGCGACGGCACGCTCGCGCCCGGGGTGCGCATCACCCAGGAAGCGATTGCCGAGCAACTGGACGTTTCCCGGTCTCCGGTGCTGCAGGCGCTGCGCCTGCTCAAGAAGGATGGGTTCATCCAGGATGCGCCGGGACGCGGCGTCCAGGTGGCGCCGCTCGACACCGAATGGGTCGCGAAGATCTACGAGGTGCGCGGTGCGCTCGACGCGCTGGCGGCACGACTGGCGGCGAGGCGACGTGCGCGCCTCGACCCGGCCCTGTTGGAGCATGGCCGACGCCTTGCGCACGACGACGACGTCAACGCGATGGTCGATGCCGACATGGCCTTTCACCGCGCCATCTACCAAGCGGCGGGCAACGATTTGATCGCGCAGAGCGCCCAATTGCACTGGGCGCACCTGCGACGGGTGATGGGCGCCGTGCTCCAGGCCTCAAGCCAGCGCTCGACGGTCTGGCAGGAGCACCAGGCCATCGCCGAGGCCATCGCGTCGGGCGACGCCGACAAGGCCGCCCTGATGGTGGATGAGCACACCACCCGTGCCAGCGCCCACCTCACGGCACGCATGCGGGCGGCGCTGCGGTCGGATTCGGCCGCGTCCGACCAGACCGCATCGGCCTCCGAGCGCTCCCAGGGTCGACCCGCCGATCCGCCCCCCGCGGGGGTCAAGGACACTTGAGGCGACCCGGCGCCCGCTGCACAGGCGGCCTGAATTTCGCCCGTCGTTGAAGCACGGCTGCGCGCAGGCCAGCGGTGCACGTGGTGCCCGCGGTGCCTCGCCTGCAGCCCGGGCCGAGAACAACTCAGCCGAACATGTCGGGCTGTGTTTCCTTCAACTGCGCCCAGATCGGCTGGAAGTGCAGCCAGCCGATGTACTCGCTGCCGACGTGCTCCCGGCTGTAACGAGCGCGGTCCTCACGGACCAGGCGGGGCGCCAAGCCCGTGGCGTCGATCGCCAGTTGCTGCCGGCAGCAACGCTCCAGCGCGATGAACCAGAACGCCGCGGCGTCGATGCTGTGGCGGCTCGCCGTGAGCAGGCCATGGTTCTGATGAATCGCCGCCTTCACGCCGGTGAAGGCGCTGGCCACCTTGTGACCGGCCTTGACCTCAACCGCCACCTGGCCGGCCTCATCGCCGATGACCACGTGATCCTCGAAGAAGGCTGCGGCATCCTGGGTGATCGGTTCGAGCTTCCTGCCGAGCGCGGCGAAGGCCGTTCCATAGACCGTGTGGGCGTGACACATGGCGATGATGTCGGGGTGCGCCTCGTGGACTGCGGCATGCAACACGAAGCCTGCTCGGTTGATGGCATGGCGGCCCTCCACGACGATGCCGTCGTGGTCCGCGCAAATCAGATTGGAAACCTTGACCTGCGCGAAGTGCACCGCCATCGGGTTGGTCCAGTAGAGGCCCGGATGCTCCGGGTCACGCACCGTGAGATGCCCAGCGAAGCCGTAATCAAAGCCCTGCTGCGCAAAGGCGCGGCAGGCCGCGACCAGGCGCTCCTTCAAGTGGTGGCGATGCGCATCGACACTCTCGAAAACGGGCAGTTCGGGAAAGATCAGACCCGGCTGTTCGGGCTGGTAGATGGAGACACGGTCTCCCTCGACCCGTTTCTTGACCGGACTTTCGATGACGGCGGACATGGACTTTTCCTTGGGTAGGTCTGACCCTGCATCTTGCTGGGCGAGGCCAAAAATCGCAAACGAAACGTGTTCACGGCTCGATGAATGCCACTCACAGCAGAACGGCGCGTGGCCTGCAGCGCCGCATCCGCATCCGCATCCACATCCACATCCGCGGCGATCCACGTCGAGGCAACAACGTGCCCTGAGGCCTGGGACGCGACGCGCGCGCCCGCCACGGGGCGCCCCGAACAGGCATCCGCCCGCTGGTAGGCTGTGTCGTGTGCTGCGGCCGCCTTGATCGGGCGTGATCCTCGCGGCGAAAGCGCCGCGGATCGCCACCGGATTCCTGCGCCGGCCACGCGCCCGAGAACGTGGCCGGCAGGGTGGGCGCCGCGCACCTGCGCCAAACCAACGGGTCTTGCCGATGCGACGGATACCAAACTTTGTGCTGCTGAGGGCGTTCGAGGCCGCCGCGCGGCTGGAGAGCTTCACGCTGGCCGCGCACGAACTGCACTTGACGCCTTCGGCC
>JAJZDV010000191.1 GCA_021846025.1 Pseudomonadota bacterium
AGACAAGGCCATTGCCGCAGGATTCCCGCCTGCGCGGCGGGGCGGGGCGGGGATGACGAGAAACAAGGTCATGCGCGGCGCTGCCCAGGTGAGGCATCCCTTGTCATGCCGAGCGCAGCGCAGCATCCCGGCGTTGCACGACTGCGCTGCGATTACGACAAGGCGTCGAGCACGGCCTTGGGGTTCTTGTCGACGACGGCAAGCAGAACCTGCGCGGGTCCGCTGGGTTCGCGGCGGCCTTGCTCCCAGTTGCGCAGGGTTCCGGTGTCGACATGGATGAGTTTGGCGAACTGCGCCTGCGACAGGCCGGTCCTCGCGCGGATGCGGCGCACGTCGGTGCCGGCGACGTGAAACCCACGCCCCGACGCACGCTCGCCGCGCACGATCGCGTCCATCTGCCGGACACTGGTCAGCAACTCGTCGAAGAAGGTGGTCATGGGGTTTGTCTCCAATGTTCGATCACCGCGCGCAGTGCCTTGCGCTGCTCGGCGCTCAGGTCATCTTGCCGGTTTTTCGGGTAGATCATCAGCATCGCGATCCGTGCGGCGCCGACGAAATGGTAGTAGATGACGCGCGCGCCACCGCGCGTTCCATGTCCTTTCGCCGGCACGCGAATCTTGCGCAGGCCCGCCGTTCCCTCGATCAGATCACCAGCATCAGGGGCGCGACTCAGACGGCGCTGCAGGGCGGCGTAAGTGGCGTCGTCCAGCAGGGCCAGAACCTGGCGCGTGAAGGCAGGCGTTTCGATGAAAAGCACGCACTGACACTACGCCAGTGACGCATGGCTTGCAAGTCAACCGCAGGGAAGGCTGCGTCATTTGCTTCCCGTGTCGCCCTGACCTCACTGGATCCCCGCCCCCGCCTGCGCGGGGGCAGGCTCTGCGCGGGGATGACGGGAGAGGTGGCGGGGATGACGAGAGACAAGGCCATTGCCGCCCCCCGTCGTCACTCATCGGAGCAGCGGGGCATCCCATGACTACGCAGGGTAGACGTGGCTTCCGGATGACCCGCCGGCGCCGGGGGTACCGCCCCCGCGGCGCGGGTGGTATCCTGCGCAAATCCTTTTGACGATAAACACTTAGCGCAACTTTCACGCGTCCGTTCGGGCCGCGCTGGCGCGGGAGAAAACCATGGAACTGCTGCACAAACTCGCTGAATTGCGTGCCGCCGGTGGGCGCGCTCTGTGCCACGGCCTGGACGAGGCCAGCCTGGGCGACTTCGCCAACGATGCCGACCTGATCGCCGCGGTGGACGAGGCCGTGACCGCGTTCGCCCGGCTCAAGGCCGAGATGCCCGAGTTCGTGGCGCTGGACGAGCCCGCGCAGATCCAGCGCGCGCAGGCCGGTTTCGTCAATTTCTATGCGGACGACGCGGTCAACCCGTACATCGCGCTGGCCGCGCGCGGGCCGTGGCTGATCACGCTCAAGGGCGCGGTGATCCACGACAACGGCGGCTACGGCATGCTGGGCTTCGGTCACGCGCCGCCGCCGGTGATCGCGGCCATGGCGCGGCATCAGGTGATGGCCAACGTGATGACGCCGAGCGTGGCGCACCTGCGCTTCAGCGCGGCGCTGCGCCGCGAGATCGGCCACACCCGCGGCGGCTGCCCGTATTCGCATTTCCTGTGCCTGAACTCGGGCTCGGAGGCGGTCAGTCTGGCCGGCCGCTTCGCCGACGTGAACACCAAGCTGATGACCGACCCGGGCGCGCCGCACGCCGGGCGCACGCTGCAGCGCATCGCGGTCAAGGGCGCCTTCCACGGTCGCACCGAGTTGCCGGCGCAGTATTCCGATTCATCGCGCAAGGCCTACACGCAGCACCTCGGCAGCTACCAGCACCCGGCGACGCAACTGCTCACCATCGAGGCCTACAACGTGGCCCAGCTCAGGCAGACCTTCGCCGATGCCGAGCGCGAGGGCTGGCACATCGAGGCCATGTTCATCGAGCCGGTGATGGGCGAAGGCGATCCGGGCCGCGCGCTGACGCCGGCGTTTTACCAGGCCGCACGCGAACTGACCCAGGCGCACGGCACGCTGCTGCTGGTCGATTCGATCCAGGCCGGGCTGCGCGCGCACGGCGTGCTGTCGATCGTCGATTACCCCGGCTTCGAGGGCCTGGAGGCGCCGGACATGGAGACCTACTCCAAGGCGCTCAATGCCGGCCACTATCCGCTGTCGGTGCTGGCGGTGAACGCGCGTACCGCGGCGCTGTACCGCAAGGGCATCTACGGCAACACCATGACCAGCAACCCGCGCGCGCTGGATGTGGCCTGCACGGCGTTGGGCATGCTCACGCCGCGGATGCGCGAGAACATCCGCGCGCGCGGCCGCGAGTTCCTGCTCAAGTTCAACCAGCTCAAGGACGAATTGCCCGGCCTGATCACCAAGGTGCAGGGCACCGGCCTGCTGTTGTCCTGCGAACTGGCGCCGCAGTTCAAATGCTACGGAGCCGGCTCCACCGAGGAGTGGCTGCGCCTGCACGGCATCGGCGTGATCCACGGCGGCGCCAACTCGCTGCGTTACACGCCGCATTTCAACGTGAGCAGCGGCGAAATCGATCTGATCGTCGCGCAAGTGCGGCGCGCGCTGCTGGAAGGCCCGCGCCTGCAGCAGCCGGCCGGCGCCCGCGCCGCAGCCTGAAGGCCGGACCCACCGCGCTCATGCCGACGCCACGGCGTGAGCGTAGAATCAATGGGCCGGTCGTGGGGCCGGCTCATCGTTTCGAGGGGTATTCCATGCAGATTCGTCTGATCGCGGGCCTCGCATTCGCATGCATGTTGCTCGCCGGCGGCGCCAGCGCGGCCACCACGAGCAAGACCATGACGCCACAGCAAGAGCGCATGGCCGATTGCAGCCATCAGGCCAAGGGCATGCACGGCGCGGCGCACAAGACTTTCATGAGCAATTGCCTCAAGGGCCACGCCGCCGCGCCGATGGCCGCAGGCAAGCACGAAATGGCCAAGCCGATGATGGGCGGGAAGCCCATGATGAGTGGCAAGCCCATGATGGGCAGCAAAGCCATGCAGCAGGAAAAAATGAAAGCCTGTAGCGCCGAAGCCAAGGCCAAAAAGTTGATGGGTGCCGCGCGCAAGACCTTCATGAGCGAGTGCCTGAAAGCGCATTGAGCGCGACAGGCAGCGAGGTCTCAACAAGGCGGGCGCTGCGGCGCCCGCTTTTT
>JAJZDV010000045.1 GCA_021846025.1 Pseudomonadota bacterium
GCCGAGTGAGCCGGGTTCAAGGCACCAGCGGCACCCCCTGGATCAGCGACACCAGCGCATCAGCATCCGTTGCGCTGGCGACTCAGGCCGGATCGGCGTTGCCCACCAGGTGATCGCGACGGCTTGCGGCACCGGCCAGCAACAGCGCGTCCAGGGTTTCGGAAAACAGCGCGTCCAGGGTCAGGTTCGGCCAGAAGTGGCGTGCCGTGCGCGCCACAAGCTCGGCAGCGCCAAACCAGGCGCGCAAGTCGTCGCAGGCCACGCCCTCGGGCTGCTGCAGCAACTGGAACTTGAGCAGCACGCGCAGGCCGTGGCGGGCATGGCGCTCGGGGTTGGCCTCGAAGACGCCGAGGCGCGAGCGCGCACGCGCCAGTGCCGCCGCCACGTCGGTGAAAACGGCGCCATGGCCGGGGATGACGGCGGCGGGAGCGAGGGCCGCGATGGCGTCCAGCGTGCGGCGCGTGGCCGCGAAACCGCTCTCGCCCACCATCTCGGGAAAAACCACGCCGAAGCCCTGCTGCCAAAGCGCATCTCCGCTGATGAGCAGGCGCACCTCGGGCTGAAACAGCATCAGCGCATGCGGGTCGTGACCCGGCGCGGCGTGCACCTGCCAAGGCATGCCGCCCAGCTGCAGCCGGTCGCCGGCCGCCATGCCGGTCGCCGCGCTGAAGCCGGCCGCCTGTTGGCCGGTGGAGCGAAAGGAGAGCGCGTCTTCGTCCCAGGTGTTCACTGCCTGCAGTTCGCCGGCCGGCACGGTGACGGCGCAGTGCGCGGCGCCGCCGTACATCGCCTGCAACGCGGCATTGCCACCGCAATGGTCGGAGTGCAGATGGGTGTTGACGATGCGCGTGAGCTGCCGCCCATCCAGCGCATGCCGCACCAGCGCCACGGTTTGCGCCGCGTGCAGCACATAGCCGGTGTCCACCACGCAGGCGCTGTGGTCGTCGTCCAGGAACACGATGTTGTTGGCCGACAGCCAGCCGCGCTCGAGCAGCCGCATCGCGTGCGGCAAGACGGATGCGGGCGTCGAAAGCTCGGCAGACCTGGGCGTGCTGTGCATGGATGGCGAAGACGACGGTAGAGCGGGCATGAGCGGGGTGTGGCTCGGCATGGTGGAGGCGGAGTCGGTGCGACCGCCTGCGGTCTGTTGCGACCGATTGCGACCGACGGCGGCCTGCTGCAACCGGCGGCGGCCAGCGCGCGTGACGCTGCCGGTGCGGCGCAGGGTCGCCAGCATGGGGTGGCGGCGGCTTTCGGGCAGACTTAGCATAAGGCGAATCGCAACCGGAGATCGTGGCATGGACAGACCCTCGTTGTTCTCCTCGGACTTGCGCGCCACCTACGAGCACCTGCACGCGGCCAGCCGCGCCGATCCTTACCCCGACTGGCCGGTGCGGCGCGACCGGCTGCGGCGGCTGGCCGCGCTGATCCAGCATCACGAAGCCCTGTTGTGCGACGCCATCTCCGACGACTTCGGCCACCGCGCCAGGGCCGAGACGCAGGTGCTGGACATCGTGCCGTCGCTCGAGGCCATTCGCCATGCGCTGCGCCATGGTGCCGGCTGGATGCGTGCGCGCCGCGCGTCCACGTCGATCTGGTTCTGGCCGGCTCGCGCCCAGGTCCTGCCGCAACCTCTGGGTCTGGTGGGCATCATCGTGCCGTGGAACTATCCGCTGTATCTGGCCGTGGGTCCGCTGGCCTCGGCCTTTGCGGCAGGCAACCGCGCGATGGTGAAGCTCTCCGAGTTCAGCCCTGCCTTCGGCGCCCAGTTCGCGCGCCTGGTGCGTGCGGCGTTCGATCCCGCCGAACTGGCCATCTTCACCGGCGACGCCGACGAGGCCGCGGCGTTCAGCGCCCTGCCCTTCGATCACTTGTTGTTCACCGGCTCCACCGCGGTGGGACGTCGCGTCATGGCCGCCGCCAGCGCCCATCTGGTGCCGGTGACGCTGGAACTCGGCGGCAAATCGCCCGCGGTGCTGACGCCCGGATGCGACCTCGCGCTGGCCGCCGAGCGCGTCGTCTACGGCAAACTGGTGAACGCCGGACAGACCTGCGTCGCGCCCGACTATGTGCTGGTGCCGCGCGCCGAGCTGGAGGCCTTCGTCTGCGCCTGCGGCGAGGCGGCGCGCCGCCTCTACCCCGCGGGCCTCGATAGCCCGGACTACTGCAGCATCGTCGATCTGCGCCACTACAGCCGGCTCACCGGCCTGCAGGCCCAGGCGCACACCGCGGGGGTCAAGTCGCAAGCGCTGTTCGACGGCGCGCAGCGCATGGACCTGCGGCATCGCCTCGCACCCATGCTGTTCATCGATCCACCGCATGATCTTGCGCTGATGCAGGACGAGATCTTCGGCCCCTGGCTGCCGGTGCTGCCCTACGACACGCTGGAGCAGGCGATGGCCCAGGTCAACGCCGGCCCGCGCCCGCTGGCGCTCTACTGGTTCGATCGCGACAAGCGCCGCACCGCCCACGCCCTGCGCACCACCCACGCCGGCGGCGTCACGGTGAACGACGTGCTCATGCACGTGGCGCAGGACGACCTGCCCTTCGGCGGCGTCGGTCCCTCCGGCATGGGCCATTACCACGGCCGCTGGGGTTTCGACACGTTCAGCAAGCTCAAGCCCGTGTTGCGCCAGCCGCGCCTGGCGGGCACCGCGCTGATCCGCCCGCCCTATGGCAAAACCTTCGCGCGCCTGATGGCGCTGATGAAGCGCTGAGGCACGACCCGTGCCATGGTCGATGCAGCGCGCAGGACTGCCGGTGCCGATCCGACACAACCCGGCATGAGCCTGCGTCCATGACGGCCCGCTGGCTGCGTCATCTCCTGCTTGCACAACTCGCCACGCTGCTGGCTCTGGGCGGGGTGTTGGCTTGGTTCGGTCACCCCCGGCCGGCGCTGGTGCTGGTCCTGCTCGGCCTGCCCGCCGGCTACCTGCTGCTCACCGGCGTGCATGTGCTGCTGCAAGCTGCCTGGTGCGCCCGCCACGGCGCGCCGGCTTGCCCTGCCACGGTCCGCTGGCGTGTCTGGTTGACGGAAGCGGGCTTGCAAATGCGCGCCTTCATCGGGCTGCAGCCCTGGCGTGAACAGGCGTGGCCCGACCGACTCGATGCGGCCGTCCCTGGGAAGATGCCGGGCGGCACGACGTCGGTGCATCCCCCCGGCGGCGCGCCGCACAGGGCCGGCGTGGTGTTGGTGCACGGCTACTTGTGCAACCGCGCCTTCTGGAACCCCGTGCTGGCGCGGCTGCAGGCTGAAGGCACGCCCTTCATCGCGGTGAACCTGGAGCCGATGGGGTGCGGCATCGACGCCTACGCGCCCAGCGTCGATGCCGCGGTGGCGCGTCTTGCCGTGGCCACCGGGCGGCCGCCGGTGCTGCTGGCCCACAGCATGGGCGGATTGGTGGCACGCGCCTGGCTGGCGTCGAGCCCGGCCAACGCCGCGCGCGTGGCGCAGGTCATCACCGTCGGCTCGCCGCATGCCGGCGCATGGACCGCGCGCTACGCCAACACCCTCCAAGCGGTGCAGATGCGACCCGGCAGCGCCTGGTTGCAGGCACTGCTGGACACGGAAAGCCGGCAACCGCAGCCGCTCATGCAGTGCGTTGCCGGCGATTGCGACCAACTCGTCTACCCAACCCAGACCGCCCTGCTTCCGGGTGCACAGGCCTTGCAGCTGCAAGGCACGGGGCATCTGGCCCTGGCCTTTCACCCTGCCACCTGGGACGCGCTGCAGACCGCCCTGCGGCGCGCGCGTGAAAACCGCGCCGGTGGGTCCATGCCGGGTCCAACAGCGCCAGTCGGAGAAGCGAACCTCTGAGCAGGTCCGCGGTTGGTTCAGCGCCCCGACCCCGTGTGGGTGGGGCAAATCCGGGGCGGCACGACGTGCCCTGAAGCAGCCGCAGCGCCAGCTCTCATGCGCTGACAACATCCGGCACGATGTCGCGCTCGCCCGGCAGCACCGCGCCGGGGGCAATTTCGGCCTGAGCCGCAGCCTGCCGGTACAGCGGCGCGAAGTCGGGGGCGGTGGCGTCGAACAACTGGGCAAAGTTGTCGATGACGAAATACGTGGCCTGGTAGTCGTCGATGCGGTAGCGGCTGCGCAACAGCCGCGGCACATCGAAGGGCAGACGCCGCGGCTTCGGGCTGTGCAGGCTGTACTCCACCTCGCCGCCCGAGGACAAGATGCCGGCTCCGTAGATGCGAAGGCCTTGAGCCGAACGGATCAGGCCGAACTCCACCGTGTACCAATACAGACGCGCGAGGTACTGCAAGGCGTCCAGCCCCTCGGCCTTGAGGCCGCCGGCGCCGAAGGCCTGCATGTAGTCGGCAAAGGCCGGCTCGAACAGCAGCGGCACATGGCCGAACAGGTCGTGAAACAAGTCGGGCTCGACGATGTAGTCGAACTCCTCGGGCTTGCGCAGCCAGACCGTCACCGGGAATCGCCGGCTGCCGAGAAGTCGGAAAAACGCATGTTCGGGTATCAGCCCGGGTACCGCCACGATCTCCCAGCCCGTGGCGGCGCGCAGCCGCGGGTTGATGTCGGCAAACCGCGGAATGCCATCGGCCGCGACCAGATGCCCGAGGGCATGCAAAAACTCCTCGCAAGCCCGCCCGGGCACCAGCGCCAGTTGCCGCGCGTAAAGCCGGGCGAACAGCGCATGCTCGGCCGGCGTGTAGCCCTCCCAGTGCTGATCGCAGGTGTAGTCCGCATGGGCCCGGGCATAGTCGCCCCGCGGCACGATGCTGGCTTCGCCGTAGATCACGGGCGTGGTCGCGGCTGCGCCTTGGTCACGCATGGCGGAGGGTTTCATCCGCATGCACGCCTGCGGTCGAGCCGGTTTGGGCCGCGGCAGCGGCCGCCGCACGGAACCCCAGGCCGGCAGCCAGGACCACCGCCCTGCGGAGGGCGCGCCGCCGCCACGCGGGCTTCGTCGTCATGCTCGTTCCCCCGTTGTCGGCCGTTGATGGTCTGGCGAATCGATCATGCAGCACTGGACAGGACGCCACGCCGCATCTGGTCGAGTTCGATGCTCTCGAACAGGGCCTTGAAGTTGCCTTCGCCGAACCCCTGGTCGCCCTTGCGCTGGATGATCTCGAAAAAGATCGGGCCGATCACGGTCTGGGTGAAGATTTGCAGCAACAGGCGCTTGGTCGGCGCGGTCGCCCCGTCCAGCAGGATGCGGTCGGCGCGCAGGCGCTCGAGACGCTCGCCGTGCCCTGGCAGGCGTTGGTCGAGCAGTTCGTAATAGGTGTCGGGGGTGCCCAGGAACTGCACACCGGCGGCGCGCAGACCCTCCACCGTGGCGTAGATGTCGTTGCTGGCCAGGGCGATGTGCTGGATGCCCTCGCCGTGGTAGAGGTCCAGATACTCCTGGATCTGGCCGGCCTGCTCCTGGCCTTCCTCGTTGATGGGGATGCGGATCTTGCCGCAAGGGCTGGTCATGGCCTTGCTTTTCACGCCGGTGACCTGCCCCTCGATGTCGAAATAGCGAATTTCGCGGAAGTTGAACAGGCGCGTGTAGAAGTCCGCCCACTCGCCCATGCGGCCGCGGTGCACGTTGTGCGTCAGGTGATCGATCTCGATCAGTCCCGCGCCGGCGTGTTCGGCCGAGGCGCCATCCAGCGGCACGAAGTCGACGTCGTAGATGGAAATGTCGCCGATGCCGCCCTGGCGTCCATCCTTGCCGCGCCAGCGGTCGACAAAATAAATGACGCTGTCGCCAATGCCCTTGATGGCCGGGATGTTCAACTCCATCGGCCCGCTGCGGGCGTCGAAGCCCCAGGCGCCCAGGTCGAGCGCGCGCTTGTAGGCCACGGCGGCGTCATCGACGCGAAAGGCAATGGCGCAGATGCTCGGTCCATGCAAGCGGGCGAAGCGCTGGGCGAAGGAATCGGGCTCGGCGTTGACGATGAAGTTGATGCCGCCTTGGCGCCACAGCGTGACATGCTTGTGCCGGTGACGGGCGATGGCCCTGAAGCCGAGTTGGGCGAACAGCATCCCGAGCTTTTCGGGCTCGGGTGCGGCGTACTCGACGAACTCGAAGCCGTCGGTGCCCATCGGGTTGCTTGCAGTCGCAGCGGTCATGCGCATCTCCATGAAAACATCCGTTTGATGCTCTGCACTGTAAGCTGGCCCGGGCGCATTTTTCTGGCGTTCTTTGGCTTATTCTGGCCGATATGCGCGAATAATCTGCGCATCATCGACGAAGCACGCATGCATCATGCAAACGATCCACCTTGATACTCTTGACCGTATCGATCGCACCCTGCTCAACCAGCTCCAGCGTGACGCGCGTTTGACCCAGGAACAGTTGGCCGAGCAGGTCGGGCTGTCCGCCTCGGCCGTGCAACGCCGCGTCAGGCGCATGGAGCAGGCGGGCATCATTCAGGGCTACCACGCCGCGGTGGACGCGCGCCGACTGGGTCTGGGACTGAGCGCCATGCTCAGCGTGCGCCTGGAAAAGCACCGGGCCGAGAGCCAGCGCGCGCCCCTGGAAAGTTTTCGCGCCGCGGTGCAGACCTGGCCCGAGGTGGTGGAATGCCTGGCGCTGACCGGGGAGATGGACTACCTGCTGCGGGTGCATGTGCAGGACATGGAGCATTACGCCCATTTCGTGCTGCAGACCCTGCTCAAGCACGAGAGCGTGGAGGACGTGAAATCCAGCTTCGTTCTGGCCCAGATCAAGCCCTATGGGGGCATCGCCCTCTAGGGCCTGTGGACACGGTGGATGCGGCCCCGTTTCAAACAGGCTGGGGCCGATGCAGGCCGAGCTTGATGGCGAAGTCGAGCTGACCCGTGGCGTTTTCCACCCACTCGTCCAGATGACTGAGCAGGCTGTGGTGCGGCACCTTGAGGCAAGCCTCGGTTTCGCTGCCGGCCACATGCACTTCCATGCCGGCGCGGCGAGCGATGCGCATCATCGCAGCGTTCTGCGTCAGGCACTGCATGGTGAGGGTTTCGATGCCGCGGTTGCGCGCGAACATCGCCGCGCGTTGAAACAAGCGCGTGCCGATGCCCTTGGCGCGTCCGCTTTGCAGCACCGACACGCCGATCTCGGCCTGGCATGGCTGCGCCGGGTCGCAGGATATGGCCATGTGCGCCACCGCGATCAGTTCCAGCTTGCGGCTGAAGACACCAAAGATTTCATCGCGCAGGAAATCGATGCGATCGATGTAGGCACGGATCTGCGCATCGTTCGCGGCGTAACCGAAACGCAGATAACGGTCGTCCTCCCCCAGCGCGAGAAAATGCGCCCGCAGTTCAGCCAAGTGTTCCTGGCCAATCGCGCGGATGGGAACCGTTGCCTGGCCTTGCTGGTTGAAATACGGCAGAACCTGCGCACTGGCATCGGGCAGCAAGTCGGACGGCGTCGAGGAAGCCGGCTCGTGGATGGGCATCATGTGTTGGCTTCGGTGCGGCGAAGCCTCGGGATATTGCGATGCACCCAATATAGGCTCGTCACGACGGAATACAAGTCCGAGGGCGATGCAGGTGCCGACGTTTTAGGATGAGCGCGGTTGCACCGTTCGACCCTTCACCCAGGACCGGTGCGGTCGCACCACCCCGCCGACTCCGACCCCCTGTCCTTTGGCCTTTTCCGCCTGCCATGCCCCATTCCCCCGCACCGACCACGCCTCCCGCCCGGCTGATGCTGCGCGCCAAAATCCATCGTGCCACGCTCACCGGAGCCGATTTGCATTACGAAGGCTCCTGTGGCATCGACGAGGCGCTGCTGGATGCCTGCGACATCATCCCCGGCGAACAGATCGAGATCTACAACGTGACCAACGGCGCACGCCTGAGCACCTACGCCATCGCCGAGTTCGCCGGCAGCGGCTGCATCACCTTGAATGGCTCGGCGGCGCGCCATGCCGCCATTGGCGATCTGCTCATCATCTGCACCTACAGCCCGATGGACGACGCCACCGCACGCATCTTCCGCCCACGCATCGCCTTGCTGGATGCGCGCAATGGCATTGCGTCGATGAAGGCTTGATGGCGGGCCTTGGCGCACGCCCTGCAGGGTCAAGGCCAGAGGCGTTTCTGCACTGTGCCGTGGTTTCCAGCTTAGCTTAGAATACCCAGTTCCGGTTTTTCGGCCGCCGGAGCGATGGCCCCAGGGTCATGCCGCACGATCCGCAGCATTGACGCGGAGTTCACGCGGAATCCGTCCTCTCCGGAATCCGCCAGTGCAGCATGGATCGACTCAACGAAGCCCGAAGGCCATGCGAGAGAGCCTGCCGCAGCACCGAGCAGGATAAAAGCGCCACAACCCAGTGAATGAACCAACATCCATGAAAACCTTCAGCGCCAAACCGGCCGAAGTGACGCATGAGTGGTTTGTGATTGACGCGACGGACAAAGTCCTCGGCCGTGTCGCCAGCGAAGTGGCACGTCGTCTTCGCGGCAAGCACAAACCCATTTATACGCCTCACGTCGACACCGGCGATTTCATCATCGTCGTCAACACCGCCAAGCTGCGCGTCACCGGCAACAAAGCGGAAGACAAAATTTATTACCGCCACACCGGCTACCCCGGCGGCATCTACGCCACCCGCTTCAAGGACATGCAGGCCAAGCATCCTGGCCGCGCCTTGCAATTGGCGGTCAAGGGCATGCTGCCCAAGGGCCCGCTGGGCTATGCCATGATCAAGAAACTCAAGGTCTATGCCGAGGCGGAACATCCGCACACCGCGCAGCAGCCCAAGAGCCTGGACCTTTAAGGAGCGGCCATGATTGGAGATTGGAATTACGGCACCGGCCGCCGCAAGAGTTCTGTGGCCCGCGTGTTCATGAAAAAAGGCAACGGCAACATCACGGTGAACGGCTTGGCGCTGCAGGAGTATTTCGGTCGCCAGACCTCGATCATGGTGGTCAAGCAACCGCTGGTGCTGACGCAGAACGAAGCGCTGTTCGATATCAAGGTGAATGTGCGCGGCGGTGGTGAATCCGGCCAGGCCGGCGCGGTGCGCCACGGCATCACCCGGGCGCTGATCGACTACGACGCGGCGCTCAAGTCGGCGCTGTCGAACGCAGGTTTCGTCACCCGCGACGCCCGCGAAGTGGAGCGCAAGAAAGTTGGCCTGCACGGCGCGCGCCGTCGCAAGCAGTTCTCCAAGCGCTGAGCAGCAAGCCCGGAGCGAGCGAGGCGCAAGACGACTTCGCCGCGATCCAGGAAAGCCCGTCCACAAGACGGGCTTTTTCATGTCTGTGCCGTCTTTGTTCCCTCCACGCCTGAACCCAGGAATGGGAGGCGCGAGGGGCCCAACCCGGCCAACAACCCTGGCGGCCCGCGACGCGAGGCCGGTGCGGCGCCAGCCACCGCCCGCTACCATGGCCTACCTCGACAGACGGAGATGATGGGATGGGTGCGGTGCGGATCGGAATCGTTGGCGGCACGGGCTACACCGGCGTGGAACTGCTGCGCCTGCTGCTGCGCCACCCGCAGGCCGAACTGATCGCCATCACCTCCCGCAAGGAAGCCGGCCTGGCCGTGGCCGAGATGTTCCCCAGCTTGCGCGGTCACACCGATCTGCGCTTTTCAACCCCCGACGATGCGCCGCTGGCGCAGTGCGACCTGGTGTTCTTCGCCACCCCGCACGGCGTGGCCATGAACCAGGCGCGCAGCCTGCTGGCCGCCGGGGTGCGCATCATCGATCTGGCGGCCGACTTCCGCCTGCGCGACACCGCCGCGTTCGAGCAGTGGTACGGCATGCCGCACACTTGCCCGGATTTGCTGGCCGAAGCCGTCTACGGCCTGCCCGAGCTCAACCGCGAGGCCATCCGCAAGGCGCGTCTCGTCGCCAACCCGGGTTGCTACCCCACCACGGTGCAGATCGGCTTCGCCCCGCTGCTGCACGCGACGGGTCTGGTGGATGGCGCGCACCTCATCGCCAATTGCGCCTCGGGCGTCTCGGGTGCAGGACGCAAGGCAGAGTTGGGCAACTTGTTCGCCGAAACCGCCGACAATTTCAGGGCCTACGGGGTGACCGGCCATCGCCACGGGCCTGAAATCAACCAGGAACTGCGCCGTATCGCCGGCTTGGCCGACGCCGACGCCAGCCTGAATTGCCTGTTCGTACCGCATCTGGTCCCGATGATTCGCGGCATGCACAGCACGCTTTATGCACGCCTCACGCCCGAAGGACAAATGCGGGATTTGCAGGATTTGTACACGCAGTTCTACGCAAGTGAGCCCTTCGTCGATGTGCTTCCCGCAGGAAGCACGCCGGACACCCGCAGCGTGCGGGGTGCGAATGTGCTGCGCCTGGCCGTGCACAAGCCCACGCCCGACACCGCGATGCTGCTGGTGACCCAAGACAACCTCACCAAGGGTGCCTCGGGTCAGGCGGTTCAAAACATGAACCTGATGTTCGGGCTGGCCGAAACCACGGGACTGGATGGACTCGCGCTTTTACCCTGAAGTGCCCCAGAGGCCTGCGGCGGGATTTCACACGGCTCACGCTGGCTCGCACCGTTGCGGCCTAAAATAGGCTCACCATTCAGGAGAAAACCATGAGCGCAGTCATGCAAGACAGCATTGCCCCGTCAGCCGCCTCGGCCGAGATGCCCAGTCCGCTGCTGTTCACCGACAGCGCCGCAGCGAAGGTCAAGGAACTGATTGACGAGGAAGGCAACGCCGACCTCAAACTGCGCGTGTTCGTCCAGGGCGGCGGCTGCTCCGGCTTCCAGTACGGCTTCACCTTCGATGAAGCGGTGAACGACGACGATCTGCAATTGGCCAAAAACGGCGTCACCTTGCTGATCGATGCGGTCAGCCTGCAATACCTCACCGGCGCCGAGATCGACTACAAGGAAGGGCTGGAAGGCGCGCAATTCGTCATCAAGAACCCCAACGCCACCACCACCTGCGGCTGCGGCTCGTCGTTCTCGACCTGAGAGCATTTTTTCTCGTGCGCTGCGTGGCTTGAAAGCCGCCTTCGGGCGGCTTTTTTGTCGGCACCGGGTTCGCCGGTGCCCAGGCTTGGCGCTCAGGCCGGATAGATCGCGCCGAGCACGCGCAGCCCGCGCGCCCCGGTGACCTCGGGCACATTTCCCGACAGCCCGGCCAGGGTTTGCGCGGCAAGCCAGGCGAAGGCCGCTGCTTCGACCTGCTGTGGCGGCAGGCCGCGTGCCGATGACGCCAGCACATCGACCCCGGGAAGCTGGACGCGCAGCCGGTGCATGAGGTCGGCGTTGAAGGCGCCGCCGCCACACACCAGCAGGGTCTTGGCCCTGGGCAGATGGCGAAGCAGAGCCTGCGCGGCGCTGCGCGCCGTGAGTTCGGCCAGTGTCGCCTGCACATCGTTGGGCGCAGCGGCCTGCGCGGCTGCGGACACGGCGTGCAGGGCTTGCTCCAGCCATGGCAGCTTGAAATGGTCTCGCCCCGTGCTTTTCGGTGGTGCGGCCTGGAAATAGGCGTCGGCCAGCAGGGCCTGCAGCAGGTCCGGCCATACCGCTCCGCTGGCGGCCCAGGCACCGTTGGCGTCGTAGTGCTGGCCCAGGTGGCGCAGCGCCCAGGCGTCAAGCAGGGCGTTGGCCGGGCCGCTGTCGAAGCCGGTCGTGCGACCCTTGGGATCGATCAGGGTGAGGTTGGCGATGCCACCGAGATTGAGCACGGCCAGTGCTTCTCCCGGACGCCAGAACACAGCGCGGTGGAAGGCCGGAACCAGCGGCGCACCCTGACCGCCCGCGGCCATGTCGCGGCTGCGAAAGTCGGCCACAACGGGTATGCCGCAGCGCTCGGCCAGTTGCGACGGGGCGTTGAGCTGCACGGTGTAGCCGCAGTCTGGACGGTGGCGCACGGTCTGACCGTGGGCGCCGATGGCGGCAATCTGCGCAGGCTGCAAGCCGGTGACTCGGAGCAGGTCGGAGACCACCTCGGCATACAGTGTGCTGAGTTGGAGCGCGGCAAGCTGGGTGCGGTGGATTTCGTCATCGCCTGCTTGATTCAGCGCGGCAAGCTCGGTGCGCAACGCCGCCGGAAAGGGGCGGTGCGCATGACCGAGCACACGCAGCGTTGGTGGGCCAACCTGGGCTGCTGCGTGCGGCGAAACCGCCTCGGTGTGAGCCGCCAGGGAAGGCTCAGGCTTGGGCAATTGCAGCACCACGCCATCGACCCCGTCGAGCGAGGTGCCCGACATCAGGCCCATGGTGATGCGCATGCGTTGTGCGTGCTGCAGGCCGTCGGGCCTGGCCGCTCAGTCGGCCTGGACCGAACCGGCGGGCGCACCCGCGGGCGTGGCGTTGGCCAGTTTCGAACCCGAGCCAGCCGCCTGTGCCAGTTGGGTGCTGAGCAAGGCGGTGGAGGCCATGAAACTGGCGATCTCGCCACTTGGCAAAGCCTGACTTGGTGGCACGTATTGCGCCATTTTTTGAGGGTCGACCGCCTGGCCTTTGACCTGGAATTCGAAGTGCAGATGCGCTCCTGTGGACCAGCCGGTGTTGCCCGATCGGGCAATGACCTGACCGGCCGTGACCTGTTCGCCGGTGTGCACATCGAGCTTGCTGAGGTGGGCGTACACCGTCTCGAAACCACCGGGATGGTCGATCTTGACGATGTTGCCGTAGCCCGTTTCCTGCCCGGCCTTGACGACGCGCCCATCGGCCACCGTGCGCACCGGAGTGCCAATGGCAGCTTGAAAATCCACCCCTTCATGCAACTGCCTGCGCTTGGCCACGGGGTCGAAACGCAGGCCAAAGTGGGAGGTGATTTTCGCACCCGGCATGGGCGAGGCGAGGAACACGCGGTTCAGACTGCGGCCCTGCGGCGTGTAGTAGGACGCCAGCCCGGGAGCCCCACGCGGAGCGAACCACAACGCCTGCACGCTTTTGCCGCGGCTGGTGATTTCGGCGGCGAGCACACGTCCGGCACGCACCGGGCGGCCATCCACCGCGAGCATTTCGTAGACCACGGCAAAGCGGTCGCCACGGCGCAGATCGCGCTTGAGGTTGAGGCGATCGGCGAAGATGCGCCCGAGCTGTGCCGTCACGGTTGATGGCAGGTCGGCATTTTGCGCGGCGCTGGCCAGCGTGCCGCGGATTTCGCCAGCAGCCAGGCGGGTCTGAGTCTGCATGGCCAGCGGCGCAAGGGCCTTGGACCAGCCGTCGGCCGAGGGTGTCAGGGTCAACCGCTGCCAGGCAACGTCGGCCGGCGCGGCTGGTTCAGCTCGCATGCTTGAGGGGGACACCTTGGCCGGCGACGTGTTCGCCGCCATGCGTTGCGGCGCCAGGGCCAGATTGCCCTGCAGTTGATGAAGCTGTCCGGCGCTGTCGACCTGAGCCGAAATCTCGGCGCCGGCGTTGCTGAGCACCAGGCCGCGCATCTGGCTGTCGGCGCTGAGTTGGCGCAACGTGGCCGGGTCGGTCACACCCAGGCGCCTGAGCAGGGTCTGCACCGTGTCGCTGCGATGGACCCGGGCCGTGCGGTAGAGCAGCACCGGCTGATCGTCCAGCGCCTGGGCCTGAGACGCGGCATCGGTCTGCAGGGCGATGGTCAGGGTGGCTTGCGGGCTGAGCGCCGGGTCGGGAGTACCGGGAGCGATGGCGTAGGCGGCGATGCCGCTGCCCATCAGCGCCAGCCCCACGGCCAGCGCCACGCGCTGGGGATGGGCCTGCAAAATATCGCGCGCGGCACGGCCAGTCATGGCCAGTTCCGCGCGCACGGCTTGCAGGCGAGTGCGCAACGTCGGTGGGGACGGCTGGCGTGACATCGGCTTCAGTCCAGTTGCGGTGCTGCGGAGCCTGCGCCCGGTGTGCTCGAGGGCTTCACGCTGGCCACATCGAGGCCGGGAACCAAGGCAAGTACCTGCCTTGGTGTGGCGGTCTGGGCGAGGAACTCGGTGCGCAAGGCGGCTGGTACCGACGTGCCCTTGGGCGAGTAATGCGCAATGGTCAGCGGATTGACCGGAGTGCCGTTGACGAAAAACTGGAAGTAGAGGTGCGGTCCGGTGGACCAGCCGGTGTTGCCCGAGAGCGCCACGACTTCGCCCTGCTTCACCGGCTCGCCCACATGCACTTCGAATTGGCTGAGGTGCGCGTAGATGGTGGCGAAACCGTCCGGATGCACCACCTTCACATACTTGCCGTAGCCCGTGCCCCAGCCGGCGTAGGCCACGCGGCCGTCGGCAATGGTTTTCACCGGCGTGCCCACGGGAATGGCGAGGTCGATGCCTTTGTGGAACTCATGGAAGTGCATCACGGGATTGGTCCGCCAGCCCCAGCCCGAGGTGATGCGGTCGTACGGCAGCGGCGACAGCAGGAAGGCGCGCGCCAGACTGCCCCCCTTGGGATTGTAGTAGCCGGCGGCCTGCGGGTGACCTGGAGGGTTGAACCAGACGGCCGAATGCACATGACCCTGGTTGATGATTTCGGCCGAGACGATGCGCCCCACGCGCAGCACCTGCCCTTGGGCTTCGTACACGCGGTAGGCCACGGTGAAGCGATCCCCCGGACGCAGGTCGCGGCGGAAGTTCACTGTGCCGGCGAACAGGTTCACCATTTGCGTGGCGACGGAATCGGGCATGCCGGCGGCGTCGGCCGCGGCGAAGAGGGTGCTCCGGACCACGCCGGTGGCCATGCGCAACTGCGCCTGCGCGGTCTGTTGCGTGACCTCGCTCTGAAACGTACCGTCCGGCTGCAGCGCCAGCGTCAGCAAGCGCCAGGACTGCACGGCAGGGTGAGCCAACGTCAGGTTTGCGCTGTGCGCGGCCGCAGATGGGTCCTTCGATGGCTGCGGCTTGAGCACCTGCGGCAGACGCGCCTGCATGCGCACCAGTTCACCCAGACTGTTCACCTGGGCCGTGACCACATGCCCCGACTCTGCGAGCAGGGCGCGCAGATCAGCATTCGCGGCTAGCTGACGCAACTGGGCCGGGTCCGTGACCTGCAGCCGGCGCAGCAGCGACTCCACGGTGTCACCAGCCTGGACATAGGCCGTGGCGTAAACCGATGGAGGCTGATCCTCCAGAGCCTGCGCCTGCGGCGTGAGGTCGAGCGACAACGGCACGGTCAGCGTGGTGGCCGGCGGCAGCTGGGGCTGGGGACCGTATTCGGCGAGGCCGAAGGCGGTGGCGCTGGACAGCAGCAGGACCGATCCCACGGCAGCGGTGATGCGCCCAGGGTGGCCTTCGACCGCCTCACGCAGCTGAAACAGGCCAGCGCGCAACCGGGCCGAAGTTTTCGCGATCAAACTCATGCGCACTCCTTGAATGTCGAGTGGCGGAACAACCGGTCGGCGTCGGCCAACCAGGGCGAAGGGGGTGGAGCGCACCGCACCCTGAAACGGCGGGCGATGCCAAGCGACAGCCGGTTCGAACCGTTCTCCGCCGCAGCAGGTGGAGAAGGCCGCCGGATGCGGCTCCAATACACTGCGAAACCTGCGCGATGTTGCGTGCGCTCACACGGGCCAGATTGCAGGGCGGCGCCGAGTTTAACAGCCGTTTCAGGCGAAAATCCACACAAGTCCATGGCTGATTCCTTTGCTCACAAACCTGACGCTCCAGGGGGCGCCTCCTTGCCACGCCCTTTTCCAGGCGCAAGCCGGACGCCGCCCTTGAACCCGGAACAGACCCAGGCGGTGCGGCAAGCCCTGGCCGTGACCAGGCGCGGTTGCGCCGAACTGCTGGTGGAAACCGACTGGGTGGCCAAGCTCAGCCGCAGCGCCGCCACCGGTCAGCCGCTGCGCATCAAGCTCGGCCTCGACCCCACGGCGCCGGACATTCACATCGGCCATACCGTCGTGCTCAACAAGCTTCGGCAGTTGCAAGATCTGGGCCATACGGTCATTTTTCTGATCGGTGATTTCACCTCCCGCATCGGCGACCCGTCCGGGCGCAACGCCACGCGCCCGCCGCTGTCCGTGGAGCAGATCAAGTCCAACGCCGAAACCTATTACGCCCAGGCCAGCCTGGTGCTCGATCCGCACAAGACCGAGGTTCGCTACAACTCCGAGTGGAGCGAGCCGCTGGGGGCCGACGGCATGATTCGCCTCGCCGCCAAGTACACCCTGGCGCGGCTGCTGGAACGCGATGACTTCACCCAGCGCCACAAGGCGGGGATTCCCATCGCCATGCACGAATTGCTCTACCCCTTGATGCAGGGTTACGACTCGGTCGCTCTCAAGAGCGATCTGGAACTCGGTGGCACCGACCAGAAGTTCAACCTGCTGGTCGGGCGCGAGCTGCAAAAGGAATACGGCCAGGAGCCCCAATGCATCCTGACCATGCCCCTGCTGGAAGGGCTGGACGGCGTGGAGAAGATGTCCAAGTCCAAAGGGAACACCATCGGCATCCAGGAGCCGCCTGCGACCATGTTCGCCAAGCTGCTGTCGATCAGCGACAAGCTGATGTGGCGCTATTTCGAGCTGTTGTCGTTCCGGCCGATCGAGGAGATCGCCGCGCTCGAGGCCGAGGTGGTTGCCGGTCGCAACCCGAAAGACGCCAAGGTGATGCTGGCACGCGAAATCGTCACCCGCTTCCACAGCGCAACCGCCGCAGACGCCGCACAGGCCGATTTCGAACGGCGCGCCCGTGGCGGCATTCCTGACGACATCCCGGAAATGCAGCTCGCACTGCCCGAGGGCGGCCTGGCTCTGGCGCAGGCGCTCAAGCAGGCCGGGCTGGTGCCCTCCACGGCCGAAGCCGTGCGCATGATCGAGCAGCGCGGCGTGCGGGTCGACGGCACGGTGGTCGAGGACCGCGCACTCAAACTCGGCGCAGGGACCAACGTGCTGCAGGTGGGCAAACGCAAATTTGCGCGGGTGACACGGAGTTGAACACGCCCGGGGGCTGAACGGGTGGCGTGCCAGCCTGCGGCAAAAGCCGACATTTTTGGTCCGCGGGTGACGCGAACCGTCACCCGCAAGGGTGCTCAGGCCCGCTTGACCAGCCGGATCAGCCACAACAGCACCACCGCGCCTATGACGGCGACGATGAGGCTGGGGATGAGGCCGCTGCCCGGGAACAAACCCAGCAGGTGGAAGAGAAA
Organism: Pseudomonadota bacterium; assembly: GCA_021846025.1. GTDB lineage: Bacteria > Pseudomonadota > Gammaproteobacteria > Burkholderiales > Burkholderiaceae_C > Thiomonas_A. The sequence goes on from JAJZDV010000045.1 coordinate 16,988, forward strand.
GCCGCCGAGGAAAGCGCCGACGACGCCGACCACCAAGTCCCCCAGAAGTCCAAAACCACTGCCCTTGGTGATTTTTCCGGCCAACCAGCCGGCGATGATGCCGATGATGAGAAAACCGATCAAGCTCATGGTGTTTCCTTTGGGTGGGGTGCAGCGTGCCGCAGGGACATTCCCCGGACCGATTCGGCGCAGCCTAGAGGCTGTGGCCGCGAACTGCAAGCACGATCACAGCATCGTCCCCGCAGGTTGGCTCAAGGCTCGTTCCGCCAGGCGGGCATAGAGCGCGGCGCCGAGCGGCAGGACCGCATCGTTGAAGTCATAGCGTGGGGTGTGCAGGAAACCACCGGCCTCGCAGCCCTGGCCCAAGCGCAGGTAAGCGCCCGGCCGGGCTTGCAGCATGAAGGCAAAGTCTTCGGCGCCCATGCTGGGTGGAAGATCCCGCACCACGGCAGCGTCGCCCACCAGTTCGGCCGCCACTTCGGCGGCGTAATGCGCCACTTGCGGCGTGTTGATGGTGGCGGGATAGATGCGTTCGTAGTGCAACTCGGCGCTCGCACCGAAGGCCTGCGCGACCGATTGCACGATGCGGCCGAGGCGCTTTTCCACCAGCGCCTGCACCTCGGCTCGAAAAGTGCGCACCGTCCCGACCAAGGTGACCTGGCGCGGAATCACGCTCATGGCGGAGAGATCGCCGCCCTGCATGGCGCAAATGCTGACCACGGCCTCGTCGAGCGGGTTGACGTTGCGGGCGACGATGCTCTGCACCGCGGTAATGATGTGCGCCGACACCAGCACCGGATCGATGGTCATGTAGGGATGCGCGCCGTGCCCGCCCTCGGCGGTGACCTTGATGGTGATGCGGTCGGCCGCCGCCATCATCGGCCCTGGCGTGAGGCCGATGCGCCCGGGCGGCAAGGCCGGCCAGTTGTGCATGCTGAACACCCAGTCGGTCGGGAAGCGCTCGAACAGCCCATCGTCCATCATCGCCTTGGCCCCGCCCAGGCCCTCCTCGCCGGGCTGGAAGATGCAGTGCACGGTGCCGGAAAAGTTGCGCGTGGCGGCCAGATAACGCGCCGCACCCAGGAGCATGGCCGTGTGGCCGTCGTGGCCGCAGGCGTGCATCACCCCGCCCTTGCTGGAGCGCCACGGAAAGTCGCTGTCTTCCTTGATGGGCAGCGCGTCCATGTCGGCGCGCAGGCCCACGGCCCGCACGCAAGGTTCGGCACCGCCGTTCACCGGCGTGTCGGGATGGGGCTCAAGCTCGTGCCGGCCACGGATGACCGCGACCACGCCGGTGCGACCCATGCCGGTCAGCACCTCATCGACCCCGTAGCGCCGCAGTTCGTCGGCGACGAAGGTGGCCGTGCGGTGTTCCTCGAAACCGAGTTCGGGGTGGGCGTGCAGGTCACGTCGGATGCGCGTGAGTTCAGCGTGGTAGGCGCTGATGTGTTGAATCGGACCGGAGAGCTTCCACATACGAGGTTCGCCGCAGCACCAGATGTGCGATGGCTTCATTGAAGCACCGACGCTGCAGCGCCGCAAACGGCTTGAGCGATGCCTGCATTGCCGCCACTGGCATGCCGGACTGGGTCGAGCAGGCGAAGATTGTCCCGGCGGGCCGGAGCGGGAACTCGGGCCGGGATAGGCGTAGGCTTGACGCCGATGGCTTCGGAGCCGCTCCAGACCCTTCCCGTGGCGTCGTTGCAGCCTTGCGAGAACCCCACCATGCTCACCCGTGACGCCTGTACCGCGCTCGACACGCAAGACCCGCTTGCCGGCCTGCGCGCCCAGTTCGACCTGCCCGCCGGCCGCATCTATCTCGACGGCAACTCCCTCGGCGCCCTGCCCAGCGCCACATCCCGACGGCTGCAACAGGTGGTGGCGCAAGAGTGGGGGCAGGGGCTCATCGAAAGCTGGAACACTGCCGGCTGGATGTCCTGGCCGCAGCGTGTCGGCGACAAGATTGCTCGGCTGATCGGCGCGGCCCCCGGCGAAGTGGTCGCCGCCGACTCCACTTCGGTCAACCTTTACAAGGTGCTGCGCGCAGCCACCAGCATCCAGCACCGCGCGCAGCCCACAAAACGCGTGCTGCTGAGCCAGCGCGACAACTTCCCCACCGACCTCTACATCGCCCAGAGCGTGTGCGCCGCAGCCGGCTGGCGGCTGGAACCGGTGGAGGCAGCAACCATCCCAGCCCGGCTCGCCGCCGGCGATGTGGCCGTGCTCATGCTGACGCACGTGAACTACCGCACGGGCGCCATGCACGACATGGCCACGCTCACCGCGCTGGCGCATGCGACCGGGGCACTTGCGGTGTGGGATCTGGCGCACTCGGCGGGCTCGGTGCCGGTGCGACTGCATGCAGCCGACGCCGATTTCGCCGTCGGCTGCGGCTACAAATTCCTCAATGGCGGCCCCGGCGCACCGGCCTTCGTCTGGGCGCATCCTCGCCATGTGGACGCAGCGCAACCTCTCTCAGGCTGGATCGGCCATGCCCGGCCGTTCCAGTTCATTGCGCAGTACGAAGCCGCTGCCGGCATCCACCACTATCTGTGCGGCTCCCCGCCCATCCTGGGTCTCGCCGCGCTCGACTGCGGGGTGGATTCGGTGCTCGCGGCCGAGCCGCTCGGCGGCATGGATGCACTCCACGCCAAGGCCGGCCAACTTGGCGATCTGTTCATTCGCCTGGTGGACGAGCGCTGCGCCGGTTTCGGGCTGGAACTGGCATCGCCGCGCGACGCCGCACAGCGCGGCAGCCAGGTCAGCCTGGCCCACGCCCAGGCCTGGCCCGTGATGCAGGCACTGATCGCACGCAGCGTGATTGGCGATTTCCGCGCGGGTCTCGGTGGCGACCCCGACCTGCTGCGCTTCGGCTTCACCCCGCTCTACCTGCGCTTTGCCGACATCTGGGATGCCGTGCAGGCGCTGGCCGAGATCCTCGGCAGCCGCAGTTGGGATGCGCCCGCCTTCCACGCCCGCAAGGCCGTGACCTGAGCCCGGTGTGCATGACCGCAGGCCAGCAGCACCCACGCCATCCCCACGCCACCATGTCCCTGCCCCTGACCGAATCTCCACAGCTCGACTTTGCCCAGGACCTGAGCTACGCCGACTACCTGCACCTGGCCGACGTGCTGGGTGCACAGCACCCACTGTCGCCCGATCCGAACGAACTGCTGTTCATCGTGCAGCACCAGACCAGCGAGTTGTGGATGAAGCTCATGTTGCACGAGTTGCATCAGGCGCGGGCCCAGATCGTCGGCGAAGCCATGCCCGCAGCCTTCAAGACCCTGGCGCGGGTCTCGCGCATCATGGAGCAACTGGTGCAGGCCTGGGGCGTGCTGGCCACCATGACGCCGCCCGAATACTCCGCCATCCGCCCCTACCTCGGGCATTCCAGCGGCTTTCAAAGCGCACAGTACCGGCGAATCGAGTTCATGCTCGGCAACAAGAACGCCGCCATGCTGCGTCCGCACGCCCATGACCCCGACGTGTTCGCCGAGGTCGAGGCTGCGCTGCGGCTTCCTTCGCTCTACGACGAAAGCCTGCGCCTGCTGGCACGCCGTGGGCTGCCCATTCCGCCCAGTCACCTGCAGCGCGACTGGGCCCTGCCCTACGCCGAAAACGCCGAAGTCGAAGCCGCCTGGCTCACGGTTTACCGCGCACCCCAAACGCATTGGGAGCTGTACCAACTGGGCGAAAAACTCGCCGACCTGGAAGATGCCTTTCGCCTCTGGCGCTTCCGCCACGTCACCACCGTGGAACGCATCATCGGCTTCAAACGCGGCACCGGCGGCACCTCCGGCGTGGGCTATTTACGCAAGATGCTCGATGCCGTGCTGTTCCCCGAACTCTGGCGCCTGCGCACCCACTTGTGAACCCTTGACCGCGGGCCAAAATGCAGC
>JAJZDV010000046.1 GCA_021846025.1 Pseudomonadota bacterium
CTCTGGGCGCTGGTCTCGCTGCGCGCGGCGCAACGCCATCTGGACGCACAAATCCTGCGCCTCGACCCGGCACGGCAGCCGCAGCCGAGTGCGCGAGGCGGACAGCCGGCATTGGCCGCTGCTGCGCTGCGCCAGCCTGGGGAGGCGCCCCAGCCACGGCCGCACCTGCGCCTGTCGCAGCGCATCGCGATGATCGAGCAGGCGCAAAGCCGCATGCAAGCGATGCAGCAGCAGCGCGAAGACGCCCTGCGCTTCATTGCCCACGATGTGCGTGTGCCCCTGGCCGCCGCGGCCGACCTGCTCGATGGCCCGCCGTTGGGTGCCGCCGAGCAGGCCCGCCTGGCCCGCCAGGTGCAGCGGGCGCACCGGCTGGCCGAGGCGTTCCTGCTGCTCACCCGGGTGGAAACGCCGCAGCCGCTGAAGCTGCAAAGCATTGAGCTCGGCGGTTTGCTCGATCAGGCGGCGGACGCCATGGACGCTGCGCTGCGGCAAGCCGGAGTGCATTTGCAGCGCAAACTCGGCGAAACCCCCATGTGGGTGCAGGGCGATTTCGCGCTGCTGGAGCGCGCGGCCATCAACCTGCTGCGCAACGCCCTGCAACACAGCGCCCGCGGCGCCGTGGTCGTGCTGGGACTGGAACCCATCGCGGACCAGGCGCGCTGGTGGGTTGCCGACTCCGGCCCCGGACTGGACGCGCAGCAGCAGTCGCAACTCTTTCAGCGCCACGCGCGTCTCGACACCCAGCCCAGTCGCACCGCCGGCTTCGGCCTGGGGCTGTATTTCGTGCGCTTGGTGGCGGAGAAGCACGGCGGCAGGACCGGCGTGGAGTCCGCGCCAGGGCAAGGCGCCAGCTTCTGGATGACGTTGCCGCTGGAGCCAGGCTGGGTCAAGCCGGGCCGGGAAGACTGAGCGCGGCGCGCGGCGGTCGCGCCTGCTGCTGGTCCGGGCGGATGGCGGCGTGTTCAGGCCGTTGCCAGGGTGGCGCGTGCCGTCAAGCCTGTTCGCGGCAGCGCCGGGCCAGATCCACCAGAGCCTGGCGCACCTCGCCGGCGTTGTGCACCGGCGCAGCGAAAGCGATCCGCAACCGCCGGCCGTCGGCACGAACGTCCATGCCATCGGTGTCCACCCCCACCATGCTCACCTCCTGCGCCTGCACACCGTGGAGGTGGGCACAGTAGGCGCGCAGGTTGTCGGCGTGATCGGCGTTCATGTGCTGGATGATGCCGGGCTCCGACGCATCCAGGCTGTTGGCGGGCGGGGCGAAATCGGCCGGTGCGATCCAGTGGATCTTGCCGAAGCCGCCGATGAAGCGCACGGCTTGCACCTCGATGCGGTAGAAGAAAAAGTCGTGCATGCCGAAGTAGCCCTCGGCCTCGGGCAGGTAGCGCAGGTAGCGCGGACCGAGCGCATCCTTGTCCTCCAGGCGACTCGCTCGTCCGACGACCGTGACACGCCCCGCCGCCTGCGCATCGTCGGCGCAGGGATGGGCGATGATGCTGGCGCGTGGGTCGGCGTCCAGATTCTTGGTGTGCTCGGCCAGTGTGGAAATCAAAATCACCGGCCGGCCTTGGTGATCGAGCATGAAAGGGGCGATCGAACCGAAGGGCATGCCCTCGAGGCGTTTGGACAAGGTGGACAGCACGCCGTTGGGATGGGCGCGGACGAATTGGCGGGCTTCGAAGCCGAGATCGTTCATGGCAGTGCCTTGGACAGTGCAGCAGAAAGGGCGGGCGCAGGACTCGATGCCCGTGTTGGTCGCCGCCGGGGCATCGGCGCCCGCGGCAACCCAACTGTGGCTGGCGTTGCGTCGAGTCCGGCGCAACGCGGCCGGATTCGTGGCCATTGTGCCGCCGCGGACCGCGGCGACGCCAGACGCGGCCGATGCCGTCCGGCCGGAGTCGCTCCAGCGGATCGACCACCGCTCCCAAGGTCGCGACCGACCGGGTCATCGCCCGGCCGGCCGGGCTGGCGCCTCGACGCGCCGGCACCGGCACCGGGCGCCAGCGCAGGCTGGCACCCAGGCCATGGGTTCAACTCGCGGCCAGCAGGTGCTCCACCTCGGCAAAGCTCTGCGGACGCTCGGTCGCCTCGATCGGCGAGCCGAGCTGACGACCGATCTGCGTGGTCGAGAAAATTCCACGGATGGTCGGCACGCCGCCGCGCTCGAGCACGAGGGCGTGCTGGCGGCCGCTGGCGCGCAGGGTCATCACCACATCGCCAACGCTGGAGTGCTGCACCTCGTTGTAGTCGAGCACCTGAATCTGCTCGTGCGGCACCATCACCCGCTCCACCAGCACCGCATCGCGCGGCGTGCCATCGCTCACGGCGATGCGGATGGGCTTTTCGCCGAGCAGATCGCGGGCGGTGACGATACCCTGCACATCGTCGTTCGCGCCCACCACCAACAACAGCCGCACGCGGGCGTGGATCATGCGTTGTTGCGCCAGATCCACGGTGGCGTCCGGGCTGATGGTGACTGCGCTCACGCGCCGCAGATCGGTCATCACGGCCGTGGCCGGGGCGTCCATGTCGACATGCGTCGGACGGCCGAGATCGACTTCACACAAACGTGTTTGCGCCGGCAAGATGCTGGCATGCAGGCTGCGGTAGATCGTCATGCTTTCCTCCTGGATTGCTGTGTCGCACCATCGCTGCCAGGACATCCGGACAAACGACAGTTTTCACGCTGATCAATGTAGACCCAGGCCGCTGCGCCTGCTGTTTCGACCTGTCCCCAGTCGCAAGCAGATGTTGCAGCGCAGCATCATGGCCGCCGGTCCCTGCTGCACTGCAAGATGCCGCCGCGGGCGCGGGCAACGGCTTCTGGGTCGAGCGTCGCGAAAGGCGGCGCGAGTCGGAGCGTTTCGCCCTGGTGCGTCTTCAGGACTTGCGCGTCGAAGGAACCAGGATCAGCCGCTCCAGCGCAGCCAGTTCGCGCTCGAGTCGGCGCTCGGCCAGCAACGAGCGCTCAACCATGTCACCGCGCACCGCGGCGGCATCCTGCCGAGGCGGTGCCTCGATGGATGCCTGCGCGCGCCGAACCGGGGTGTCGGCTGGCTCCGTGCCATCCTCGCCCGCCGCCACGACGGGTCCGGCCGCGCACACGGCCTCGGTCAACCCGGGTGTTACCACCGTGGGTTCCAGTGGTTGGCCAGCGCGCCAAGGGGGCCAATGTGCGCCGAGAACGCTCCGCCTTGACGGTGTTCCAGCTCACTCAGGCGACGCTCCAAGTCGTAAATGTCGGCAGCTTGCGCGAGATAGGCTTCGTCGTGGTTGCGCGTGCTGCGACCGGCGGAAAACATGGCCTTGAATGGGCCCAAGAACTTGTTCATGATGGGTCTCCCTTGTGAGGAGCCGAGGCAACCCTGGATTAGGGTTAACCCGAGTCTAATCCCTCTTGCGACGGTTTGCAGTCGGTGACCTGGCCGGGAATCGGCCCCCGGGGCCTGTTCACGCGGTTGCTGCGCCCGTGCTGCCCCAGCCGGGGGGCTGCAAGGCGCCAGGACGTTCGGCCGCAGGCTCGCGGCGCCGCGCCGTGGCAGCACGAGGCTCTGGTGCAGGCCCATGTGCGGGCTCGCGATGGCTGAGGGCCACACGGGACCGGCGCCCAGCCAGGTGCCGACAGAGCCCTGGGCCGCCCTCACTGCGCCGTGAAGACGAACATCGCCTCCGAGGCCAGCAGGTTGGGCCAGGTGCGCACTTCGCGCCCGGCGTGCATGCCCAGGGCCTCATGCACGCGCAAGCCGCATTTGGCGGCGAGGCCGGCAAAGTCGGCGTGGGTGGCCACGCGCAGATTGGGTGTGTCGTACCACTGGTAGGGCAGTTCGTCCGTCACGGGCAGGCGGCCGCCGGCGACGCGCAGGCGAATGCGCCAGTAGGCGAAATTGGCGAAGCTGGCGATGCCGCTGCGGCCGACGCGGGCGGCTTCGCGCAGCGCGGTCTCGGTGTGGCGCAAGTTGGGCAGGGAGTCGATCAGCAGCACGACGTCGAAGCTGGCGTCGGCGAACATGGTCAGGCCCTGCTCCAGGTCGAGTTGCAGCACGTCCACATCGCGGCAGGCACAGGCCACCAGCTTGTCGGGATCGATCTCCACGCCCTGCACCGAGCAACCGCGGGTATCGCGCAAGTGCGCGAGCAGGGCACCGTCACCGCAGCCCAGGTCGAGCACGCGGCTGCCGCGCGGCACACGCGCGGCGATGATGTCGTGGCGCGGGTCGTGCGTCGCGCCGGGCGCTTGGGATGTGGCGGGCGTCATCGCGCGTGCTCCAGCTTCAGGTCGTGGGCGATGCGGTTGAAGTAGGCGCGCACCATGCCGTGGTAATGCGGCTCGTCCATCAGGAAGGCGTCGTGGCCGTGGGGCGACTCGATTTCGGCATAGCTCACCTCGCGGCGGTTGGCCAGCAGCGCGCGCACGATCTCGCGTGAGCGCTCGGGTGCAAAGCGCCAGTCGGTGGTGAAGCTGCAGAGCAGGAAACGCGCCGTGGCCGGGGCGAGCGCGGCGGTGAGGTCGCCGCCATGGGCCGCGGCGGGGTCGAAATAGTCGAGTGCGCGGGTCAGCAGCAGATAGGTGTTGGCATCGAAGATGCCGCTGAATTTTTCGCCCTGGTGGCGCAGATAGCTTTCGATCTGGAAGTCCACGTCGAAGCCGTAGCCGAGTTCGCCGTTGCGCAGATTGCGCCCGAACTTGCTGGCCATGGCGTCGTCGCTCAGGTAGGTGATGTGACCGACCATGCGCGCCATCGCCAGGCCCTGGCGCGGCACCACGCCGTGGGCGTAGAAATCGCCGCCATGGAAGTCCGGGTCGGTGATGATGGCGCGCCGCGCCACCTCGTTGAAGGCGATGTTCTGCGCCGACAGATTCGGCGCGGTGGCAATGGCGACGCCATGCGCCACCCGTGACGGGTGGCGGATGGCCCAGCACAGCGCCTGCATGCCACCGAGGCTGCCGCCCATCACGGCGGCGAGGCGCTCGATGCCCAGGCGGTCGAGCACGCGTGCCTGCGCATCCACCCAATCCTCCACCGTCACCACCGGGAAGCGGCTGCCCCAGGGTCGGCCGGTTGCGGGGTCGAGGCTCATCGGTCCGGTGGAGCCGAAACAGGAGCCGGGGTTGTTGATGCCGACGACGAAGTAGCGCTCCGTGTCCACCGGCTTGCCCGGGCCCACCATGTTGTCCCACCAGCCGCGTGATTGTGCATCGCCGCCATAGGTGCCGGCGACATGGTGGCTGGCGTTCAGGGCGTGGCACACCAGCACCGCGTTGCTGGCGTCGGCGTTGAGCCGGCCGTAGGTCTCGACCACCAGCTCGTAGGCGGGCAGGCAGGCGCCGCTTTGCAGCGGCAGGGGCGCGTCGAACGCCATGCGGCTGGGCGGCTGGGCGCCAAGATCGGAGATGTGGGCCATGCGCGTGTCCATGAAAAAACCGGCGGTTTCGGCCGCAGGAGATGCAGCAAAAACGGGCCGGAGGAGCGCACTGTTTTAGCTGCATTTATTAAGCGCCCGCAAGCTCAGAGCAAATCGGCGCGTGGGCGGAAGTATAGGCCGCGCTCGGGTGGCTTGCCGGTTGCCCGCAGGACCCAGGGCGCCAGGCCCGGGCCCGGAGGTTTCACCTTGCTACATCTGTCACGCCCGTGCGCCTAGGCAGGGGCTGGGCATGGCCCGAGAATAGCTCGCAGATTCCGATGCGGGGCGAACCGGCTTGCCTGCCCGAGCGCGGCCGAGGTGGACCCGGCGCAGCGTCGAACCCATCACTCCAGGAGATGCCCATGAAGCCACCATTCCTCACCAGCCCCCTGGCCGCCCTGCGCGTTGCCGTGCTGCTGGTTTGCGCGGGGATTGCAGGGGCGAGCGACGCTGCCGTGCCGCCCAAGGCGGGCCCGATGACCGTGAAGCCCGCCACCTCGATGGCGCAGGCGGTGCAGGATGGCGCGAAGATCTTCGCGCAGGACAGCTTCGGCACCACGCAGACCTGGGTGCCCGAAGGCGCTTTCGGCAACCACCTCATGAGTTGTGCTGCTTGCCATACCGGCGGCGGCGTGCCCGAGGGCATCATGCCCAGCGGCGCCCACCTCCCCAGCCTCATCGGCTCGGCCTCCAACTACCCCAAGTTCAAGGCCAAGAAGCACGCCGTCTACACCCTGGAGCGGCAGATCGTGCACTGCGTGCGCGCCGGCATCATGGGCAAGCCGCCCGGCTACGACAGCCCCGAGATGATCGACCTGGTGGTCTATCTCACCGCCTTGTCGAAGGGCGCGACCATGGGCCATCAGATGCCGGCGGTGGCGCATTGACCCACGGCGGCATGCGACCGGCTCCCGCTGGGACCCGCCGGCCGGGGCCATGGCTGGCGCTGGCGGCGGGTCTTGCCTGGCCGCTGTTGGCGCCGACCGCAGTTCCGGTCGACCCCTCGGTTGCTGCCACGACCCGGGTGGATGCGGTCGCCATGCTGGCGCTGGCCAAGTCATCCGGCTGCCTGGCTTGCCACGCCGTGCAGCAGACCAAGGTCGGTCCGGCTTATGCCGCCATCGCGGCACGCGACGCCCACAAGCCCGGGGCGCTCGAAACCTTGCAGGACGCCATCCTCCACGGCGAATCCGGCACCTGGGGCATCATCCCCATGCCGGCCTATGGTGGCGCCGAGCACGTGCTCAGCCGTGCTCAGGCGCGTGATCTGGCGCAATGGATTTTGGGCCTTGCGCCCCACCCCTGAAGCTGGCGACCGCAAGCGGCGCGGCGGTGTGGCCGGGCGCGGGCGCAGCGGCTGCATCGGGCATGGCCGCGGTTCGTGTCGGCACGCTGGTCTGCAGCCGTCGTGGTCCCGGGCAGACCGAATCGAAGGAGAGCCCCAGGACCGGGCTGCAAGCCACTGTCGATCACGATGCTGCGTGCCAATGGGCGCAATGGTCCTGGCGCATCGCGCTAAGCTCGCAACATGAACAAAAAACGCAAGCATCTGGCCGCGCGCAACTTCCCTTCGGCGGGAGAGGAGGCTGCCAAGTTCAAGTCGCCATCGCGCTATGCCGGGCCTGAAAGCAGTTATCGGCTGGCCTTCACCGACACCGCCTTTTTGCTGCAGGACGACCTGCGCCCAGTGCGCATGCAGCTTGAACTGCTCAAGCCCGAGATGGTGCAGCGCGAGCACGGCATCGAAGCCACCATCGTCATCTTCGGCAGTGCCCGCATCCTCGCACCCGAGCTTGCCCGCGAGCGGCTGCAGCACGCCGAGACCGCCGGCGATGCGCAGGCCGTGGCGCGCGCCAGGCAGGCGCTGGAGATGTCGCGCCACTACGACGAGGCGCGGCGTTTCGCCGCACTCGTGACACAGGCCTCCCGCAGCATGGAGCAGCCCATCGTCGTCGTGACCGGCGGCGGCCCCGGCGTGATGGAGGCGGGCAACCGCGGTGCGGACGAGGCGGGCGGCCAGAGCATCGGGCTGAACATCGTGTTGCCGCACGAAGAGCAGCCCAACCCCTACATCACCCCCGAGCTGTGCTTCCAGTTCCATTACTTCGCGATGCGCAAGATGCACTTCCTCATGCGCTCGGTCGCGCTGGCGTGCTTTCCCGGCGGCTTCGGCACGCTGGACGAATTGTTCGAGGTGCTGACGCTGACGCAGACCGGCAAGGTGCGCAAGCGCCCCATCCTGCTGTTCGACCGCGCCTTCTGGACCTCGCTCATCAACTTCGACCACCTGGTGCAGACCGGCATGATCGCGGCCAAGGACGTGGAGCTGTTCCATTTCGTCGAAACCGCCGACGAAGCCTGGGCCATCCTGCGGCACGAGTTGGGTCTGGACAACGGTCCCGACGCCGAGAGCGACAGCCACTGAGCCCGACCGCCACGCCATGGCCCGAGCCATTCGCCTGATCGGCGCGCCCACCGACATTGGCGCCGGTGCGCGCGGCGCGTCCATGGGCCCTGAGGCCATGCGCGTCGCGGGTCTGCGCGAAGCCCTGGAGGGGCTGGGTCTTCGGGTGCACGACCATGGCAATCTGAGCGGCCCCGCCAATCCTTGGCTGCCGGCGGTCGGTGGCTGGCGCCATCTGGCCGAGACGGTGGTGTGGAACCGTGCGGTGTATGCCGCGATGCGCGCGGCGCTGAGTGCGGGCGATCTGCCGTTGCTGCTGGGTGGCGACCACTGTCTGGCGATCGGCTCCATCAGCGCCGTGGCGGCGCATTGCCGCGAGCAGGGGCGTGACCTGCGGGTGCTGTGGCTGGATGCGCATGCCGACTTCAACACCAGCACCATCACCCCCAGCGGCAACATCCACGGCATGCCGGTGGCCTGCCTGTGCGGCCACGGGCCACGCGAGCTGCTGGAGCTGTCGGGTCAGGTGCCGGCGATGGCGCCGGACTGCATCCGCCAGATCGGCATCCGCAGCGTGGACGCCGGCGAGAAGCGTCTGGTGCACCGTGTTGGCCTGGAGGTGTTCGACATGCGCTACATCGACGAGCACGGCATGCGTCAAACCATGGACCAGGCGCTCGTCGGACTGGGTGTCGACACCCATCTGCACGTGAGCTTCGATGTCGACTTTCTCGACCCCGACATCGCCCCTGGTGTGGGCACCACGGTGCGCGGCGGGCCAAGCTACCGCGAGGCGCAACTGTGCATGGAAATGATCGCCGACAGCGGACGCCTGGCTTCGCTCGACGTGATGGAACTCAACCCCGCGTTCGACGTGCGCAACCGCACCGCCGAGCTGGCCGTGGATTTGATCGAGAGCCTGTTCGGCAAATCCACCCTGATGCGGACCTGACGGCGTTCACGGCCGTCGCACGGCTTCAGCGCCCGACTGCGGCGCAGCGGCTGCCAAGGCCGTGGCCGACGTGCGCAGCAACAGCAGCAGCGCCAGCGCGAGGAGGACGATGCCCGCGCCCTCCGCGGCATTCGGCCGCTCTCCCAGCAGCGCCCAGGCCAGCAGGACGCCCATCAGCGGAACGGCGAGGCTGGACAGTCCGGCCACGCCGGCCGGCAGGCGTTGCACCACCAGGAGCCACAACGTCCACGCCAGGCCCGAGGCCAGCACCACGTTGAAAGTCAGGGCCGCGATGAAGCCCGGCGTCCAGGTCACGGCACGCTCGGGGACGAACCCGGCCAGCAGCACCAGGAAAAAGGTGCCGAACAGCATTTGCCAGGCCGTCAGGCGCAGCGGCGACAGCGCGTCTCCCTGCTGCGCGAACAGGCGTTTCGCCGCCACTGTCGAGACCGCCCAGCTCATGCCGCCACCGATCGCCATCAACGCGCTCGTCAGGTCCACCCGCGCGTTCCACGGCTGAAGGATGAGAAAAAGCCCGACAGCCGCAAGCACCAGGCTGGCCACTTGCCTGGGGCGCAGGCGCTCGCGCAGCCAGGCCCTGGCCAGCAGCACGGTCCAGAACGGCATGGTGTAGGCCAACAGCGCCGTTTTGCCGGCGCCGCCGTGCACCAGCGCCCATTGCGCCAGCACCGTGAACCCGGCGGTCTGCGTCAGGCCGATGAGCAGTGTGGGGCCGAGTGGCGGCGGCGTCAGGCGCTCGCCCTGCAGGCGCAGCAGCAGGAACAGCACCGCGGTGCCGCCGGCGTAGCGCAAGGCAGAGAAGTTGAACGGGCCGCTGTCCAGCATCGCCAGCTTCATCACGATCCAGTTGCTGCTCCAGATCAGGGTCAGCACCAGCAGGGCGAAGGCGGCGGGTTTGCGCGAGGGATGTGCCGGCATGGATGCAAAAGCTTGCATCCTAGGCGGAACTTAGCCGCCCGGTTCGGGACCTAGAATCGGGAACCGTGCAAACGCACGCGTTGTCCCGATTGACGCCGTGCACGCCTGCCGCTGGCAGCCATGCGAGAGTCCGTCCTCCTGAAGAGCGAACCGGAACCATCCGTAATCTGTCATGTCGATTTATCCACTGTTTGCCTATCTCATCGGCGCTGCCGCCATCGTCTTGATTGGCGGCGTCTTCCTCGCGCTGCGCCATTCCTTGCGCGCCACACGCCCGAACCCCGACCTGCAGGGCTGAGATCCAGGCCTCGTTCGCAGGCCGGTCGATCGCAGCACCGGGCTCCAGCGCCCAGGCGCCGGATGGCGGCACGCAGCCGACTTTGCCAGCCACGGGACGGTCTGCTTGCCCGGTCCGCCAAGCTGCCGGAACACGGCAGCCGTTGCCCATCCACGCGCAACATGAAATGCACTTGATCGGTGCATCGGGTTTGATCTGCCCTAAATCCATGCAACCATGGGCTGATTTTGCGCCAATATGGTGCATCAAGGCGCGTTCAGGGGATGGATCTGCTGCAAAAAAATTCCATAACCTCTAGCGCAAGCGCCAAGAAGGGGCGAGCGCACCGAAATGGAACGAATCTTGCATGCTTTCGGGGCTTTTGCACCGATCGCGGGCTATCCGCCCGCTCACGCTCAAAACCCACCCTGAGGAGTCCCCGATGCAAGCCTTGCAACCAAGCAGTGATGTCCTTTTTCTGCTGCTCGGCGCCATCCTGGTGTTGTTCATGCATGCCGGGTTCGCCTTCCTGGAACTGGGCACGGTGCGCCGGAAGAACCAGGTCAATGCCCTGGTGAAAATTCTGGTCGATTTTGCGGTGGCCACTCTGGCCTATTTTTTCGTCGGCTACGGCATCGCCTACGGGGTGCATTTCCTGCTGCCCGCAGCCCAGCTCCGTTTGGACGACGGCGTCCAACTCACACGGTTTTTCTTCCTGCTGACTTTTGCCGCGGCGGTTCCGGCGATCGTCTCCGGCGGCATTGCCGAGCGTGCCCGGTTCTATCCGCAACTCATCGCCACCGCAGCCATCGTGGGCGTGGTCTACCCGCTGTTCGAGGGCGCGATGTGGGGCAACCGTTTTGGCGTGCAGGCCTGGTTCGAGCAGGTTTTCGGCGCTGCCTTCCACGACTTCGCGGGTTCCGTGGTGGTGCACGCCATGGGCGGCTGGATCGCGTTGCCCGCCGTGGTGTTGCTGGGCGCGAGACGTGGGCGCTACAAGGACGGCCGGGTCAATCCCCATCCTCCGTCCAGCATTGCGTTTCTCGCGCTGGGTTCGTGGATCTTGATCGTGGGCTGGTTCGGCTTCAACGTCATGAGCGCGCAGAGCCTCAGCAAGATTTCCGGACTGGTGGCCATCAACTCCCTCATGGCCCTTGCGGGCGGCACCCTGGCGGCACTGGCGGCCGGGCGCAACGACCCGGGGTTCGTCCACAACGGCCCGCTCGCCGGGCTGGTGGCGGTCTGCGCGGGCTCTGATGTCATGCATCCCCTCGGCGCACTGGTCACCGGAGCGGTGGCCGGTTGGTTGTTCGTGCGGATGTTCACCCTGGCGCAAAACCGCCTGCAGATGGACGACGTGCTCGGGGTCTGGCCGCTGCACGGCCTCTGCGGCGCCTGGGGCGGTGTCGCCGCCGGCATCTTCGGCCAGACGGCCTTGGGCGGCATCGGCGGCGTGAGTTTCTGGGCCCAGGTGGTGGGCACGCTCGCTGGCGTGGCCTGGGCATTGCTCTGCGGACTGCTGGTCTACGGTCTGCTCAAGCTGACGATGGGTATCCGGCTCGACGCCGAGGCCGAGTTCCAGGGGGCCGATCTGGCGATCCACAAGATCAGTTCCACCCCCGAGCGCGAAGTCAGCTGGTGAGCGCCGCGGCTGAATCCAGGCTGTTGTGCGCATCGCACGGCCGTGTCTGGCGGCTGCTCTGGGGCACAGCCGTCTGAACGCAGCGGGGTGAATTTTCTGGTCTTTCCGTGAAATCGTTCACAGCCTTTTCCAGGCTTCATTCCTACAGTGCAAACCATGCGATCGGCCCTGAGGGCTGGTCGTTGGCCCCCTACCACTGCAGCGAAGGATGACGATCATGGCCTCGATCACGACCTCCAAGACCCTCTCGGCGCAACACACGACCGTGGCGCTGAACGACCCCCCGGTGGGGGAATCCCCAATCCCCGCGAATGCCGTGCGCGCTGCCAGAGCGCAGGCAGACTTCGTCGCCGGGCAGCGCTTCACTTGCGAGCACATCGCGCAAATCGCGCAGATCTACATCGACCACCTCGGGATGTGCCGACTGGAGCCCGTCACGATCCAGGCCGTGGCCGCGTCCCAGGGCTTCGACGCCATCGTCGTGGACGACGACGGCCAGGGCTACATCGCCCTCGTGGCCACCGAGCTGTTGCCCACGCACGGAACCTATCGCCTGAGCCGCCAGGTCCGGCAGCGTGGCATGGCCGAAGAGCTGTTCGTGGTGGAGCAAAGCCGTGCCGGGCTCGAGCAGGGTGACGTCCAGAACAACTATTACGTGCACATCCTGCGCCGTCTGTCGCATTGAGCCTGGCCATTCACATTCATGAAGCACGCAGGCCTTGGCTGGCTGCCGCTGTCAGCGTCCGCTCGGAGTCCAGCCGCTGGTCACGCAGCCTGCCTCATACCGGGTAGTCCGTGCGCTTGACCACGGTGCGCAGCGCGAAGCTGCTCTTGATGCGGACCACATGCGGCAGGCGCGACAGCTCCTGCTTGTGCAGACGCTCATAGTCTTGCGGGTTTTCCACCGCAGCGCGCAGCAGATAATCGAAGTCCCCCGCCATCAGCTGACATTCGAGAATGTCGCGGCTGACTGCTGCGGCTTTCTCGAACGCCGCGAGCACTTCCTCACGCTGGCTGTCCAGCGTCACCTCGATGAACACGGTGGTGGCGCGGTCGATGGCGCGCGCATCCAGCAGCGCCACATAGCGCGCGATCACCCCCGTTTGCTCCAGACGCTGAACCCGGCGCAAGCAGGCTGACGCCGATAGCCCCACCTTCTCGGCCAACTGCGCATTGGGCAGGCGACCGTCGGCCTGCAACAGCGTGAGAATCGCGCGGTCGTAACGGTCAAGCTCGGTCATGGCGGCGGCTTCCGGAGGAAATACGCAATTCTATGCGCTATGAGCCCTGTAAATCGACAAAAAATTGCGCCAATCAGGGATCTCAGCCCTGGATCTTGCAAGCGGATTTCGCGTCCGTGGGCCGATACTGTCTCCATCTTTGCAAGCGGCAAAGCACCACGCACAACCCAGGGGAAAACATCATGTTGATCGGCGTACCAAAGGAAGTCAAAGTGCATGAATACCGCGTCGGCCTCACGCCGGACGCGGTGCGTGAAATCAGCCACCACGGTCACCGCGTGCTGGTGCAATCCGGGGCTGGAACCGGCATCGGCGCCAGCGATGCCGATTACCAAGACGCAGGCGCCGGCATTGCGCCAGACGCCGCCAGCGTCTTCGCGCAAGCGGACATGATCGTCAAGGTGAAAGAGCCCCAGGCGGCCGAGTGCCGCATGCTGCGCCCCGGCCAGGTGCTGTTCACCTACCTGCATCTGGCACCCGACCCCGAGCAGGCGAAGCAGTTGATGGCCAGCGGCTGCACCGCCATCGCCTACGAGACCGTGACCGACGCGCAGGGCGGCCTGCCGCTGCTCGCGCCGATGAGCGAAGTGGCTGGGCGCATGGCCGTGCAGGTCGGCGCCGTCGCCTTGCAAAAGGCCAGTGGCGGCCGTGGCGTGCTGCTCGGCGGCGTGCCTGGCGTGCCGGCTGGCGATGTGGTCGTCATCGGTGGCGGCACCGTGGGCACGCATGCCGCGCGCATGGCCGTAGGCCTGGGAGCGCGCGTCATCATCCTCGACAAATCGCTGCCCCGTCTGCGTCAGCTGGACGAACTGTTCGACGGCCGTGTCACCACCCAGTATTCGACGCTGCACGCGCTCGATGCCGCCGTCACCCAGGCTGACCTGGTGGTGGGGGCCGTGCTGGTTCCCGGTGCCGCAGCACCCAAGCTGGTGAAACGTGCGCAGCTCGGGCGCATGCGCCCGGGCAGCGTGGTGGTGGACGTCGCCATCGACCAGGGGGGATGCTTCGAGACCTCGCGTGCCACCACGCATGACGAGCCGACCTATGTGGTCGACGGCGTGGTGCACTACGGCGTCGCCAACATGCCTGGGGCCGTGGCGCGCACCTCCACCTACGCCCTGAACAACGCCACCCTGCCGTTCACCCTGGCGCTGGCCAACAAGGGCTGGAAGCAGGCCTGCGCCGAAGACCCGCATTTGTGCGCCGGCCTCAACGTGCATGCCGGTCGCATCACCTACGCCGCCGTGGCCCAGGCGCTGAACCTGCCCTACACCCCTGCCGCGCAAGCGCTGCTGGACCAGCCGACGGCGTTGCTGGTGGCCTGAAGGCCGAAGGAGCCGTTGCGTGGCGTGACGTGCCCGCCGTGAGGCCGGCGTCAACGTTGCCCACGCCATGCCGTTACAGCAGGGCAGCCCCCCGGCGTCACGAAGTGGCCCGGGATGGGGCTCAACAGCGCCCCGCTGAATCGCGGCACCGAAGATCGCTGCGCCGTGTCGAAGCGCTGGCACTTCCGGCGCAGACGGCCGCGGGGCTATCCTGCACCCCGATCCTGACACCTGAACGCATCATGCAAACTCCAACTCCCCCCCAGCTCCCGGCTGGCAGTTCCGCATCCAAATCCGTCTGGATTGCCGCCGGCGTCCTCGGAACCGTGATCGTCGTGTTGCTGGCCGCCGTGCTCTACAAGCTCAGCGCCAGTCCCGCCTCGCCGACTGCCCAGCCTCTGGCGCCCACGGCAAGCGCATCGATGCCGACGGGAGCCCGTCCGGCGCCGTCCGGCGGCACCGGCGCGCAATCGGCGGTGGCCGTGACCAACGCCATCCCGTCGGCGACCGGGGCAGCGCAGTTCGCACCGCTGCAACCGTCCAATAAGCTGCCGCAGCAGACGGGCCGCGTGGCCCAGCCGCAGCGGCAAACCCAGCCCGTGGCCGATCGCGATCAGAACGCTGCGCCGCAAACCTTCGCACCACAAACCTTCGCCCCGCAACCTGTGCAGGCTCCTTCGCCACAGGCACCGGCCTGCGCCAGTTGCGGCACCGTGGTTGCCGTCACGCCCGTGCAGGAGCCGGGCCAGGCCAACGGCATCGGTGCCGTCGTTGGCGGTGTCGTCGGCGGCTTGCTCGGCAACCAGGTCGGCGGTGGCAACGGTCGTACCGCGGCAACGGTCATCGGCGCTCTGGGTGGCGGCTATGCCGGCAACGAGGTGCAAAAACGCGTCAATGCCCAGACCGTCTACCGCGTGGACGTGCGCATGGACGACGGTCAAACGCGTACCGCAACCCTGGGGACGGCCCCGCCCATGGGCCAGCGCGTGCAGTTCGGGGCGAACGGTGGGCTCAGTCCATTGCCCTGAGGGCGCCAACTCCCGCTTGCGCTTGCCCCCGATTCGTCCGGCGGGAGTTGCTTGCACGCACCTCGGAACTGCCCGGCCTGACCCTGCGCCCGCATCTCGGGCACGCCAACCTGCCGCCCCGGGCGCTGTCAGTGATCCGCCATCACCCGGCGGAACTGCACGGCTTCGGCCAAATGCGCCAAGGCAATGGACTCCTGCGCCGCCAGATCGGCGATGGTGCGGGACACTTTCAGCACGCGGTGCGCGGCGCGCGCTGACCAGCCCAGGCGCTTGAGGGCGCCGGCCAGCCAGTTCGATGCGTGCGCATCGAGCGCGCAGTGGACATCCAGCGCCGCACCCGCCAACGCCGTATTCATGCAGCCCTGGCGCCGAATCTGCCGCTCGGCGGCAGCGGCGACCCGCGCGGCGATGGCATGGCTGGATTCGCCTTGGGGCAGGCGCAGCAGTTCGTCAGGCTCCAGCGCACCGACCTCCACCTGGATATCCATGCGGTCGAGCAGCGGCCCGGAGATGCGGCCCTGGTAACGCGCCACTTGCTCGGGCGTGCAGCGGCAGGTGCGCGTGGCGTGGCCAAGGTAGCCGCATGGGCAAGGGTTCATCGCACCGATGAACTGGAAGCGCGCTGGAAATTCCGCCTGGCGTGCCGCACGCGAAATGTGGATGCGTCCGCTTTCCAGCGGTTCTCGCAGGCTCTCCAGCACGCTGCGGTCGAATTCCGACTGGGATTTTCCAATGTTCCCTGGATCTTCCAATGATCCTTGATCCGATGCGCGTCACGGTCGTCAGATGCGCGTAGGAAAGCATACCTCTGCTGGGAGTTGGGGCGGGGTTCCGTCCTTTGACTCTCTCTCAAAGTGGTAGAGCCTGTGGAGCTAGTGGGCGAAGGGTGGCATGGTGAGCAACTTGGAAAGTTGTCCACGGCAAGCCGCCCGGTGCCGTAGGCATCGTCCACAAATCCATAGGCTTGTTCGGTATCTGTTTCTTCAAAACTCACATCGGCACGAACACTCGGCGTCACATCAGCTGTTCGAGTGCGTCGACGAATGCGGTAGCTGCCTCGGCATGACGATTGGATCGCTTGATGTGTTCGACGTGAGAGACTGGGTCGTCATGATGCCCCCATGGTGAGTGATGAAACCCACAAACGCCGCGCAGACCGTCGGCCGGTGGGCGCGTGCCGGGCCGCTGCCGCATCTCCCTGCGCCGTCACGCCGTGGCGGGCGGCTTGGGCGTGGGCGCATCGTCCATCGCCCTGGCCCGCACCGCGGCCGGGCGCGCGGCGAGTCGCGCCCAATACGCCTCGAA
Organism: Pseudomonadota bacterium; assembly: GCA_021846025.1. Classification (GTDB taxonomy): domain Bacteria; phylum Pseudomonadota; class Gammaproteobacteria; order Burkholderiales; family Burkholderiaceae_C; genus Thiomonas_A. The sequence continues at coordinate 16,517 of JAJZDV010000046.1, forward strand.
CGCCGGGCGCTTCTCGATGGTGCCGAACTGCATGCCGAAACCCAGGTGCGAACCCAGGTAGACATCCGCCGCGGTGAAGTGGCTGCCCAGCAGGTAGTCGCCCTGCGACACCGCGCCTTCGAGCGCGTGCATCACCTCGGCATAGCTGCCGTAGCCCATCATGCGCTCGCGCCCGGGTGGCACGACGAAGCCCAGCGCCTTGTTGCTGGCTGCAGCCTCCACCGGCCCGGCGGCGAAGAACAGCCAGCGGTAGTAGGGCCCGCGCAGACGGCTGGCGGGCGCGGGGGCCAGCCCGGCCTGCGGGAAGGCATCCGCCAGATAGGCACAGATGGCGGCCCCCTCGGTGATCACGGTGTCGCCGTGTCGGATGGCGGGCACCTTGCCCATGGGGTTGATGGCGAGATATGCGGGCGCCTTCATCGTGGTGCCGTAATCGAGCACCACGGTGTCGTAGGGCGCGCCCACTTCTTCGAGCATCCAGCGCACGATGCGCCCGCGCGACTGTGGGTTGGTGTAGAAGGTCAGCGCGGCATCGTTCATGGCGGGGGCTCCGGTCAGTGCGTGGACGCGCCATGCTACGCCGCGCGCAACATCGCTTGAAGTCAGGTGCCGCCCGATTCGGGCTCGGCCCCGCGCAGCCCCCAGAGCACGATCAGGCCGACGGCGAGCATCGCCGCCGTCAGCAACAGCAAGGCCGCCAGCAGCAGGGTTTCCTGCGCCGCGCTGCCCACCGCGCCCGCAGCCGCCGACCCAGCCGCAATCGCTGCCACACCAGACCCAGCAGCAGCAACAGCAGGCCGTTGAACACGCCTTCGAGGTGGCTGGACAGTCTCAGGCGGGGCGCGGCCAGCATCGGCACCACCAGGCCGGTGAACAGCCCCAGCACGAACAGCAAGGCCCCGGCCTGGAGCAAATGGCGCGCTGCAAGGCTGCGCGCAAGCAAGAGGGGTTGCATCGCGGCACCTCCGCAAGTCGTCGTCACGGCGCCCACGATGTCACGACTCGAAGCCCTCAGTGACGACGAGGGTATGCGAGCAGCAACGAGGTCGAAACGGTCGAGCAGCCGGGACTTCTGCGCCTGTGCCACATCGGGCGGCGTGGCGGGGTTGAACAGCGGGCTGAACTGCTTGCGGCAGGCAGGGTCAGGTGTCGGGGGATGCAGCAGGCGGCCAGGTTCGGCGGGAGTCATCCGGCGGACTCATCAGCCCGACCGCGTTGCCATCCGGGTCGGCGACGATGGCATAGCGCTGGCCCCAGAAGGAGTCGAAGGGACATTGCCGTCCTGCGTAGCCTGCGGCAGTGAGTTTCGCGAAATGCTGATCGACCGCCTCGCGCGTCGGCAGGGTGATGCCGACGACGACCCTGTTGTGTCCCGCGCTGTCGCCTGCGTCACGCCGCCACGCGGCGTTGTAAATGCGCGCCAATGCCGCGTTGTCGAACTCCAGCAGGAAGCCGTCTGGCAGGCGGGCCTTGGCGTGACGAATGTCATCGGATCCACGTGGCGCTTCATGAATCTCGATCCCCATGGCGCGGTAGAACGCCAGGCTGGCGTCAACGTCGCGGCAGACCAGGTTCAACTGGTTCAGGCGCAGCGCGGTGTGAAGCGGCGCCGCGGCTGCGCTGGCTGCATCCTCCGCAGCAGGCTCTTGCGCTTCGTGCTGCGTGACCGGCCGCGTCAGCGTGCCTTGGCCGGGTGTGACGAACAGCGCCGCACTCGGTGCCCTGACCCGGGCGGTATGCCAGACGCCCTTCGGCACGATGACGAAAGCGCCGGGCTTGTGCAGGCGCACCCTGCGCGGTCCGTCGTGTCCATCCGGCAGGTCCATGTGCAGATCGAAGTCGCCGCTGAGCAGGCCGATCCATTCGTCGCCGTGGGGGTGGCATTCCCAGGTCGGCCAGTCCTGCTCGAAGTGGAAGCTGGACACCAGCAGCTTGCCGGAGAAGTCGCCGAAGCGACGCGTCAGTTCATCCCAGAAACCCGGAGTGACGTCGACAGGGGTGGCCGTGCCCCGGGCATCGAAGACCACGAAGGTCGAGTCGATCCGTGGAATCGTCGGGTCATTGTTCATGGATGCTCCGTCGTCAAGTGGGCCGATCCGATCATCGCCAATTTCAGCATTCTCGACCTCTTTCGCCAGTCATTCGATCACGGGTCGGCACAATTTGGTGCGCCAGTCCGCCGGGTCGGGGCAGAGGTGCGGCCCGACGACATACCACTCCCACAAGTTCGCCGCCGGGGTGTGGCCGTTGGCCTCGAGCCATTGCATGAGTTCGCCCCACGCGCCGGGCAGACCTTCATAGGCGCCGTGGTACACCGTGCGTGCCACCGTGGCAGCCGGCAGCGTGCCTGGCCTGACGCGCCCCCTGCGGCCTGACCGGCGTGCTGACCTGAAAGCCCACCTCGAAGTTGAAGCGCTCGGGCGTCATGCGCAGGTGATGCGCGAACGCCGAGCCGTTGGGCTTGAGGCCCTGCGCGGACAGTGCGGCCAGCAGCTCGCTCACGGCCGGGCCGAAGGCCTCCATCATGTCCGAGCGCGGAATGTCCAGGGGAATGACGGCGGCGAATTTGGCGGTGCTGCGGATGATGCGGGGCGTGTCGATCATGATGGGTCTCGGTGGCAGGGGAAGGGTGGAAGGGTCGTCGCGGGGCGCCTGGGCTTGCCCTGCATGACACGACGCACGACGGCGCGTGATTTCGACATCCAGCGCGGCGAAAGTGAAGTGCGCAAGCCCGATCAGGCAACGCGGCGCGCGTGGCGGCAACATGGCGTCTGTCCACACATCGCACACCATGCCAACCACCGCCGCCCAGCGCCACGCGCAACGCTTCGACCGCGTGCTGCTCTACATCGAGCAGCATCTCGACGAGGATTTGACCCTCGACGCGCTGAGCGCGTTGGCGCATTACTCGTCCTTCCACTTCCACCGCGCCTTCTCGGCCTATGTGGGGGTGAGCGTGGGGCGTTACGTGCAGCGCATGCGGCTGCGCCGCGCCTCCTTGCGCTTGCGGTCGGAGCCGCAGGCACCAGTGCTGGACATCGCGCTGCAGGCCGGCTTCGACAGCGGCGAGGCATTTGCCCGCGCCTTCAGGCGCGCCTTTGGCCAGAGTCCATCCGTCTTCCGCCGTCAGCCGCTGTGGCAGGCCTGGAATGCGGCATTCGTGTTTCCAACCTTCATCTGGAGCGTCATCATGCAAGTCGACATCGTGCAGTTTCCCGCCACCCGTATCGCCGCGTTTGAGCATCGCGGGCCGATCCGTGATGTTCCGCGCAGCGTGCAGGTCTTCATCGCCTGGCGCCAGCGCAGCGGCGTCTCGCCGGTGGAGCGCTGCCGCAGCTTCGGCATCCCCTACGGCAACCCCGACACCACCCCGCCGGCAGACTTCCGATTCGACCTCTGCGCCGAACTGGGCGCGGGTGAGGCCGTTGCCGCCAACCTCGAGGGCGTGGTGGAGAAACTCATCCCCGCCGGGCGCTGCGCCCGTGTGCGCCACCTCGGCCGGCGCGACCGCCTGGGCGAAACCATCTACCCGCTATACCGCGACTGGCTTCCCGCCAGCGGCGAGACGCCACGCGACTTCCCGCTGTTCTTCCACTACATCACCACCAACCCCGGCCCGGATTCGGAGAGCGACGTGACCGACATCTATCTGCCCTTGCGCTAGGCGTCGCGGCGGCCGGCGCCGCAATCACTCGGGCTGGCGCGCGGTCTGCGCCAGGGCGATGATCGCCTGGATGGCGCTTCTTGCCTGCGGGCTGTTGTGCCAGCAGGTCGAGCCAAGCATCTGCGCGATCTGCCGGGTGGCGACGGCGGGGTCTTGCCCCGCCAGTTGCGACAGCGACGAGAAGCCGATCTGCTCCAGCCGCGCGACCACGGTTTCGCCGACGCCTTGCAGCGCCAGCGTCTGCTGCTTTTCCGCAGCGGGGAAACCCATGGCCTGAAAAACACGCCGGGCCGCTCAGAGCGGGGCCTGCGGCTCGGTGGCCTTCCACGCGTCGAGCGCGCGCACTTCGGCGAACCAGCGCTGGATGTGGTGGAAGCCGTCCACCGGCAGCCTGGCGCGGGCGCTGTCGGCCAGCGGTGCGGCGATGGAAAAGTCGGCCAGGGTGAGCGCGTCGCCGCTGATCCACGCGTGCTGCGCAAGGTGGGCGTCGAGCACGCCACCGAATTCGTGCATCATCGCTTCGCCGCGCGCGACGATGGCCGCATCGGGCGCGCCCAGGCCGAGCAGGCCCTTGATGAAGTGTTCCCAGTTGAGCATGCCGACCG
>JAJZDV010000047.1 GCA_021846025.1 Pseudomonadota bacterium
AGCCATGTGCAGAGCATCGTGGTGCGGACCGAGGACTTCCATTACCTGCTCGACAAGCAGCCTTCGGGCGTGCGCACGCAGCGCGCCAGGGTGGTGGGCGGCATCATCCTCAAGCGCGAAGACCTGAGTCTGGCGGCATGGATGGAAAACCTGCTTGCCGCCTTGTTCTCGCAGTCCGGCGAGTTGCAGCGCGCCAGCCAGTCGCTGCACGATTTTTTGATGAACTGAACCCGCACACCACAGGAGAGCCGCATGTCGATCTGGGATCAACTGAAGAAACGCGTCGAGGACGTGACGCACGACGCGCGGCATGCGGTGGACGGGCTGACCGCCACCGCCCACAACCTGGCCGCGCCGCGCGGCCTCACGCCCGACGAGCTGGCGCGGCAACAGGCCTGGGCCGACGCCCTGCCGCATGCCGACCTGCCCGCTTTCGTCAAGGCGAGGTTGGGCGCCACGGCGCGGCGCGAGCTGCCCTGGATCAGCACCGCGACCCCGGTCGAGATGCTGGCGCAACGCAGCCACGGCATCGAGCCCGTGGGGACGGTCACGGGCAATTGCTGGTACCACTTCGGCTACTCCTGGTCCGACGGGCAGGTCGATGGCTGGCACCAGGCCATCGACCGCCTGCGCCTGGAAGCCACGCTCCTGGGCGCGAATGCCGTGGTGGACGTGCAGTTGCACGGGCAGCGCGGGCAGAACCCGACCGACATGGACTATGCCCTGAGCGGCACCGCGGTGCGCGTCCGCGGCCTGCCGCCGTCGATCGAGCCGGCGCTGGCCACGGTGTCGGCGCTGCATTTCGTGCGCCTGCTGGACGATGGCGCGGTGCCGGTGGGCATCGCCATCGGCGCCCACTTCGACTGGTACATCGCCGGGTCGCAGTCCTCTGCAAGCTTTGCCCCTTACGGCCAACAAGGTTTCAGGCCCGGGTCTGGCTATGGCGGCGGTTATGGCGGCCCGTACGGCAGCGGTGGCGCCGGCAATCCCTGGATGAATGCGGAACTCACCGATCTCTCGGCCTTTCAGCAGCATGTGCGGCGCAGCGCGCTGGAGCATTTGCGCAGCGACGGCCAGCGCCTGCAGGCCTCGGTGCTGGCGCACACGCAGTATGCCGAGTTGTTCCGCGAAGAGGGCGGCAACGAGGAGCCGCCGCGCTACCTCTGCCGCCACATCGCCATCGGCACGGCCGTGGCCTATGACCGCAACCGCCCGCCCAAGGCCAGCCTGACGCCCACGTTCAGCCTGGCCGACCGCCAGCTCGAAGCCCCACCGACACAGCCTTGAATTCTGCCTCCACTCCAACCTGCATTCCACCAGGACGACCCATCATGACCGCAATGACCGAACCCCTAGAACCAGCCGCCGAGCAGCTCGCCCCGCATGCCGTCGAGCGCCTCAAGGGCTTGCGCTCGCAAGGCAGCCACGAAGGCATTTTCACCTCCGATCTGTCGGTGAACGAATTCGTCATGGTGCGCCAGGCCGGCTTCGAGCCGCTCGGCCTGGTGGTCGGTTCCTGCGTCTACCACCTCGGCATCCAGTACGGCCAATGGTCGACGAACATGGAGATGGACGTGCTGTCGCAAGCCATGTACCAGGCGCGTGAACTGGCCATGAGCCGCATGGAGCAGGAGGCCATCCTGCTGCGGGCCGACGGCGTGGTCGGCCTGCGGCTGGAGGTCAAGCGCATGGAATGGGACAAGGACATTCTGGAATTCATGGCCATCGGCACGGCCATCGCGCACCGCACCGGCGATCCCGGCTTCAAGGGCGTGGGCGGCAAACCTTTCACCTCCGACCTCTCGGGGCAGGACTTCTGGATGCTGCTCAAGTCCGGCTACCGGCCGATGGAAATGGTGATGGGCTCCTGCGTCTACCACGTCGCCCACCAGGGTGCGCTGCGCTCGCTCGGCAATATCGGCAACAACGTCGAGCTGGGGCAGTTCACCCAGGCCATGTACGACGCCCGCGAACTGGCGATGGAGCGCATGCAGCACGAGGCTGCGGCGGCGCAGGCCGATGGCGTCACCGGGGTGCAGTTGCACGAAGGCTCGCACAACTGGCAGCCGCATGTCATCGAGTTCTTCGCCATCGGCACCGCGGTGAAGGCGATGGACAAGGCCGATGCGCTGGTGGATGCGCTCAACCCGCAACTCGTCATTCCAGTCAACGACTGACATCCCTTCAACCGCTCAGGAGCCCCATCATGACCATGTTCAAACACGCTGCCGAAATTCTGGAAGCCAGGGTCAACACCTTTCTCAACCGCGCCGACGATCCATCGCAGACCCTGGATCTGTCGTACGAAAAAATGATCACCAGCCTGCAGGACACCAAGCGCCACCTGGCCGACGTGATCACCGAGCGCATCGCGCTGGAAAACCAGATCAGCACCGCCAAGCGCGAGGCGGACAAGGCCGAGGCCGACGCCCGCATGGCACTGCAGGCCCAGCGCGAAGATCTGGCGCGCGCCGCGCTGGCCGACAAACAAGCGGCGCTGCAGAAGATGGGCAGCCTGCAGCAGGCCCACGACAGTGTGGCGACGCAGGCCGACAAGCTCACCCTCTACGAGACCAAGCTGCAAGACCGCATCGAACAGTTCCGCACGCAAAAAGAGGTGATGAAAACGCAGATGACGGCGGCTGCGGCCGAGGTGGGCGTGTCCGAATCGCTCTCGGGCCTGGGTACCGGCCTGGCCGATGCGGGCGATGCCATGCGCCGCGCGCAGGACAAGACCGCCCAGATGCAAGCCAAGGCCGAGGCGATGGAGGGCATGACCGAGGCCGGCATTCTCAGCGACCCTCTGGACGCGCGCAACAGCACCGAAAAGGAACTCGACAAGCTGCGCACCACCACCGGCGTGGACGCTGACCTGGCAAGGCTCAAGGCCGAACTGACGGCGCCAAAATAGTCGGGGCCTGCCCTTTGGGCTGGATCGACGCGCAGGCCGGTGCGCTGCTCGCCCCGGGATCGTCGCGGTGAGTCTGCTGCCGCCGCGCCGGCCCGTGCGGCGCGAGGCAATTGGCCGAACCGTGGGCGAGGTGTTTGCGCGGATTGACCTCATCGGTCAGGTGGGCGTTGAAACAACGCGGCAGTACCTGGTGCGAGACGGTGGCAGCGGTGCGGTGTTCGAGCCGCAGGCTGTGGGCCGCTCGAATGCCTGCGCGCGCCGAAATCCCCTCACCATCGGGCCTGAGCATGCACGCCGGGGGGGCGATCCGGAACGTCCGGCTCGCCAAGCCCGATCCAAGCCGGATGCAAGCCCGGAGACTCGGTGGACAGGCGCCGGCGTGATCCTGGCCAAGCGGCGGCAACACGCGACGGGGGGCGCGGGTCTGTGGGTCTGTTCCCGGTGCGCCAGGAACTTCACCAGGACTTGCATCCGGGCCGAGCGTGCTTGCAGGTTCGCAAAGCCCTGAGCCGTGACACGTTCGGGTTGTGCGTGATCGTTGTCACCAAGCACCATTCAATGGCGTTTGCACGGTGACGTGGTGCGTGTCGCGCTCCTAGACTTGGACGGTGATCTGCATGGACCATGGCAACAGCCACCCAAGTCGGGCACAACGCTGCCACCTCGAACCGAATCCTCTCGCAACTTGGAAACCCTTCCGCCCGCCCTGGCCCAGTCCATGGATCCCGACGGATCTCAAGCTGAGCGCACCGACTTGTTGCGTTTACGCAGCTTGTTCTCTGTGGGTTATGCACTTTGCATGATCCTGGCCCTGGTGTTGTTCGGCATTTACGCCGCATTGCACTGGCAGGCGCAACGGCGCAGCCTCAACACCCGGCTGGCTTCCAATGCCCAGCTTCTGGCCAGCGCCACGCAAGGCCGGCTGGGCCAATACACGGTGCTGGCGGACGCCCTGGCTGCGAGCTTGCGGCGTCATCCGCAGTTGTTGAGCCATCCGGCGGCACTCGAGAGTCGCCTCATGCAGGCCAGGGCCGGCATGGCGGGAACGGCCATTCTTCGCGTGGTCGATGCGCAGGGCGCGATCCTTGGCGCCACGGCGGCGCTGGGTCCGGCATTCGAGCTGCGCAACACGCCGCAAATCTGGGCGGACATGTCGCAGGCGCGCAGCCTGGGTCGTCCGGTGGTGGGACCGCTGGTGCAAGTGCCGGCCTTGAGTGCGTGGGTGTTGCCGCAAATCCACTTTTACGCGCCCAAGGGCCAGACGCCGGCGTTCTGGATCGGTGTCGGCATCGACCGTCAGGCCTTCAACCAATTCTGGCGCGGTTTGATGTCGCGGCAAACGGGTTCGAATCGCCTGCGTGAGTCCGAGGCTTTCATCCTGGTTCGGCAGGACGGCTATGTGCTGGCGCGCTGGCCCGATGTTCCCACGACGCGGTTTGCCGCCTTCTACACCCGCCCGCAGACCGGCATTCTGGTGCGTTCGCTGCAGGCGAACGAGGGTTTGTCGGGGGCAGACTTTCATGGAGTGGTGCACTCCATCCATCAGGAGCGCCGCGGCTACTGGACGCGCCTGGGGCCAAGCGCGCCGGATCTGGCGGTTTCGGTGTCCCTGCCGGCCGCCGTGTTGTGGGCGGATTACTGGCGGACCTTGGCGCCCACGGCGGCTGCCGCCTTGTTGCTCCTGGCCACGTTGACCCTGGCCTATGTGCTGCTCCAGCAGCGCATGCGCACAGAGGCCCAAGCCATCCGCGCCCGCCAAGAGGCGCTGCTTTCGTACAACGGCCAATTGCGGCAACTGGCCGACAAGGACTATCTCACGGCCCTGCCCAACCGCCGCTACCTGATGGCTGAAATGAGCAGGCTGTGCGAAGTCGGGGAGCGCGAAGCTGGGCTGCGATTCGCCGTCGCCATTCTGGATCTGGACGACTTCAAGCGCGTGAATGACACCCGTGGACACACCGAGGGAGACAAGTTCCTCAAAATCTTGTCGCGCAGGCTGCAACAGGCGTTGCGTGAAGGCGACGTGATCGTGCGTCTGGGTGGAGACGAGTTTGCCGTCCTGCTGCAGGGCCTCAGCCAGGGGGGCGATGCCATCCAGGCCTGCCAGCGCCTGGTGGACAGTGCCCGTGCGCGGGTGGAACTCAACCCGCAGGATGCCGTGCAGGTGACCGCCAGCCTGGGCCTGGCGCTGTATCCGGACGACGGCACCGAGCCCGAGGCTCTGCTGCGCCATGCCGATCAGGCCATGTATGCCGCCAAGCAGGGCGGCAAGAACCTGGTGCAACGCTTCGCGCCGCAGATGGAAGCGGCAGTCCACGCCCAGCAAAGCGCCTTCGATCTGCTGCGCCAGGCCTTGGCCGAGCACTGGCTGTGCCTGCATTACCAGCCTGTGCTGGGGATCAGCGGCCGCGATGTTGGCTGTGTGATCGGTGTGGAAGCGCTGCTGCGCATCCGCCATCCCGAGCAGGGCATGCTGGCGGCGCAAGCGTTCATCAGCGCGCTGGACACGCCGCACCTGGCCCGGCCGGTGGGGCGCTGGGTGTTGCAGCAGGCCCTGGGCCAGGCCCAGTTGTGGAACGCGCAGGGGCTGGATTTGCGGGTGATGGTGAACATCAGCACGCTGCATTTCCTCGATTCCGCATGGCTGGACGACTGGCGTGAAGCACTCGCCGGACACCCCGGAGTGCGGCCGGGACAGATCGAGATCGAACTCACCGAATCCGGCGCGCTCCGCGACCTGGACCTGGCGGCCGACGTCATGCGGGCCAGCATCGCTGCCGGCGTGCGTGTTGCGCTCGACGACTTCGGCCAGGGCGAAACCACGCTGCGCTACCTGCAACGCCTGCCGGCGCACGCCATCAAGATCGACCAGGCGTTCGTGCGTGACATGATCGACGACCCGCGCGATTACGCCATCGTCGCGGGCTTGCTGCACATCGCCACCTTGATGGGCCTGACGACCGTGGCCGAAGGCGTGGAAGATCTCGACACCCTGAATCTGCTGGCCTCGCTGGGTTGCTACTACGCCCAGGGCTACGGCATTGCCCGGCCCATGCCGGCAGAGGAGTTGCCCGCTTGGACCCAGGCTTGGACACCGCCGGTTTTATCCCGACTATCGGTCTATGCCTCGCCCAATTTGCCTGAGATTCAGCGTCAACGCTTCATCCGGCTGTTTGCGGCTGCCAAGGGCAGAATCCCGTTCCCGCAGCGGGTGATGGAGACCGATGCCGAACGCTATTGCCACCTCGGGCAATGGTTGCATGGTGCCGGTCAGTTCTTCTTCGGCAACGATTCCCGCTATGCCGATATCCACCGCCGCCACGCGCAGATCCACGCCCTGGCGCAGCGCGCGAAGGTCGCCGCCGATGCCGGCGATCACACCCGAGCCCTGGGTCTGGTGCAACAAGCCGAGGTGATCAACAACGCGCTGCTCGACGATCTGGAGCGGATTGTGCGCGGCGAGCCATCGATCCGTGTCGATGGTTCTGCACCGCCATGAATCCGGCCCGGCCCCGGCCACCGCGCGCATGTTCAGTGGCTTTCAGGTGGACTAGGATTGAAAAACCGGCGGCACACAACAACGACAGAAACACAGGGATACGGGCGCCGGCTGCAGCACGGTATTCCTATTCCTACGGAGACGCAGATGAACCAACTTGCTTCGGCGCAGGCCCGGGCTTACGCCCCGGCCTACGTCAAAAACACCCGCCTGATCGACTGGGTCGGGCAGATGGCCGCACTGACCGGTGCCCAGGACATTCACTGGTGCGACGGCAGCGACGCCGAGTACAACGAACTCTGCCAGCAACTGGTCGACGCCGGCACCTTCAAGCGACTGAACCCTGCCAGACGTCCCGACAGCTACCTGGCCTGCTCGGATCCGTCCGATGTGGCGCGGGTGGAAGACCGCACCTTCATCTGCAGCAGCACCCGGGACGATGCCGGCCCGACCAATAACTGGATGGACCCGCTCGAGATGCGCGCGTTGCTGCAGACCGGGGAGCACGCCCTGTTCAAAGGTTGCATGCAAGGCCGCACGCTCTACGTCATTCCGTTCAGCATGGGGCCGCTGGGGTCGCCCATTTCGCATCTCGGCGTCGAACTCTCGGACTCGGCCTATGTCGCCGTCAACATGAAGCTGATGACCCGCATGGGCCGCCGCGTGGTCGAACTGCTCGGCACCGAAGGCCACTTCGTGCCCTGCGTGCACAGCGTGGGCGCGCCGCTGCAGCCCGGGCAGCGCGATGTGCCCTGGCCCTGCAATGCGCAGAAGAAGTACATCGTCCACTACCCCGAAACCCAGGAGATCTGGTCTTACGGCTCGGGCTACGGCGGGAACGCCTTGCTGGGCAAGAAGTGCTTCGCCCTGCGCATTGCCTCCACCATGGGGCGCGACCGGGGCTGGCTGGCCGAGCACATGCTCATCCTCGGTGTGACGACGCCGGCCGGGCGCAAGTACCACATCGCCGCCGCATTTCCCAGCGCCTGCGGCAAGACCAATTTCGCCATGCTCATCCCGCCTGCGGCCATGGGCGACTGGACGGTCACGACCATCGGCGACGACATCGCCTGGATCAAGCCCGGCAGCGATGGCCGGCTCTACGCCATCAATCCCGAAGCCGGCTACTTCGGCGTGGCCCCGGGGACCAACTTCGAGACCAACCCCAACTGCATGCGCAGCCTGGAGCACGGCGTGATCTTCACCAACGTCGCCCTCACCGACGAGGGTGATGTCTGGTGGGAAGGCATGGGCGCGGCGCCGCAACATGCGATCGACTGGCAAGGGCGCGACTGGACGCCGGCCATCGCCCAGGCAACCGGCGCCAAGGCCGCCCATCCGAACTCCCGCTTCACCGTTGCCGCGACCAACAACCCGGCACTCGACCCGGCCTGGGACGATGCCTCGGGCGTGCCGATCGACGCTTTCATGTTCGGCGGGCGCCGCTCCACCACCGTGCCCCTCGTCACCGAGGCGCGCAACTGGATGCAGGGCATCTACATGGGCGCCACGCTCGGCTCGGAAACCACCGCCGCCGCCGCCGGCCAGCAGGGTGTGGTGCGCCGCGACCCCTTTGCCATGCTGCCGTTTTGCGGGTACAACATGGCCGACTATTTCCAGCACTGGCTGAACATGGAATCCAGGCTCGAGGCGCAGGGCGCCACGCTGCCCCGAATCTTCTGCGTCAACTGGTTCCGCAAGGATGCCGATGGCCGGTTCGTCTGGCCGGGCTACGGTGAAAACGCCCGTGTGCTGAAGTGGATGATCGAGCGCATCGAGGGCAAGGCCGGCGGCGAGAACCACCTGTTCGGCATCAGTCCGCGGTACGACGATCTCGACTGGGGCGGGCTGGATTTCAGCCGCGAGCGCTACGCCAACATCACCAGTGCCGACCCAGCGTCCTGGCGGGCAGAGTTGAAGCTGCATGACGAGCTGTTCAGACTTCTGGAGGCGCGTCTGCCGGCCTCGCTGAAAAACGCCCGGCAGGCGATGGAGGACGGATTGGCGGGCTAGGGCGGTTCATGCCGTGACGCATCCGCATCTCGGCGGGCAACAGATCCCCCTACACTGCCCCCTGTTTTCCGGAAGGCCATGCGATGCTCAGCTTTGAAATTCCCGACTTCGGCGATCTGCATCTGGACCAGTTGGTGCTGGACTTCAACGGCACCCTGGCCTGTGACGGACTGCTCCTTCCCGGGGTGGCCGAGCGCCTGATGCGACTGGCCACGGTGCTGACGCTGCACGTGATCACCGGCGACACCAACGGCACGGCCGCCGCGCAACTGGACGGCCTGGATTGCAGGCTGCATGTGTTGCCGCCTGCCGATCAGGCGCGCATCAAGCGCGACTATGTGCTGGCGCTGGGCGCCGCCGGGGTGGTGGCGATCGGCAACGGCCGCAACGATGCGCGCATGCTGCAAGCCGCTGCATTGGGCATTGCGGTGCTGGGCGAAGAGGGTTGCGCAACCGCAACCCTGGCGGCCGCCGACGTGTTGGCGCGCTCGATGCATGACGCGCTGGAGTTGCTGCTGCGACCGCAGCGGCTTGTCGCGACTTTGCGGGCTTGACCGCCATGCCCGCGAGCTCAGCGCGCGCAGGCATGGCGAGGTCCACGGCGGTGTCGGCCGCCGTGGACCGGATGGCCGCACTGGCCGATCCAACCGTCTCGAACCACCGCTTCAGCTCACCTGCACGTCGACCTTGCGTGGCTTGGCGTGCTCGGCTTTGGGGATGCGCAGGTCCAGCACGCCGTCTTTCAGCTTGGCGGCAATGCCGCTGGTGTCGAGTTCACGCGACAGCGTGAAACTGCGCTCCCAGGCGCTGCTGCGCAGCTCGGCGTAATACGGGTCCATGCCCTCGGGCAGCACGATGGCGATGTCACCGCGCAGCGTCAGGGTGTCGCCCTCGACCTGCACATGCAAGGCGTCGCGCGGCACGCCGGGCATGTCGGCGACCAAGGTGATGCCGTCGATGTCTTCAACGATGTCCACACGCGGCGACAGCGGCTGGATCTGACGCGCGGCGTCCGCAGCATGGAGTGGGTCGTGTTGCACGACTTGGGTGCTCATGATGATGTCCTCCTGTTCAGTTGATGGCGATGCGACGGGGCTGCAAGGCAGCCTTGCGGGCAATGCGCACGCGCAACACACCGTCGGTGTAGCGAGCTTGCACCTGTGCCGGATCGACGTCGTCGGGCAGGCTGATGACGCGGCGGAATGCGCCTTCGAAACGCTCCTCGGCGTAGACCGATCCGCCTTTGGGCGGCGCGGCCAGCTTGCGCTCGCCGACCAGGGTCAACAGGTTGTTGTCGACCGACACCTCCAGTTTGCTGGCATCGAGTCCGGGGGCAAAGGCATAGACTTCGACCGCGTCGGCGGTGGAGCCGATGTTGATGGCCGGAAAGGCCGCGCCCCCCGCGGCGCGGATGCTGGTGGGCAGGCCGAAGCTGCGCTCCATCTCGCGCTGAATGCGATCGAGATCGGCGAACAGGCTCGCCGGGGTCCGAAATAACGTGGCAACCATGATGCGTACTCCTTGTTCAAGAAAGGCGGGTCGGACAGGTCGCCCGACGCCAACGGTCACGATGAACATGCTCACGACCAACCGCTGCGGATTGCTGGGTTTCGGAAGCGATGCGGCCCGCGGTTTGATGCGGATGCATCGCTCCAATCACCAAGTCGTCCCACAATAGGACTTGAAACCCGGCAGGGTTGAACCGATCTGCTGTTGAACTGTTATTTGTGAGCACCCGCATGAAATTCAAGGACTACTACGAAACTTTGGGCGTCGAGCGCGGCGCCGACAGCGACGCGATCAAGCGCGCCTACCGCAAGCTGGCGCGCAAGTTTCACCCGGACGTCAGCAAGGAGCCGCAGGCGGAGGATCGATTCAAGGAATTGGGCGAGGCCTACGAGGTGCTGAAAGACCCGGAAAAGCGTGCCGCCTACGACCGACTCGGCGCCAGTTATCGTGCCGGCCAGGACTTTCAGCCGCCGCCCGACTGGGGCCAGGGCTTCGAGTTCTCGGGCGCCGCGCCGCAGGGCGGGCAGGGAATGAACGCCGAAGAGGCGGCGGCGTTCAGTGATTTTTTCGAATCACTGTTCGGTGGTTCAGAACGCGGCCGCCGCTCATCACGAGCGACTGCGGCACGCTCCGCGCGCCCGGTCGATCACCATGCGCGCATCGTCATCGATCTGGACGACGCCTACCACGGTGCCGAGCGCAGCATCACCCTGCAAAGCCCACAGGTGGACGCTGCGGGCCATGCCGTGGTGCAGGAGCGCAACTTGAACGTGAAGATACCGCGCGGCGTGCGCGAGGGCCAGCGCCTGCGCCTCGCCGGCCAGGGCGCACCGGGGCCGGATGGACGCAGCGGCGATCTGTATCTCGAAATCCAGTTCAAGCCGCACCCCTGGTACCGCGTGGTCGACAAGGACCTGTATCTCACCCTCCCGGTGGCGCCCTGGGAAGCGGCGCTGGGCGGCGCGGTGACGGCCCCCACGCCAGGCGGCAAGGTGGATGTGAACATTCCCGCCGGTTCGCAAGGTGGACGCAAATTGCGTCTCAAGGGCCGGGGTTTGCCGGCCGCGGAGCCGGGCGATCTGTACATCGAACTCAAGGTGGTATTGCCCCCAGCAGACAGTCCGAAGGCCGTGGAGGCCTACAAGCGCCTGGCCACCGAGTTGCGTTTCAATCCGCGCCTGCAACTGGGCGTCTGACGGGAGTTTGAACCATGCAAACCCATGCTTTGACCTGCACGACCATGGACGAAGGTGTGTTGCTGGACTTGCGCGACCTCACCCGGGCCTGTGCCCAACCCGAGACCTGGGTGATGGAGTTGGTGCAAGTGGGCATCCTGGAGCCGCTCTCTGGCCCGGCACACAAGCCCGGAGATTGGCGATTCGCGGGGCAGGCCCTGTTCACGGCGCGCAAGGTGCAACATCTGCAGCAGGATCTGGGTGTGAACCTGGAAGGTGCCGCACTGGCGCTGGAGCTGATGCAGCAACTCGACGCACTGCGCGCCAGGCTGGCACGCGCCGGAGGGTTCGACTGACGGCTGCAGCAGGGCTCTGGGCCCGTTCAGTTCGACAGGGCTTCGAGCAGTTCGTTTTCCAGCGCGATCTGGGACTTTTCACTGCCCAGATTCTGCGTCTGGGCTTGCAGCAGAAAGGTGTCTTCGACGCGCTCACCCAGGGTCATGATCTTGGCGAGTTGCACGCTGATGCCGCGCGCTGCCAGAACCCGGGCAACGGCGAACAGCAGGCCGGTGCGGTCGCTGGCGCGCACACTCAGGATCCAGCGCTGGCCACGATCGTCGGGGCGTAGTTCGACGCGGGGCTGCACCGGGAAATGGCGCACGCGGCGCGACACGCGGCCACGCACCGGCTCGGGCAGCGGCCCGCGCGCAGCAAGGGTGCGGGCCAGTTCCACTTCCACCATCGAAATGAGTTCGCGGTAATGCTCGGACAGATAGGGCTCGACCACGATGAAGCTGTCCAGTGCCCAGTTGCTTCGGGTGGTGTGAATCTTGGCGTCGAGAATGCTGAAATTGTGGCTGTCGAAAAAACCGCAAATGCGCGCGAAAAGATCCGGCTGGTCGGGACAGTACACCAGCACCTGCAACCCTTCGCCGAAGGGCGCCAGGCGGGAGCTGACCACCGGGTCGGCGCTTTGCACGCGGCGCATGAGCTGGCGGGTGTGCCAGGCGACATCGGCCGGCTCGTGGCGCAGGAAATAGCTGGAATCCAGCGTGTCCCACAGCGCCTTGGCGCCATGCTCGTCGATGCCGTAGAGGTTGAGCAGGCGGCGCGCCTCCTGCTGGCGTTGCTGCAATTCGGCCTGCGGGTTGGGCGCCTGCCCGCCGAGCACGCGCAGGGTGGCGCGGTAGAGGTCTTCCAGCAGTTTGGCTTTCCAGCCGTTCCACACCTTGGGGCTGGTGCCGCGAATATCCGCCACGGTCAGCAAGTAGAGCGCCGTCAGGTGAGGCTCGTCGCCGACGCTGCGGGCGAAGCTGGTGACGACATCGGGGTCACTCAGGTCTTCCTTTTGCGCCACGCGCGACATCGTGAGGTGATGCTCGACGAGGAAAGCGACGAATTCGGTGTCTTCGCGATGCAGTCCGTGGGCTTTGCCAAAGCGCCGCACCTCGGTCGTGCCGAGGGCGGAGTGATCGCCACCGCGGCCCTTGGCAATGTCGTGGAACAGCGCTGCGAGCACCAGGCGCCAGGGCTTTTCCATGCCGGCTGCGAGTTGGGAGCAAAACAGATATTCGTGCGCATGCTCGAGGATGAAAAAGCGTCGCACATTGCGCACCACCATGAGGATGTGCTGATCCACGGTGTAGACGTGGAACAGGTCGTGCTGCATCTGTCCGACGATGCGCCGGAACACACGCAGATAGCGCCCGAGCACGCTGGTGCGGTTCATCAGGCGCAGCGCGTGGGTCACACCCTGCGGCGACTGGATGATGCGCAGGAACAGCGCGTGGCTGCGCGGACTGCGGCAGAACGTGGCGTCCATGCGCTCGCGAGCGTGGTAGAGCGCGCGCAGCGTGGGCGCGGTGAGGCCACGGATGCCGGGTGCCCGGGTGAACACCACGAAGGTTTCGAGGATGGCCGGCGGATCGCGTTCGTAGAGCGAGAGGTCGGCCGGTTCGAGGCGGCCGTCCTTGTCGAGGAAACGGCCGTCTTCGATGTCCGCAATCTGTGTGATGGGCACGCCCGGTTGTGCCGCCAATTCCGGCCAGAGCCGGCCTTCGATGGTCAGCAGCACGATCTGGTTGAGCTGCTCCACCGCCTTGGCCGCCCAGTAATAGTGCTGCATCAAGCCTTCGCCAGCGCGTTTGGTCGGGTCCGGCTTCAGGCCCAGCGAGCTGGCGACGGCGGTTTGCAGATCGAACACCAGACGGTCTTCGCGCCGCCCGGCAACCAGATGCAGATGTGCGCGGATGCGCTTGAGGGTGCGTTCGTTGGCCTGGATCTTGTGGGCCTCGTAGCTGCTCAGCACGCCGCTCTTGCGCAGTTGCTGCCAGCTCGCGCCCAGCCGGGCGGCGCGTGCTACCCACAGCAGCATTTGCAGATCACGCAGGCCGCCCGGGCTTTCCTTGCAGTTGGGTTCCAGCGCGTAAGGCGTGTTCTCGAACTTGGCGTGGCGTTGGCGCATTTCCAACAGCTTCGCCTGGAAGAAGGCACGTGGGTCGAGATGCGACTTGAAGGCGTTGCGAAAGCGTCGCACCAATGCAGCGTCGCCAACCAGCGCGCGCGCTTCGAGCAGGGTGGTTTGCACCGTCACGTCCTGTGCGGCCTCTTCGATGCAGGCCTGGACCGTGCGGACGCTGGGACCGATTTCGATGCCCGCATCCCAGCAGGAGGCAACGAAGCGCTCGGCGGCCTGCTGGGTGGTTCGCCCGGCGGCATCCGGCAGCAGGATCAGGACGTCCACGTCCGAATACGGAAACAATTCGCCGCGGCCGAAACCGCCCACGGCAAGCAGAGCGGCGTCGCCCGGCATCCCGGCCCCGGTCCAGAGCTTGCGCAGCGACTGGTCTGCGGCGCGTGACAAGCCCTGCACCAGGCCGCTGACGCGCTGCGGGTGAACCGTGAAGTCGGCCAGCAACGCCAGCCGGGCATCACGCCAGGCGCCACGTGGGTCGACGGAGGCAATCGGCTCGGGGACGACGACCGCAGATGGCGAGGTCAGGTCGGTGGGCGGAAAGGACACCGGAGGCTTCAGGCAACGTTGGCGAACTCGCGCACGAACTCGGGCGGGGCCGGTGTGCCGGCAGACACCGTGAGCACTTCATAGCCGCTGTCCGTCACCAGAACGGTGTGCTCCCACTGCGCCGACAACGAGCGGTCCTTGGTGACGATGGTCCAGCCGTCGGGCATTTCGCGAATGTCGCGCCGCCCGGCGTTGATCATGGGCTCGATGGTGAACACCATGCCAGGACGCAACTCCTCCAGGGTTCCCGGGCGGCCATAGTGCAGCACCTGCGGATCTTCGTGAAACAGACGGCCTATGCCATGGCCGCAAAACTCGCGCACCACGCTGTAGCCGGCCCCCTCGGCAAAAACCTGAATCGCGTGGCCGATGTCGCCCAGGCGGATGCCCGGGCGTACCCGCACGATGCCGTGCCACATGGCTTCGTAGGTGGTCTGGCACAGGCGCTGCACATGGCCGGGCACCTTGCCGACGAGAAACATGCGACTGGTGTCCCCGTGAAAACCATCCTTGATGACGGTGACGTCGATGTTGACGACGTCACCGTCCTTCAACACCTTGTCACCCGGAATGCCGTGGCAGACCACGTGGTTCACCGAGGTGCAGATGGATGCCGGGTAGGGGGTGTAGCCCGGCGGCGCGTAGTTCAGGGGGGCGGGAATGGCCTGCTGCACATGGACGATGTAATCGTGCGCCAGGCGGTCGAGCTCGCGCGTGGTGATACCGGGCTTCACATGCGGGGTGAGGTAGTCCAGCACTTCGGAGCCGAGCCGGCCGGCCACCCGCATCTTGGCGACATCGTCAGGGGTTTTGATCGAAATACTCATGGTGTTCGAATTATCTCACCGCGCATGCGGTCCGGCTGGCTTGGAGCCGGCAGCCGCGTCCATCGCAGGGTGGCCCCCTAAAATGCGCAGCGCGCAAGTCCAGCTTGCCCCGGCGTGCATTGCCCCGTTCCGCATCGCGGCGCCGAGGAGCGGGATTCTTGCTGCCCTTGACGCCCATCGGCTTTCTTTCAAGTCAGTCTCTTCCGCACGCGCCTTCCATGCATATTTCCACTTTCGAGGGCGCCCAGGCGCTGTCGCCATTCCGCCGTCAAGCGTTGATGCAGCGCCTGCGAACGGCGCAACCTCGCCTGGCCGCCCTGGTGAGTGACATCCATGCGCGCCTGCTGCATTGCGCTGCCACCGACAGCCAGCCCGACGCCACCGTGCAGAACCGCCTAGCCGCGCTGCTGCGCTACGGACCGAGCTACGACGGCCCCACCGACGGCCCGGCGCTGCTGGTGATGCCGCGCCTGGGCACCATCTCTGCCTGGGCCAGCAAGGCCAGCGACATTGCCCACAACTGCGGTGCGCCGGTACGCCGCATCGAGCGCGTGGTGGAATACCGTTTCACCTTGAAGCCTGCGGGGCTGTTGAGCAAGGCCTTGAGCCTGAGCGGTGACGATCTGCTCGTGCTTGGCGACCTGCTGCACGACCGCATGACCGAAACCGTGGCGCTGCAGCGCCACGATCTCCAGCGCCTGTTCGCCGACCTCGCGCCCAAACCGCTGCAGACGGTGGATGTGCTGGGGCAGGGGCGTGAAGCACTGCGGCGTGCCAACGTGGCGCAGGGGCTGGCGCTGTCGGAGGATGAGGTTGACTATCTGGCCGAGGCTTTCACGCAGCAGCTCCAGCGCAACCCCACCGACGTGGAGTTGCTGATGTTCGCGCAGGCCAACAGCGAGCATTGCCGCCACAAGATTTTCAACGCCCACTTCATTGTCGACGGCCAGCCGCAACCGCTGTCGATGTTCGGCATGATTCGCCACACGCACGCCACCAGCCCGGCTGGCACGGTGGTCGCTTATTCCGACAACTCCGCGGTGATGCAAGGGGGTGAGGTGCAGCGCTGGCAACCGCAGGGGGAGCAGCATCGGTACACCGCCGAGCCGGCGCTGGTGCACACGTTGATGAAGGTGGAAACCCACAACCACCCCACGGCCATTTCCCCCTTCCCGGGAGCCGCCACCGGCGCCGGCGGCGAGATCCGTGACGAAGGCGCCACCGGACGCGGCGGCCGGCCCAAGGCTGGCCTGTCCGGATTCCACGTGTCCAATCTGCGTCTGGATGCCGGCCGGCCCGAGCCCTGGGAGCGCGACGACAACGGCCGTCCCGGCCATATGGCCAGTGCCCTGCAAATCATGATCGAAGGGCCGATTGGTGCGGCCGCGTTCAACAACGAGTTCGGCCGACCCAACCTGGCCGGTGTGTTTCGCGTGTTCGAGCAGCCAGCCGGCGGGCGCACCTGGGGCTACCACAAGCCCATCATGCTGGCCGGGGGCCTGGGCGAGGTGGCCGATGCCCACACCCACAAGCTGCCGTTCGATGCCGGCACGCCGCTGGTGCAACTCGGCGGTCCCGGCATGCGCATCGGCGTGGGCGGCGGCGCGGCCTCGAGCCTGGCCACCGGCACCAATGCCGAGCACCTCGATTTCGACTCGGTGCAGCGCGGCAACCCGGAAATGCAGCGACGCGCGCAGGAAGTCATTGATGCCTGCCGTGCCCTGGGCGCCGCCAATCCCATCCTGGCGATTCACGACGTCGGTGCCGGAGGCCTGTCGAATGCCTTCCCCGAACTCGTCGAGGGGGCTGGACGCGGCGCCCATTTCGAGTTGCGCGACGTGCCGGTGGACGAGCACGGCATGAGCCCGCGCGAGATCTGGTGCAACGAGAGTCAGGAGCGCTACGTGCTGGCCATCGCACCCGAGGCGCTGGACGCTTTCGCCGCGCTCTGCGCGCGCGAGCGCTGTCCTTTCGCCGTGGTGGGCCACGCGCTGGCCGAGCCGCAGTTGCAGCTGAGCGACGCGCTGCTCCCCGAACAGCCGGTTGACATGCCGCTGTCGGTGCTGCTGGGCAGACCTCCGCGTCTGGTGCGCGATGTGCAGCGCCAGGCCGTGCACCTGCCCGACGTGAACCTCACCGGCGTGACGCCGGACTGGGCCTGCACCCAGGTGTTGCGCCACCCCAGTGTGGCGAGCAAGCGTTTTCTCATCACCATCGGCGACCGCACCGTGGGCGGCCTGTCGCACCGCGATCCCATGGTCGGCCCCTGGCAGGTGCCTGTGGCCGATTGCGCCATCACCCTGGCCGATTACGCCGGCGTGCGCGGCGAGGCCATGGCCATGGGCGAGCGCACCCCACTGGCGGTGAGCGATGCGCCCGCCTCCGGCCGCATGGCCGTGGCCGAAGCCATCACCAACCTGCTGGCCGCGCCCGTGGCATCGCTGACGCAGGTCAAACTCTCCTGCAACTGGATGGCTGCCTGCGGTCAACTGGGGCAGGACGCGGCACTGTTCGACACCGTGCAGGCCGTGGCGATGGAGCTTTGCCCGGCTTTGGGCATCGGCGTGCCGGTGGGCAAGGATTCGCTGTCCATGCACACCCGCTGGCAGCAAGATGGCCAGAATTTTGGTGTGACCTCGCCGGTCTCGTTGCTGGTCTCCGCCTTCGCCGTGCTGCCGGATGTGCGCCGAGCCTTCACGCCGCAACTGCGGCTCGATGCCGGCCCCAGCGTGCTCATCCTCATCGATCTGGGCCGCGGCAAGCAGCGCATGGGCGGCAGCATTCTGGCGCAGACATTGCAACAGGCCGCCTCGCCCGTTCCCGACCTGGACGACGCGCAAGATCTGCTGCGTCTCACGGCCGCGCTGGGCGCTTTGCGTGAACACGACAGGGTGCTGGCCTACCACGACCGCAGCGACGGCGGCTTGTGGGCGGCAGCCTGCGAAATGGCGTTTGCCGGCCGCACCGGCCTGGCGCTCAACCTCGATCTGCTGATTGCCTCGGCCGAGACCCTGCCCGACGAAGGCGACGCCAAGAACTGGGCTGGACAGGTGGCCGAGCGCCGCAACGACCTGGCCCTGCGTGCGCTGTTCAACGAAGAGCTGGGTGCGGTGTTGCAGGTGCGAGCCATGGACCGTGACGCCGTGCTCCAGACCCTGCGCGACCATGGCCTCTCGGCCTGCAGCCACGTGGTCGGGCAAGTCACCGCGCACGACGCCATCGAGGTCTGGCGCGACACGCAAAAAATCTGCAGCGAGACCCGCAGCACCTTGCTGCGGCATTGGGACCATGTGTCGCACGCCATCGCACGCTTGCGCGACAACCCCGAATGTGCCGACGCCGAGCATGCCGCCGTCTGCGGCACAGACCCCGGGCTGCATGCGGCGCTGGCGTTCGATGCCCGCGAGAACGTTGCCGCGCCCTTCATCGCGAGCGGAGTCCGCCCGAAGATTGCCATCCTGCGCGAGCAGGGCGTGAACTCGCAGCGCGAGATGGCCTGGGCCATGCATCAGGCCGGCTTCGACGCGTTTGATGTGCACATGAGCGACCTGATCGCGGGACGCGCCCAACTGTCCGATTTCCGTGGTTTCGCCGCCTGTGGCGGGTTCAGCTACGGCGACGTGCTGGGCGCAGGCGAGGGCTGGGCGCGCTCCATCCTGTTCAACCCGCGCCTGGCAGACGCCTTTGCCCGCTTCTTTGCCCGCAGCGATACCTTCGCCCTGGGAGCATGCAACGGTTGCCAGATGCTGGCGGCGCTGGCCCCCATGATTCCCGGCGCACGCACATGGCCACGCTTCACCCGCAACAAATCCGAGCAGTACGAAGCCCGTCTCTCCATGGTGGAGGTGCTGGACTCGCCTTCGCTGTTCTTCGGCGGCATGGCCGGCAGCCGCATGCCCATCGTCGTCGCCCACGGCGAGGGCTATGCCGATTTCTCGCAACAGGGGCAGGCCTCGGGCGTGCATGCGGTCTTGCGTTTTGTCGACGGCTCCGGCCAGGCCACGCAAGCCTATCCGTTCAACCCGAATGGCAGTCCCGGCGGTCTCACCGGCGTCACCACGCCCGACGGCCGCTTCACCGCACTCATGCCACATCCCGAACGTGTGTTTCGCGGGTCGCAGTTCAGTTGGGCGCCAGCCGAATGGGGTGACGCCTCACCCTGGATGCGCATGTTCCGCAACGCCAGGGCATGGTGCGCCTGAGTTCGATGTCATGGCTGCGATGAACCCGGTCGCCAGCCCCGACATCCGCCCACAACGCGTGCGTCTGGGCGGACTCGATACCCTGCGCGGCGTGGCCATCGTCTGGATGATGAGCTTTCATTTCAGCTTCGACCTGAACTGGTTCGGTTTCATCCACACCGACTTCTACACCAGCCCCTGGTGGCTGTGGCAGCGCATCTGCATCGTCAGCCTGTTCCTGTTCACCGCCGGCCTGACGCAAAGCTACACCGATGCCCGCGGCCGGCGCGAGGCCGCATTTTGGGCGCGTTGGATGCAGATTTTCGGCTGCGGCCTGCTGGTGGTGGTCGGCAGTTATCTGGCGTTTCCGCAGAGCTTCATCTACTTCGGCATTCTTCAGGGTGTGGCCGCGATGTTGCTGGTGCACCACCTGCTCAGCCGTCGTCTCGGCGCCTGGGTGCTGTTGCTGGCCCCCCTGGCCATTGCAGCACCGCAGCTCTGGGGCCATGCCTTCTTCAACCCGCCGCTATGGAACTGGACTGGGCTGATCACGCAAAAACCCATCACCGAGGACTACGTGCCGCTGCTGCCCTGGATCGGCGTGTTCTGGATGGGTTTTGGCTCAGGCGAATTGTTGCGGCGGGTTGATTTCAAGCCCCTGGCCGTTCTGCCCAGCGTGCGCCCACTGGCTGTTCTGGGGCGCTGGCCACTCACGATTTACATGGCGCACCAGCCACTTTTCGTCGCACTGGTGTGGTTGGCGTTCCACCTGAGGGTGTGATGCGCCATCCGCGTTCCGCCGTTCCGTCCTGCGGGCGCTCAGGATGCCGCTTGTGCAGGCATGAAAAAAGCCGACCCACAGGGTCGGCTTTTTTCATGCTCGGCCCGGAGGGCGCTTACTTCGCAGCGGTGATGTCGCCGCAGGCCACGTACTTTTTCAGGTCGGTCGGGCTTGCGTGCACGTTGATGCCCATCGGCTCCTTGAGCAGATCCGCCAGCGACACCTTCACCATGGTGACGGACTTGCCACCCACGACCGGCTTGAGGATGTAGGCTGGCTTGGGGTCGAGGTTGGCGCAAGTGCCCTTGTGGATATGGTCGGGCTGGGTCACGCCCTTGGGTGCGCCCTTCAGATGCACGATGACCTTGGTCTTGGCGCCATGGGGGTAGAGCATGGCATAGCCGGTTTCACCGGAGCTGTTTTGCGCCGCGAGTTCAACCTTGACGGGTTTTTCCTTCATCGCCGCGAACGCGGGGGCGGCGGCAAAGCCGGCGATGACGATGGCGAGAGCAAGTTTGTTCATGGACTTTTGGGATTTGAGTGGCAGGAGATGCGCATTTTGCGGCAACCCCGGGTGTGCATGTGCATGCAATTGCGTCCCGACGTAAGTCGAGGTAAGGGGAGTATGCCTGCATGCCGCCTCTCCAGACTTGGATACAGCCCGGAGTTCAACCGAACGTCACCGATCGATGCTGATGGCATTGGCGAGGTTTTGGTTGCCCGAGGGGGTGAACGACACCTCCACGGAGAGGCCATTGGCCAGGGTTCCGCCCTTGGGGACGACGCCGTTGATCTGGATGGTCAAG
>JAJZDV010000192.1 GCA_021846025.1 Pseudomonadota bacterium
GGCCAGGGCTTGCGCGAATTCGTCCGGCAGCTTTTGCCGCCGCTGCCCGGTCTCCAGCAGTCGCTGGCAGTCGTGCCAGTTGCCAAGCACGGCCTGCAGCGCTTCGGTGGTTTTTCGCAAGGCTTGCAGGCGCCGGGCCTCGGCGTCGGGCAGTGCATGGCCAAGTCGTTCGAGCGAAAGGCGCAGACGCTTGCTGCCGATGCGAAACGCGTGGAGCTCGGTCATGGCCTCGGGCTGCGCCACGGCTGTGACCTCGCCTCTGGCCAGGGCCTCGAGCGTGGGGCGACACGCGGCCAGCGTCTGGCGCCAGTGCTTGTGATCTTGGCCGATGGCGTGCCGGGCCAGGTCGCCCAAGGTGAGATGGCGCAGCTTGGCGGCTGCCTTCGTCGACGCACCAGCAGGCCAGGTTTCCGACCAGCGCCCGAGCGCCAGCAACAGACGGCCGAAGCGCGGACTGTGCAGATGGGTGCGCAGCGTGCCCCACTGGCGCTGGCGTTCGGCCTGCAGGCTTGCGCTCCAGCTCGAGGCAAGCTCGGGTGCAGGCTGCTGCCACGAGGCGCCGTCGTGCAGCAACTGCAGGCCCACGTCGGCATCGCGCACCAGGCCGGCAAGCTGCATGGTCCAACGCCATTCGGCTTCGAACCAACGCATGGCACGCGGCTTGGCCCAGGGCTGCAACCAGCGCAACGCGGTGCGCAGGCGACGTACGGTCACGCGGAACTGATGCACATCACGCGCTGCATCGCCCGTGCCGATGCGTTCGGCCCACACCGACAACTGGGCGCAGGCGCTGGACAGCCACAGCCGCGCCGCTTGCACCAAGGGCGTGTCGGGCGACAGGCTGGCAGGCTCGCCAGGGGCTTGCGGTCGTTCGCCCGCGCGCAGCGCACTGGCGCGCTGTGCCTTGTTGGTGGCGCTCAATCGCAGCGGCAGGTCCTGCGCCAGCGCCCAGGCCAGGTCCCAGCAATGGCTCCACCGACCGTCGATCAACTCGATCTCGATCTCGGAGATCGGCGCCTGCAGCGTGGCGCCGTCACGGCTGGCGACGCAGGCGCCCCGGTCCAGCGCCAGTTCCATGCGGCTGCCCTGCCAATCGATGGCCCATGCCATGCGCTCGAAACGGGTACCCAACACCGGGCGCAGCCGCGCCAGCAGCGTGCTCGCAGGCAGCCCCAGATTCCGCACAGGCGTCTCGCGCAAGGCGCGCTGCACATCGACGGGCGCCAGCGCCTCGTCGGCGGCCACCGGCCCCGATCCGGCGGCGGCCCACTCCCATTCGCCGCGCGCGTGACCCAGCGCGCCGTCCCCCGAGGTCTTGACGGTGAGCACCCGGCGCGGCCCGGTCTGGCGCAGCCGCAAGACCATGCCGGCGTTTGCGAGGAGGCCGTCGGCGCTATCGAAATAACGGCTGTCGAGCGTCCTTGTGCGCGGCGGACCGGCCAGTTGGGCGAGGATGGGGTGCTCTGGCAACTGTTGCGCTGCCAGCGGGTCGATGCTGAATTTGAGTTCCCGCTCCATGCCCATCATCACCCCCGGCGTCGTGCATGCCCCGCAACCTGCAGCAGCTTACGGTCCATCGACGACGGACGGCACCGTCCATCTTGCGCCTGTCTGCTTCACATCAAGCCGGGGCCATGCTTCACAGGTTGCGGCGCTACATGCCGACGTAGTTCGGCCCGCCGCCGCCTTCGGGCGCGACCCAGACGATGTTCTGCGTCGGGTCCTTGATGTCGCAGGTCTTGCAGTGCACGCAGTTCTGGGCGTTGACCTGCAGCTTGTCCCGTCCGTCGGGGCCCTTGATGAATTCGTAGACACCGGCAGGGCAATAGCGCTGCTCCGGGCCGGCATAGCGTGCGAGGTTGATTTGCACCGGCACCGAGACGTCTTTCAACGTGAGGTGCGGCGGCTGGTTTTCCTCGTGGTTGGTGTTGCTGATGAAGACCGAGGAGAGACGGTCGAACGTGAGTTTGCCGTCGGGTTTGGGGTAGTCGATGCGGGGCATGGTTTCGGCCGGTTGCAGCGCGGCGTAGTCCGGTGCCTTGCGGTGGATGGTCCAGGGCATGCGGCCCTTGAGCAGCCATTGCTCGATGCCGGTCATCAGTGTGCCAACCGTGCGGCCCTTCTTGAACCATTGCTTGAAATTGCGCGCGCGCTGGAGTTCGGCGTGCAGCCAGGATTGTTCGAAAGCGCGCGGGTAATCGTCCAGGGTGTCGGCGCGGCGACCGGCGGCCAGCGCGACGGCAATGGCCTCGGCGGCCAGCATGCCGGTCTTGATCGCGGCATGGCTGCCCTTGATGCGTGAAGCGTTGAGAAAGCCCGCCTCGCAGCCGACCATGCAGCCTCCCGGGAACACGAACTTGGGCAAGGCCAGGATGCCGCCCGCGGTCAGAGCACGGGCGCCATAGCCCAGCCGCTTGCCACCCTCGAACATCGGGCGGATGGCGGGGTGGGTTTTGAAGCGCTGAAATTCTTCGAACGGACTGAGCCAGGGGTTGCGGTAGTCCAGCCCCACCACCAGTCCCACCGCCACCTGATGATGGGGCAGGTGGTAGAGGAACGAGCCGCCGTAGGTCTTGCTGTCCAGCGGCCAGCCGGCGGTGTGCAGCACCCGGCCCGGCTTGGCCTGCTCGGGCGCGACTTCCCACAACTCCTTGATGCCGATGGCGTAGCCCTGCGGGTCGCATCCGGCGTCGAGCGCGTAACGGGCAATGACCTCGCGCCCGAGCTGGCCGCGCGAGCCCTCGGCAAACACCGTGTACTTGGCGCGCAACTCCATGCCGAGCTGGAAATGGTCGGTCGGCTGCCCGTCCTTGCCCAGGCCCTGGTTGCCGGTGGCCACACCGCGCACTGCGCCGGCAGCGTCATACAGCACCTCGGCGGCAGGAAAACCGGCGAAGATCTCCACCCCCAGCGCCTCGGCCTGCTGCGCCATCCAGCGCACCACGTTGCCCAGGCTGACGATGTAGTTGCCGTGGTTCTTGAAACAGTCGGGCATGACCAGGGCCGGAGCCGGCCTGGCGGCGGTTGCGCTCAGGAACCAGAATGTGTCCTCGGTCACCGGCTGGTCCAGCGGCGCGCCGTCGGCCTTCCAGTTGGGCAGCAATTCGGTGAG
>JAJZDV010000048.1 GCA_021846025.1 Pseudomonadota bacterium
ACTTTGTACAGGATCTCGACGCCGTAACGCTTTTTCAGGCTGTTGATGTAGGCCTCGGACACGCCCTGGGACAGCAACTGGCTCATGGTGCCTTGCTGCGCGCGCAGTTGCTCGGCATCGGGCTTGGCCTTGCTCACGCTGTCCACCGAAACAATGGCGTAACCAGCCTGCCCCGGCAGCGTCAGGCCATCAAGGACCGGCAGCTTGGCCACGGGAAGCTGGAAGGCTGCCGTAACCGCGGCAGCGGGCACACCGGGGGGCGGCGTTGTTTGCGATTGGGAAATGTCGACCGGCGCACTCCATGCCGGCATGGCCTTGCCTTGTTGTGCTGCAGCCAATGCCTGTTCGCCGGCCTTGACGGCCAAGGCTGCAGCCTGCTGGGCGACCAGTAAAGCGCGCACCTTGTCTTGCGCCTGAGCAAAAGTCAGCGTGGCGGCTGGCTGGTACTGCAGGATGCGGGCAGAGGCCAGGGTGTTGGGGGCGATCTCGACCGCAGCGATGTTGCGCTTGTCGCGGATGCTGTTGCTGCTGAAAACGGCTTTGAGAAAGGCGGCATTCTCGAGCGGATCGGTCGTGTGATCACTCGGCGCCTTGGGCGTTGGGCTCACGTTCTCGGCAGTCTGCACCTGCAGGTGATATCTGGCGGCAACCTGCGTAAAACTGCGACTGTCCTCGTAGACGAGATTGCTGAACTTGTCCGACATTTCGGGAAATCGCTTCAAGGCCTCCTGATTCTGCAATTGCGCCTGAATGCTGCTTTGAACCTGCGCAAACGGCTTTTGCTCGGCCGGCTTGATGCCTGTCAGCTCGATGATGTGAAAGCCGTATGGGGACTGCACGGGCCCGACAATGTCACCCACTTTCTTCATGGCGAACACGGCGTCAGCGAAGGGCTTGACCATGGCGTTCTGCGCGAAATAGCCGAGGTTGCCGCCTTGCGCCGCGGAGCCAGGATCTTGCGAATCGCGTCTGGCAATTTCGGCGAACCGGGCAGGATCCTTGCGTACCTCCGCCAGGATGGCATCCGCCTTCGCCTTGGCCGCCTGCACCTGGGCCGAAGTGGGGTTGGGCGGCAGGGTGATCAGGATGTGGCTGGCCTTGCGCTCCTGCGGCGTGCTGAACTCGGCAATGTGCTGGGTGTAATAGGCCTGGGCCTGCGCCGGGGTGATGACAATGCCCTGGCGCACGGCGCTCAGACTCAGGACCACGTACTGAATGTCGGCACGTTGAGGCGACTGGAAGAGCGTGGTGTGGTCGTTGTAAAACGCTGCGATCTGCGCGTCGCTTGGTTGCACCCGGGATACGTAGTCCTGGGCATTGAAGAGCGCCAGACGCACCTGGCGCTTCTGATGTTGCCAGTCGTAAAGCTGGCCGGCGATGGCCTTGCTTTCGATCACCGGCTGAGCGATCCCGCCCACGGCCTGTTGCAACAGCAGTTGTTCACGCACCTGGTCTTCGAACTGCGCCGTCGTCATGCCTTGCGCCGCGACGAGTTGCCGATACGCCTCGACGTCAAAGCTGCCGTCGGGCTTGCGCAACGCGGCAATCTGCGGAATCTGCAGGATGGCCTGCTGCACCTGACTGTCACTCACCGTCAGGTGCTGTTTGCGCACGGCCACCTGAAGCAGGGTCTGCCGGATGAGACCGTCGAGGGTGCGCAGTTTGGCCTCGGGCGTATCCAGGCTCTTGATGTCGGCCGAAGCTCCGAGCGATTGCTGCAGGCGCGCAATTTCGCTGCGCTGGGCGTCGTCGAGTTGCTGCATGCTGATGGGCAGACCATCGACCTTGGCCGCAAGACTGCCGTTGTTGTTGAAGCTGTCGTAGCCCTGGATGCCGAACAACACGAAGGATGGAAAGATGAGCAGGAACAACAGAACCTGCAACAGCTTGGTGTGCTTGCGGACGAAATCAAACATGGGGTGGCTCGTCGGGTGCGATCAACTCGCAACTGGGAATGGAAACTTCAAAAAAAGAAAAGGCGAACAAACGTTGTTCGCCTCGCCGTGCTGATCAAACCTTGGGAGCAACCGGTTTGAACTGGTGGGTGCTGAGGGGTTCGAACCCCCGACCTACGCCTTGTAAGGGCGCCGCTCTACCAACTGAGCTAAGCACCCAAAAACCGGACAGCCAGGCGGCCGAAAGACTGCATGACTGCGTTCAGCAAACCGGGCCTGCCGAGATGCCGGCTGCTTCAGTTCAGTGCGTCCTTCAAACCTTTGCCCGGGCGGAATTTCGGAACCTTGGCCGACTTGATTTTGATGGCCGCGCCGGTACGCGGATTGCGGCCGGTACGCGCCGGACGCTTGGTGACGGCGAAGGTGCCGAAACCGATGAGGGTGACTGTGTCGCCTTTTTTGAGCGTGACCTTCACACCCTCGATCATCGAGTCAAGCGCACGCGTGGCAGCGGCCTTGGAGATGTCGGATTTTTTGGCGATGTGTTCGATCAATTCTGTTTTGTTCACTCTAGCCCCCTCGTAAGGATGGTTCAAAGACAGGATGTGCCGGCTTTCGAAACGGCGCAAGCCGACGCCGTAGGTGCAAGGCGCAAACGGGCGCCAAGATGATGGGTGATTGCTGGGTTGGCGGCAGCCATGATTTTAAGTGCAGCCGCCGATGCATTAGAACGATGCCACTCCACCGTGTCAATTCAGATTAACTGCAGCGCACGGCCTGGGCGATGGCGCGGCCGAGGTCTTGCGTCGTGCTCTTGCCGCCCAGGTCCGGGGTCTGTGGCGCACCGCTGCCGGGCGCGAGCACGACCTCGATGGCGGCCACTATGGCCGAGGCGGCCTCGGGATGGCCGAGAAAATCGAGCATCAGCGCGGCGCTCCAGATCTGGCCAATGGGGTTGGCGATCCCTCGCCCGGCAATGTCCGGGGCCGAGCCGTGCACGGGTTCGAACAGCGATGGGAAGTTGCGTTCGGGGTTGAGATTGGCCGAAGGCGCGATACCCAGCGTGCCGCACAGCGCCGGGGCGAGGTCGCTCAGGATGTCGCCGAACAGATTGCTGCCGACGATGACGTCGAACTCCTGCGGACGCTGCACCAGGCGAGCGCACAGCGCGTCGATGTGGTACTGATTCCAGCGCACCTGCGTGTGCTCGGCCGCCACCGCACGCACGCGCTCGTCCCAGAAGGGCATGGTGATGGAGATGCCGTTGGACTTGGTGGCCGAGGTCAACAACCGGCGCGGGCGCTTGGCCGCCAGATCAAAGGCGAAGTGCAGCACGCGGTCCACGCCGTGGCGCGTCATCACGGTTTCCTGCAGCGCCATTTCGCGCGCGGTGCCGGCGAACATGCGCCCACCAGCGTTGGAGTATTCGCCCTCGGTGTTTTCGCGCACGATGAGCAGGTCGATATCGCCCGGCGCCACGCTGGCGAGCGGCGAACGCAGGCCTGGCATGAGGCGCGCCGGGCGCAGGTTGACGTACTGGTCGAATTCGCGTCGGAACTGCAGCAGCGACCCCCACAGCGAGACATGGTCCGGCACCTTTTCTGGGCAGCCCACGGCGCCGAAAAAGATGGCATCGAAGCCGCAGAGTTGCTCGTTCCAGTCGTGCGGCAACATGCGGCCGTGTCGCAGGTAGTAGTCGCACGAGGCGAAATCGAAAGGGTGCAAGTCCAGTTTGAGATCAAACCGCTGGGCTGCAGCTTCGAGCACGCGAAGACCTTCCGGAACGACTTCCAGACCAATGCCGTCGCCGGGGATCACGGCAATGCGCAAGGGTGTGGGAGGCTGCTTGTGTGGTGCATCGGACGGCATGAATCCATCTCCTCGATCAAAGCGTGAATGACAACGCGTGAGTAGCGATCATGCCATGCGGCGTCACGCCCTCGAGCGTGTCACCGCCAGCACCCCGGCAGCCACCAGCGCCATGCCAGCCCAGGTGGCTGGCCCGAGACGCTCATCGAACAACCACCAACTCATCAGCGCCGTGACGGGCGGCACCCAGTAGATGAGGCTCGTGACCTGCACCGCCGCGCCGCGCTGAATCAATAGGTAGAGCAGGGAGCTTGCGCCCAGCGTGAGGGCCAGCACCGACCACGCCAGTGCGCCGATGAGTTGCAGATTGAACACCACCGGCTCGGTCTCGAGCCACGCAAACGGCAAGCTGACCAACAGGGCTGCACCAATCTGCACGGCGGCCGCAGTCCAAACTGGCGTGGTGACCACGTAGCGCTTTTGCCACAGGGTTCCGGCAGTGATGCAGCACAGGGCGAACAGCGCCAGTCCCAGGTTGGTGCCCGAGAGTGTGCCCTGCTCCAGTTGTCGCGCCACCACCAGGCCCAGCCCGGCGAAGCCCAGCAACAGTCCCAGCCACTGCAGCGCCCGGACCTTGTGACCGGCTAGCGACACGAGCAGCGCCGTGAGCAAGGGCTGAAGACCGACGATGAGCGCCACCGTGCCCGGGCCGATGCCGTGCTTGACTGCCGCCCAGACTCCGCCCAGGTAGCCGGCCTGCATCAGCAAACCCACGATGGCCAGATGCAGCCACTGGCGGCGCGACTGCGGCCAACGCACTCGCAGACCCCCTGCCACGAGGAGCAACAGGGTCAGTGAGGCACCGTAGCGCAGGCAGAGGAATTTCAGCGGCGGGGCGTAGGGCATGCCGTAGCGCGCGACGATGAAACCCGTGCTCCAGATGACGACGAAGACCCAGGGCATGAGGCGCAGGGCGAGGCCGGCCCATGGCGTTGCTGCATCCCTGGGCGGGATGTCCAGGACGACTTTCATTCCGACAGTTTGATGCCCGAAAGCGCCAGCTTGAAGTAATACAACATGGACCAGAGCGTGAGCGCCGCGGCGATGTCCAGCAGCCAAGTTCCCCACACGGCTGTGGACATGAAGCCGAACAAACGGCCGTCATACAGCAGGAATGGAATGGCCACCATCTGCGTGGCGGTCTTCACCTTGCCGAGCCAGTTCACCGCCACCTTGCGCGACTGGCCGATGCGCGCCATCCATTCGCGCAGTGCCGAAATGGCAATTTCACGGCCGATGATGATGAGTGCCACCACCGCGCCGATACGCGAGAGTTCCAGCAGGACCAGCAGTGCGGCCGACACCATCAGCTTGTCCGCCACGGGGTCGAGGAAGGCGCCGAATGCGGAAGTCTGGTTCCAGCGGCGTGCGAGAAAGCCATCGAACCAGTCGGTGATGGCGCTCAGGATGAACAGCACGGTGGCGATCAGGTTGCGATCCGGCAGCATCAGCCAACCTTGCGGCAGCGCATACACACCGAGGATGAGCGGAATGGCTGCCACCCGCAGCCAGGTCAGGTAGGTCGGCACTGTCATGGTGCAAGCATTATTCCACCGGGTCCCTGCGCGAGCCCGGCTGGTGGCTGCAAACCCGCTCGATCCGGACCCGGACTGGAACCGCTTCACGCGGGTCGTCGGTCAGGCTGTGGGAGCGTTGGCGGGGTCGAGTTTCCACACCGATCCGGCTGCGCAACTGCTGTCGAGGCTTTGGAGAATGGCGGCGTGGGCTCGCAGCTCGGCGGCGTCGGCCAGTCGCACAGGGAGGACCATGCCACCGAGGTCGACCGGATCGGACTCGGCAAGCTGCTCGGGGCCGTCGAGCTCCATCACGAGGCTGTCCTGGCCTCGTGTCAGCCAGACATACACCTCGGCCAGGAGCTCGGCGTCCAGCAGGGCTCCGTGCAAGGTCCGACGGGTGTTGTCCACGCCGAAACGCTTGCACAGGGCATCAAGGCTGTTGAATTTGCCGGGGAACTGGGTGCGCGCCAAGGTGAGCGAATCGGTGATGCCGGCGCAATGCTGGATGAAGGGCGGCAGCCCGAGACGGTCGAGTTCGGCATCGAGAAAACCCACGTCGAAAGCAGCGTTGTGGATGATGACTTCGGCGTCCCGCACAAAGTCGAGCAGATCGGTCACAACCTGCCCGAACAGGGGCTTGTCGGCGAGGAATTCCTCGGTGAGGCCATGCACGCGCAAGGCATCGGGATGGCTGGGGCGCTGCGGATTGACGTACCGCTGGAAATGCGCTCCGGACCTGCGGCGCTTGAACAATTCGACCGCCGCCACCTCGATGATGCGGTCGCCGGATGCTGGGTTGAGCCCGGTGGTTTCGGTGTCGAGAACAATTTGACGTGTCATGGCCAGTCTTTGAGGCAAAGGGTGATCGGCACCGTTCAGGCCGCGCGCAACACGCTGTCCACGCCCCGATTGGCCAGGGCGTCGGCAGCTTCGTTGCCTGCGTCGCCGGTGTGCCCACGCACCCAGATCCACTGCACGGTATGCGGCGCCAGCGCCTGCTCCAGCCGTTGCCAGAGATCGACATTTTTCACCGGCTTGCGGTCGGCCGTTTTCCAGCCGCGAGCCTTCCACCCCGGCAACCATTCGGTCATGCCCTTGAGCACATATTGAGAGTCGGTGAACAACTGCACCTCGCAGGGTTTGCGCAACGACTCGAGGGCCATGATGGCCGCCATCAATTCCATGCGGTTGTTCGTGGTCAGCATCTCGCCGCCGAACAATTCCCTGCGGGCGCCCGCGGCTTGCAACAGCACCCCCCAGCCTCCGGGGCCCGGGTTGCCTTTGCAGGCGCCATCGGTGTAGGCATGAACGGTTTTGTCAGAAGCTGTTGTGCTCATGGTGCTTGGAGGTGGATTCAGGGTGCTGGAGCGAACCCAGGGCATCGCGCCCGTGGGCCACGGGTTGCGTGGCACGAGCCTTTTCACGCGGCGACTTCCACACTTTGCCGACCAGACGCATGGAGCGCACGCGCTTGGTGGCCACGAGCATGTACACCGCGCCGAGCATGGGCCACCAGCGGTCGCCGGCCTTTTCCATGAAGCGCCAGCGGTCCAGCCAGGGTTGGGTGCAGGCGGCCGGACGGTAGCAGCCGTAACGCCCGGCCGTCACCTCGAAACTGAGCAGTCGCAGCCAGTCGCGCACGCGCCTTGGTGAGATGAATTCGCCTTGCTGCGGCAGGTAGAGCGGGCCGCCGAGGCGACCAAAGGCCTGGCGTGCGCCCCACAGGCTCAAGGCGTTGAACCCGGTGATCACGACTTGCCCACCGGCGACCATGACGCGGTCAACCTCGCGCAGACAGGCATGCGGGTCGGAAACCACCTCGAGCGCATGCGGCAGCACGACCAGATCCAGGCTTTGCGTGGCGAATGGCAGGTCGGTGAACTCGCACACCAGAGCCTCGGTCCTGCGAGCGGCAGGCACCGCCGGCAGTTGCTCGGCAGCAAGCGGGCCGAGCCCGGGCTGTGCCGGGGCCGCCGTGATGCATTGGGGATCGGTGTAGATGGGAGATGGCTCGGCCTGCAGCACATCCTGGCAGAGCAACGGCCTGTTGCGCAACAACGGCTGGCCACTGGGAACCCCCTGAGCCAGCCAGCGATGCGGCATGCGGTTGTGCGACAGCGCTTGCAGCGCTGCAAGCCCGAGCTGCACCGCATGAAAGCCGAAGATGTCTGCCACGGCGCGGTCCATCTGCTCCTGCTCCCAGCGCAGCGCGTAGCGTCCGCTCGGGGTTTTCAACCACGAGTCGAGACTTATACTCGCGCTGACTTCGAGGTTCACATGCATATCGTCGCGCTACCAGCCTTTCGGGATAACTACATCTGGATGATCCACGACACGCATCGCGCGCTGGTGGTAGACCCGGGTGATGCCGGCCCGGTCGAGGCGGCCTGCGAGGAGCAGGGTTTGGAACTCGCAGGCATTCTAGTCACCCACCACCATGCGGATCACACCGGCGGCATCGCCGATCTGCTGCGTCCCAGGCCGGTTCCCGTGTGGGGCCCGGCAGCCGAAACCATCCCCTGCATGACCCACCCGCTGCGCGATGGCGACCGTATCAGCCCGCGCGGCTTTGATCTCGAATTCGAGATCCTGCAAGTGCCTGGGCACACCCTCGGACACATCGCCTACTTCGCCGATGGCGGCCCCGGAGAACGTTTGCTGTTCTGTGGCGACACCCTGTTTTCAGCCGGGTGCGGCCGCTTGTTCGAGGGCACGCCCGGCCAGATGCTGCATTCGCTCGACCGTCTGGGCAGCCTGCCCGGCGACAGCCGCGTGTTCTGCACCCACGAGTACACCCTGAGCAACTTACAATTCGCGCGGCACGTGGAACCCGGCAATGTGGCGATGCAGGATTACACGCAATGGTGTCTCAGTCAGCGCGCGCAACACCAACCGACCCTGCCCAGCACGCTGGGGCGGGAATGGCATGTCAACCCCTTCTTGCGCGTCAGCGAGCCCGAAATCCAGGCTCGCCTCACGGCGCATGCCGGGCACAGGCCAGCCGACCGCATCGAAGCTTTCACACTGATGCGGCAGTGGAAAAACGATTTCTGAGGACGACAGGATGCACCGATTGAGACGATTGAAATTCTGGGCCCTGGCTGCCGTGGTTGTGATGGCAGCCGGTTGCGCCGCCGTCCCACCCTCCTCCAACTCCTCAGCCTCCTCGTCCTGGTCGACCGACGCCTCGGCCACGGCACTCGGATCCAACCCCTCCATCCAGCACGCGCCGCTGGCCACGCCGCCAGACGCGGCGCAGATCGCCCGCGACGATGCCATGGAAATGCAGGCCGCCAGGCAGGCGGCCGACCATGCCGATGTGCTCTACACCAACATCTGGCAGCGCATTCGCGCCGGCTTTGCCATTCCCGACATGGATGGCCCGGCCATGGTCCCCTACGTCAACCAGGCCGTGCAGTGGTACAGCACCCGGCCCGACTATGTCGCCCGCATGACCGAACGCTCGCGCAAATACCTCTACTACATCGTGCAGGAAGTCGAACGCCGTCACCTGCCCACGGAACTGGCTTTGCTGCCCTTCGTCGAAAGCGCCTTCAACCCCGACGCCCTGTCATCGGCCCAGGCCTCGGGGATGTGGCAGTTCATCCCCTCCACGGGCAAGCATTTCAAGCTGAAGCAGACCATGTTCCAGGACGATCGACGCGACGTCATGGCCTCGACCAAGGCCGCGCTGGACTACCTCACCAAGCTGCACACCATGTTCGGTAACTGGCAACTCGCCCTGGCCGCCTACAACTGGGGCGAAGGTGGGGTGCAGCGCGCCATGACCTACAACCAGGCCAAGGGCCTTCCGGTGAGTTACGGCGCGCTGAACATGCCGCTCGAGACACGCAACTACTACCCCAAGCTGCAAGCGGTGAAAGACATCATCGCCGACCCGGCGAAGTACGGCATCTCCCTGCCGGACGTGCCCGATCACCCCTATTTCAAACCCGTCGTCATCACCCAGGACATCGACGTCGATCTGGCGGCCAAGCTCGCCAACATGACGGTGCGCGAATTCCGCTCGCTCAACCCCTCGTACAACAAACCCGTCATTCTGGCCGCGACCAAGCCGACGATCTTGCTGCCCTACGACAACGCCACGGCGTTCGAGCAGGCCGTTGCCAACTACCAGGGTCCGCTGTCCACCTGGACCACCTACGTCGTGCGCTCCACCGCCACCCCGTTCCAGCTGGCGCGCAACCTGCACCTGACCGAGGCTGCACTGCGCGATGTCAACAACATTCCGCCGCGCACACTGGTGAAGGCGGGCTCGACGCTGCTGATTCCCAAGCCGCCTCAGGACGAGCAGAACGTCAGCCGGCATGCGGTGGAAAACGCCGTACTGGCCCTGGCGCCGGATATCCCCCCTGGGCGCAGGCAGCGCCTGATCGCCGGGCCGAACGATACGCCCTTCACCGTGGCGCACCGCTACGGCTTGAGCCCGGCCGAGGTGGCGCAGTGGAACCACATCGCCGAAGGCGGGCGGTTCCGGCCGCGCTCCATCATCGTCGTGTATTCGCGCCGGCCGGTGTTCAAGCAGCACGAGCTCATCCTGGCGCAGCGTGACAAACGCCGCATCGTGCGGGTGGCCGATCGGCGCAAGATCACACGCACGACCAAGCGCTCGCTGCGTTACTCCATCCACACCTCGTTCCGGCACGACTTGAAGGTGGCGCAGCGCTGAGCTTCGCCTGCTGCACCGGCCTGCCGTCGCCCCTCTTGCGCGCCGGGCTGCGTCTGTGTTCAGCCATCGGTTTCGCCGAAGCCCCCACCTCCCGGGGTTTCGATGACGAACACATCCCCCGCCTGCATCTCCACGCTGGCCGTAGCCCCCAGCTCCTCGATGCGTCCATCCGCCCGCTCGACGCGGTTGATGCCCAGCGCCCCGGGCTGACCGCCAGCCATGCCGAAGGCCGCCACCTTGCGGCCGTTCGACAAGATGGACGCGGTCATCGGTTCCAGGAAGCGGATGCGGCGCACGCCCCCGTTGCCGCCGTGCCAGCGCCCGGTCCCGCCTGAAGCCTCGCGCAGGGCAAAACTCTCCAGCAGCACCGGATAGCGAAACTCCAGCACCTCAGGGTCGGTCAGGCGCGAGTTGGTCATGTGGGTCTGCACCACCCCCGTGCCGTCGAAGCCGCCCGTGAGCCGGCCGCACGCGTCGAACATGCCGCCGGCGCCGGAGCCGCCGGCGATGGTTTCGTAATACTGGTGGCGGTCGTTGCCGAAGGTGAAGTTGTTCATCGTGCACTGGCTGGCTGCCTGCACACCGAGGGCGCCGAAGATGGCGTTGGTGATGCACATCGAGGTTTCCACATTGCCGGCCACGACCGAGGCCGGTGATGCGGGCGCCAGCATCGAGCCCTCGGGAATGACGACCTGCAGCGGCTTGAGGCAACCGGCGTTGAGCGGAATGTCGTCGTCCACTAGGCAGCGGAAGACGTAGAGCACCGCCGCCATGGTCACGGCCCTTGGTGCGTTGAAGTTGTTGGCCTGCTGCGGCGAGGTGCCGGTGAAATCGATGACGGCGCTGCGCGCCGCCTGGTCCACGCGAATCGCCACCGCGATGCGCGCGCCGTTGTCCAGATCGAGCACGAAGCTGCCGTCGTGCAAGGCGCCGATCACGCGGCGCACGGCCTGCTCGGCGTTGTCCTGCACATGGCGCATATAAGCCTGCACCACCGCCAGGCCGTAGTCCGCCACCAGTTGCTGCAGTTCCTGCGCGCCTTTCGCGTTGGCCGCGATCTGCGCCTTGAGGTCGGCGAGGTTCTGCTGCGGATTGCGCGCCGGGTTGTTGCCGCTCGCCAGCACGGCCAGGGTCTCGGCTTCACGCAAGCGCCCTTGCGCCACCAGCTTGAAGTTGTCGATCACCACGCCCTCCTCCTCGATGCTGCGGGAGAACGGTGGCATGGAGCCGGGCGTGGTGCCGCCGATGTCGGCGTGGTGGCCACGCGAGGCGACGAAGAACAGCACGCTGCGGCCAGTGGCGTCGAACACCGGCGTGACCACGGTCACATCGGGCAGATGCGTGCCGCCGTGGTAGGGGTCGTTGAGCATGACCACGTCGCCGGGTCGCAGGCTGCCGGCGTTGCGCTGGATCACGGTGCGGATGCTCTCACCCATGGACCCCAGGTGCACCGGCATGTGCGGCGCGTTGGCGATGAGGTTGCCTTCGGCGTCGAACAAGGCGCAGGAAAAGTCCAGCCGCTCCTTGATGTTCACCGACACCGCCGTGTTCTGCAGTTGCGCCCCCATCTGTTCGGCGATGTTCATGAACAGGTTGTTGAAGACTTCCAGTTGCACCGGATCGGCCTCGGTCTCCAGGCGACGGGAGCTGGGCCGCGGCTCGCTGCGCTGCAGTTCGAGATGGTTCAAGGCCGTGATGCACGCACGCCAACCGGGTTCGATCACCGTGGTGGTGTTGGCCTCGGCAACGATGGCCGGACCCTGGATGACCTGACCGGGGCGGCAGGCCATGCGCATCACCAGCGCCGCCTCGTGCCAGGCGCCGCCGCTGCAGAACCGCAGCTTGCCCTGTGCAGGCGCATCGCCAGTCGCCAGGGTCGGCAGCGCCGCTTGTCGGTGCGTCGTTCCGTGCGTCGCCTGGTTCGCGGCTTCGTGCTGCATCGTGAGCCTCGCTTCGTCCACCGGCTCGCCGCCACCCACCGCCTCGGCCGACACGGCCTCGACCACCAGCGCGCGCCCGGGCATGGTGTGGGCGAATTGCCGGCCGTAAGCCTGCTCGAACGCGGCATGCATGGCTTGCGGCGTGTCCAAGTCCACCAGGATGGCCGAGTCCGTGCCCTGGTAGCGCAGATGCACGCGCTGCAGCAGGCGCATGGCCTGGAGGGCGACGCCCTGTTCTGCCAACTGCGTCTGCGCGGCTGCGGCCAGTTCGGCCAGCGTGCCGCGGATGGCGGGCATGGCGCTTTCGGCCAGCGTCACTTCGACGCTGCGCTCGCGCATCACCGTCTGCTCTGCCAGGCCCATGCCAAACGCCGAAAGCACACCCGCCAGCGGATGGATGAACACGCGCTCCATGCCCAAGGCATCGGCCACGCGGCAGGCGTGCTGCGCCCCGGCGCCGCCAAAGCATTGCAGGGTGTAGCGCGTGACGTCGTGCCCGCGCGCCACCGAAATGCGCTTGATCGCCCCCGCCATGGCCTGCACCGCAATGTCCACATAGCCTTCGGCCACGCCCTCCGGAGTCTGCGCGAGGCCCGTCTGGCGG
Organism: Pseudomonadota bacterium; assembly: GCA_021846025.1. GTDB lineage: Bacteria > Pseudomonadota > Gammaproteobacteria > Burkholderiales > Burkholderiaceae_C > Thiomonas_A. The sequence goes on from JAJZDV010000048.1 coordinate 12,516, forward strand.
GCGATCTCCGCAGCCCGTTCGGCAAAGCGCGCCCGCACCACGCCGGCGTCCAGCGGGGCATCGCCGTGGGGGCCGAATACGGCGGGGAAATGCGCCGGGCTGATCTTGCCCAGCATCAGGTTGGCGTCGGTGATGGTCAGCGGGCCGCCGCGGCGGTAGCAGGCCGGGCCGGGATGGGCACCGGCCGAGTCCGGGCCCACGCGCAGGCGTGCGCCATCGAAGTGCAGCACCGAGCCCCCGCCTGCGGCCACCGTGTGGATGCTGAGCATGGGCGCACGCATGCGCACACCCGCCACCTGGGTTTCGAAGGCGCGCTCGAAGCTGCCGGCGTAATGCGACACATCGGTGGAGGTGCCGCCCATGTCGAAGCCGATCACCCGTTGGTGGCCTGCCAGCTCCGCCGTGCGCGCCATGCCGACGATGCCGCCCGCCGGCCCCGACAGGATGGCGTCCTTGCCGCGAAACGCATGCGCCTCGGTCAGACCGCCGCCGGACTGCATGAACAGCAGCCGCACCCCCGGCATCTCGGCCGCGACCTGGTCCACATAGCGCCGCAGGATGGGCGAGAGGTAGGCGTCGACCACGGTGGTGTCGCCGCGCGAGACGAACTTCATCAGCGGGCTGGTTTCGTGCGACGTGCTGATCTGGGTGAAGCCGACCTCTCGCGCCAGGCGCGCTGCCGCCTGCTCGTGCGCCACATGGCGCCAGCCATGCATGAACACGATGGCCACCGCGCGCAAGCCGGCGTCGTACGCCGCCTGCAGTGGTTCGCGCAGCGCTGGCGCGTCGAGTGCTTGCAGCACCTCGCCGCCGGCGCCCACACGCTCGTGCACCTCGATCACGCGCTGATAGAGCAACTCGGGCAAGACGATGCGGCGGTCGAACAAACGGGGCCGGTTCTGGTAGGCGATGCGCAAGGCATCGCGAAAACCCCGCGTCGTCACCAGCGCCACCGGCTCGCCCTTGCGTTCCAGCAGCGCGTTGGTCGCCACGGTCGTGCCCATCTTCACGCACTCCACCCGATCCGGCGTGATCGGCGCCTCGAACGCCAGGCCCAGCAACTGCCGGATGCCCGCCACGGCCGCATCGCGGTACTGCTCCGGACTCTCCGACAGCAACTTGTGCGTGAGCAAAGCCCCATCGGGCCTGCGCGCCACGATGTCGGTGAAGGTGCCGCCACGGTCGATCCAGAATTGCCAGCGCATGTTGGGTGTCCTCGTGTTCTGCAAGCGCAAACCAGGCTGCGCGACAATTCCACTCTATCGCGCCGGCCCGCTGCGCGCTCCAGAACGCTCATCGCCCATGCACACCGAAGTCCGCAACTACCTGCTCGACCTGCAATCCCGCATGCTTCACGCCCTCGAAGCACTCGACGGCAAGAGCTTTCAGCGCGACGCCTGGACGCGGCCTGCCGGCGGGCCGCTGCAAGGCGATGGGGCGACCAGCCTGATCGAAGACGGCGATTTGTTCGAGCGCGGTGGCTGCAACTTCTCGCATGTGCGTGGCGCGAAGCTGCCGCCCTCGGCCACGCAGCACCGGCCCGAGCTGGCGGGGGCGCCGTTCGAGGCCATGGGGGTGTCGCTGGTGCTGCACCCGCGCAACCCCTATGTGCCCACTGTCCACATGAATGTGCGCATGCTGGTGGCGCAGCCCGCGGGCAAGCCGGAGGTGGCCTGGTTCGGCGGCGGCATGGACCTGACACCCTACTACGGCTTCGAGGACGATGCGGTGCACTTTCACCAGACCTGCAAGCAGGCGCTGGACGCGCTCGATCCCGGCTATTTCCCGCGCTTCAAAACCTGGTGCGACGACTATTTTTTCCTCAAGCACCGCAATGAGCCGCGCGGCATCGGCGGGGTGTTTTTCGACGACTTTGCCGACGGCGGCTTCGACCAGGGCTTTGGCCTCATGCGTGCGGTGGGCGATGCCTTTCTCGGCGCCTACCTCCCCATCGCGCTGCGCCGCCGCGCCCTGCCCTTCGGAGAGACCGAGCGCGACTTCCAGGCGTACCGGCGTGGACGCTATGTCGAGTTCAATCTCGTGTGGGACCGTGGCACCTTGTTCGGTCTCCAATCGGGCGGGCGCACCGAGTCCATCCTCATGTCCATGCCGCCCATCGTGAAATGGCGCTACGACTGGCACCCCGCGCCCGGCACACCCGAAGCGCGGCTGTACGAGGTGTTCCTCAAGCCACGCGACTGGGCCGCTGCGGCGTGAGCGACGCCACCCTCGCTGCCGTGGCAAAGCCGCCCCGCATCGGCCTGCTGGGCGGCAGCTTCGACCCCGTCCACACCGCTCACCTGCAACTGGCCCTCAGTGCCCGACGCGAACTTGCGCTCGACTCCGTGTGGCTCATTCCTGCCGGCCAGCCCTGGCAGCGCGACCCGCTGGCTGCCAGCCAGGCCGACCGCTGGGCCATGCTGGAGCTCGCCATCGCCGGCCACGCCGGGTTGCGCGGCTGTGACATCGAACTCAAACGCCAGGGCCCCAGCTACACCCTCGACACCCTGCGCGCCGTGCAGGCAGCAGACCCCGACACCGCCTTCACCTTCATCCTCGGCGCCGACCAATTGTGCAACCTGACGAGCTGGAACGGCTGGGAGGCCATCGCCGCCTGCGTCGATCTGGCCGTGGCCCGCCGCCCAGGCCATGACGATGCCGCTCCGCCCGAACTGCTGCACGCCCTGGCCTGCGCCGGCCATGGGCTGCACCGACTCGCCATGGACGCCATCGACCTCTCCGCCACCCTCGCCCGCGATCGCATTGCACGCGGCGAGCCGCTCGACACGCTCGTGCCGGCGTCTGTGGCGCGCTATATTGAAGACCACCATCTTTACTCCACACCCACCCCGCATGGACATCCGTAAGCTGCAACGCACCATCGTCGACGCCCTGGAAGACGTCAAGGCGCAAGACATCCAGGTCTTCAACACCGAGGCCTTGACCAGCCTGTTCGACCGCGTCATCGTCGCCAGCGGCAGCTCCAACCGTCAGACCCGCGCCCTCGCCGCCAGCGTGCGCGATCAGGTCCGCGCCGCCGGCGGCAGCGTGAAGAACCCGGAGGGTGAAGGCAGTGGCGAGTGGGTGCTGGTGGATTGCGGCGACGCCGTGGTGCACATCATGCAGCCCGTCATCCGCGCCTATTACAAGCTGGAAGACATCTGGGGTGGCAAGAGCGTGCACCTCAAAGCCAAGCAGGACGCTGCGGCTCTGGCCGCCACCAAGGCTGCGCGCAGCGCCAGTCCAGGAGCGGCTCGGGGCGCCAAACCCGGCCCCGCAGCGGCCGTGAAGCGCGTAGCCACCGCCCCGAAAACTGCGGCCAAACGCATCAGTGCAAGCCCCATACCCAGCCGCAACCTCGCAGCCAAGGTGCCTGCCAAGCGCGGCCCCTGGCCCGGCAAGACCAAGGCCGACGTCGGCGACGGCATGGACGATGCGCCAGCCGCCCAACCGCGCTCCAAGAGCACGAACCCGGCCAAGCCCCGGGCAACGGACAAGACGCTTGCCGGCGCCACGCCCGCGCCGCGCGAACATGGCGCCGGTGGTGCCACCGGCGGCCGCAAAGGCAGCGCGACCGGCAGTTCCGCTTCCGCCAGCGCGGCGGCGCGTCGTGCGAGCAAGCCGGCCGTGACGCGCCGCGCCGCCGCGAAAAAAACATCCGGCTGAAAGGCGTATTCCCGCGTCGGGGTCAAGACAACCGGGAGCGCCCCGCGTTGCCTGGAGGTTTGCATGAAGATCTGGTTGCTGGCCGTCGGGCAGCGCATGCCGCATTGGGTGCAGGAGGCCTACGCGGACTACGCCAAACGCCTGCCTGCCGAAACCCCGCTGCTGCTCAAGGAGATTCGCGCCGAAGCGCGCAGTTCCGGCACCCGTGCCGAGACGGTGATGGAACGCGAAGCACAGCGCATCGAAGCTGCGCTGCCGCCAGGCTGCCGCTTCATCGCCCTGGACGAACGTGGCCAGCGCCACACCACGGCCAGCCTGGCCACCGAACTGCAGCGCTGGCGTCAGGAAGGACGCGATGTCGCCCTGCTCATCGGCGGTGCCGACGGCCTGGCACCGCGCATCAAGCAGCGTGCCGACGCCCTGCTGCGCTTATCCGATCTGACCCTGCCCCACGGCCTGGCACGCGTGCTGCTGGCCGAGCAAATCTATCGCGCCCACAGCCTGCTGTCCGGGCATCCCTACCACCGGGCCTGAGGCCGCCGCCGCTCACGCCTGTGCCGCATGTGCCACGCCACGGCTGCCGCCCGCCTGACCCGCTGTTCGGCCGGCCTGACCGGAGACCGTGCCCAGGTCGACGGTGGGCTGAAGCTCGCGCTAGCCGTCTGTGCCCTGGGCATTTCGCAGTCTGCTTGACGCTGCAGGCTGGATCCTGCGTGCACCTCCGTCGGCTAGACTGCCGCTCGCGAGCGTCAAACACGGGCGTCAAGCACGAGCGTCAAACAGGCCGCACGGCAGCGGCCCAACACCAACATGGACAAGCAATGATGGCAGGTCGCTGGTTCGCGGTCTCGGGGGCGCTGGTTGGCGGGTTCGTCGGCTTTCTCATGAGACCGTCGGTGCCCCTCCTCGGTCAGCTCCCCTTCAGCGACGTGATCACGCGCGGCACCAACCTGCAAGGTCTGGACGCCATGCTGCTTCGAAACGTGGCTCAGCAGTCCTTCAACGGTATCTTGGCCGGCGTGATTGCCGGCGCCGTGGTCGGCTACGTGATCCATCTCCTGAGCAAAAAGAGCTGAAGCGGGGGCATCATCCGGCTGGGCACCTCGTCGGCCCACAGGGGCGACGGCGTTCCCCCGCTCTCACGCCATGGTGCGTTCGCTTCGGGCATCGTGCAAGGCCGGGCAGAGCCTGCGAGAGTCCCATGTTGGCTCGATCTCAGCCGACTGGCGGGACCTCGTTGCCGAGCGTGCTCAGAGGCGGATCGGCACGCCGATACACCTGTGCAAACCGCGCCCCGTCGACCACCCCGTAATCCCCTGGCGCGTATTGCAGCAACCAGTCACCGGCCTTGCCGTGCAGCAGATCCCCGCCGGCACTGCGGGCGATGCCAAAAAGGTTGGGCATTTGCCGCGCCAGCACGGGCAGGGGTTTGTTGATGTAGGTTCCATCTTGCCCATCGAGCGTCCCGGTGGCGGCCTGGTAGCGAGCGTCGAAACGCGCGCGGGACACGCTCCAGCGATCGCCGGTGGAACCGGTGACGAGGGCGTCGCCCGCGGTGTAGCGGTTGGGACCTTCGCGGCTGACGAGTTCGCCCGGCGCGGTGGCGAATTGCACCTGCACAGCCTCGTGTTTGACGTAGGACGCGGCTTGCGGGTCGGTGCGCAAATCGATGTGGTCGAGGGGTCCGGAAGCTTGCATCGCAGCGGGTGTGGGTTGGGTCATGGGGCTTCCAGGGCTTCCCAGCGCTCGAGGGCCTGGAGCAGTTCATCCTCGATCTGGGCAAAGCGTTGCTGCAATGCGCTCAACCGCTGCGGTGAGGATTGGTAGGTTTGCGGCTCGGTCAATTGCTCGGACAGCGCCTTTTGCTCGCTCTCCAGCGCGGCGATGCGGCCGGGCAGTTCCTGCAACTCGCGCTGGTCCTTGTAGCTGAGCTTGCGCCGTGGCTTGGCTCCCGCGCCCGCATGCGCTGGCTGGCCTCCAGGAGCGCCGCCCCCGATCTGGGGTGATGCCGCGGCGATGGCGGATTGGGGCGGCGTGGCGCTGCTGCGCTCGGCACGGTCTGCCCGTTTCGCCGCAGCCGCCGTGCCGACCTGTTGCAGGCTGCGGGCGCGCTGCGATTGCGTCAGCCAATCGCTCACGCCGCCTTCGTATTCGCGCCAGCGACCGGGGTGTCCGGGGGCGGATTCGGCGATGATGGTGCTGGTGACGACGTTGTCGAGGAAGCGGCGGTCGTGGCTGACGAGGAACACGGTGCCGTCGAACTCCAGCAGCAGTTGTTCCAGCAACTCCAGCGTTTCGATGTCGAGATCGTTGGTGGGTTCGTCCAGCACCAGGACATTGGCCGGACGGGCGAACAGGCGCGCGAGCAACAGACGGTTGCGTTCGCCGCCCGACAGCGATTTCACCGGCGAATGGGCCCGCGCCGGAGCGAACAGGAAGTCGCCCAGATAGCTCATCACATGTTTGCGGGAGCCGCCGATTTCAATCCACTCGCTTCCCGGGCTGATGGTGTCGGCCAGCGTGGCTTCGGGGTCGAGCGCGGTGCGCATCTGATCGAAGTAGGCCACGGTGAGGCGCGTGCCCTGGCGCACGCTACCGCTGTCGGGCGCCAGTTGGCCGAGGATCAGTTTCAGCAGCGTGGTCTTGCCGGCGCCGTTGGGGCCGAGGATGCCGACCTTGTCGCCGCGCAAGATGGTGGCGGAAAAATTCTGCACCACGATGCGCTCGCCAAAGCGTTTGCCCACCGCCTCCAGCGCCGCGACGATGCGGCCGCTGGATTGGCCTGCATCCACCTCCAGCTTCACACGCCCCAGGGTTTCGCGCCGCGCCTGGCGCTGCGCGCGCAAGGCTTCCAGGCGGTTGATGCGGCTGACACTGCGGGTGCGCCGTGCCTCCACGCCCTTGCGGATCCACACCTCTTCCTGCGCCAGCAGCTTGTCGGCACGGGCCGCAGACACGGCCTCGTCGGCCAGTTCCTGAGCCTTGCGTGCCTCGTAGGCGCTGAAATTGCCGGGATAGCTGCGCAGCTGGCCGCGGTCGAGTTCGACGATGCGGGTGGCGACGTTGTCGAGAAAGCTGCGGTCGTGAGTGATGAGCACAACGCTGCCGCGAAAGCCGATGAGCAGGCCTTCGAGCCAGGTGATGGCGTCGAGGTCGAGATGGTTGGTGGGCTCGTCCAGCAGCAGCACGTCGGGCGCGGCCACCAGCGCCTGCGCCAGCGCCACGCGCTTTTGCATGCCGCCGGACAGGCTCTCGATACGCGCCTCGGCCTGCAGTTCCAGGCGCTGCAGCGTCTGGTCCACACGCTGCTCCCAGGTCCAGCCGTCGAGCAACTCGATGCGCGTCTGGATCGCGTCCAGGTCATCGTCCGGCGAGTGCGCCTCGTAGCGCGCCCGCAGGTCGCGCGCTTCGGCCACGCCATGGGCCACGGTGTCAAACACCGTGGCCTCGGCCGGGAACGAGGCTTCCTGAGGCACGTACACCTGCCGCAAGCCCTGTTGCACCTGCACCAGGCCAGCATCGGGCTGCTCCAGGCCAGCAATGATTTTGAGCAGTGACGATTTGCCGGTGCCGTTGCGGCCGATGAGGCCGACACGCTCGCCGGCCTCCAGGGCCATGGCGGCGTGGTCGAGCAGGGGAACATGGCCGAAGGCCAGGCTGAGGTCGGAGATGGAGAGAACGGCCATGGGGAACGATGAAAGCCGGCACGATGCCGGCGCGCGGGCATTGTGCCACCCGGCTGCGCGGCGCTGCTCGCACCGGCCATGCCCGGTATGATCGGTCGTCCCCCCAACACCGATGCCGCCCGTGCCGTCGAAGCATCCCGTCATGCACGCTCCGTTGCACGCCAAACCCTTCATCTATCTCGCCTCTGCCAGCCCCAGGCGGCAGGAGTTGTTGCGCCAGATCGGGGTCGATTTCGTGCTGCTGGCGCCCGACCTCGAGGAGGATGCCGAGTCCCTGGAACGGTTTCAGCCCGGCGAGTCAGCCCGCGCTTACGTGACGCGCATCACGCGGCTCAAGCTGCAGGCCGCCGTCACGCGCCTGGCGCATCGCAACCTGCCGCCGGCGCCCATCCTGTGTGCCGACACGACCGTGGCGCTGGGCCGGACGATCCTCGGCAAACCGTGCGATGCCGTTGAAGCCGCGGCCATGCTCAGGCTGCTGGCCGGCCGTACCCACCGTGTGCTGACGGCCGTGGCGCTGCAATGGGCCGATG
>JAJZDV010000049.1 GCA_021846025.1 Pseudomonadota bacterium
GGCCCGCCTAACCCCCAAAACAGGCACGCCCCCACCGTCAGCAGCACCAGCGCATCCAGCCCCCACTGCGAAACCCGCTCCGCGGTCCGCTCAACCATCCAGCACCATCGGCGTGATGTCACGGAAAGTCGACGGATGCCGAGGCGGCGAAGCGATCTGCGGCAATCTGCGCACCATTGTTGGAATCGGGGTCGCCCATTTTAGGTGGTGGCTCGTTGCGCCGACTGCACCTGCTCAGGCGCTGCCGGTCCGCGCGCAAAGCCTGAGTCGGCGATTGCCTGCGAGCGCGAGTTGGCTCACACGTTGACCGCACCCATGGCCTTGGCGCGGTCAAGGCTGGCGTTGCGCTGTGCCGCATTGACGGTTTGGCGCGTGGGCCAGCCCTGCAGATGGGTTTCGATCAGACCGGAGAAGGCTTCAATCCAATGGGGATCGGCGTTGAGGCAGGGAATGTAGTGGTATTGGCTTCCCCCGCTGGAGAGGAAGGCTTGCTTGCCCTCCATGGCAATTTCCTCGAGTGTTTCCAGGCAATCGACGGCAAACCCGGGGCAGACGACATCCACGCGCTTGGTTCCGGCTTTGGCGAGCGCTCGCAGCGTAGGTTCGGTGTAGGGCTGCAACCATGCCTGCCTGCCGAAACGTGACTGAAACGTGACTTTGTATCGGCTTGCATCCAGCCCCAGCGCTTCGCCCAGGAGACGGCCGGTCTTGTGGCATTCGCAGTGGTAGGGGTCGCCGAGTTGGAGGGTGCGCAGCGGCATGCCGTGAAAACTCATGATCAGTTGTTCGGCTTGACCGTGGTCGGCCCAATGGCGTTGAATTTTTTCGGCCAGGGCCGTGATGTAGCCGCAATCATCGGCATAGCCACGCAGGGTACGGAGTTCCGGTTGGCGACGGGCACGGCGCAACCAGGCCATGACGGCATCGAGCGACGAAGCGGTGGTGGCGGCGCTGTATTGCGGATACAGCGGCACGAGAAGCAGGCGTGTGACGCCTCGCGCGTGCAGTTCGTCAAGGACGGCTGCCGTGGCAGGGTTGCCGTAGCGCATGGCATGGTGGACGATGACGTGATGTCCTTTCGCGGTCAGGCTGGCTTGCATGCCCCGTGCCAGTGCTGCGGTGCCGCAGGCCAGAGGCGAGCCTTCCGCCTGCCAGATGCTGGCGTATTTGGCCGCTGACTTCGGCGCGCGCAGCGGCAGGATGACGCCGTTCAACAGCGGAAGCCAGATGGCATGCGGAATTTCGACGACGCGCGAGTCGCTGAGGAATTCACGCAGGTAGCGTCGCAGAGCAGGGGCGGTGGGGGCGTCGGGTGTCCCCAGATTCAGCAGCAGCACGGCCATGCCGGGTTCCGTGCCATGCGTGTATTGGCGGTCTGCGGCGGGTTGCTGCATGCAGGGCTGGGCGTCGAATCAGGCGTCGTGAAGCTGGAACAGCACGGTTGGCGCCGTCGGATCGGTTGGCTTGGCGCCCAGGCAGATTTCACCCTGCCCGTGCAGCACGCATTCATTGCGGCGCAGGGCGAGCACGTTGTCCTGACTGCTGTAACGCACCCAGGTCCCGTTGCTGGACAGGTCGGTGAGCATGAAATAACTGCCGCGCCACTCGATGCGCGCATGCTGGCGGGAGACGCGTATGTCGTTGACGGCAAACTCCGCGGCTTGCGTGCGGCCGATGTGGATGGGGCTTTGTTCGGGGCTGAAATCCTGGGAGGTGTCGAGCCAGCACAGATTGAGCCGCTGGGTGACGGCGGACAGGACGGTGGGTTGGTGGGGCAGGGTCTGGCTGTTTTGCCAACTGGCATCCCATTCGATCTGGTGAACCGGGACTGGCACGTCGTAACCACGCAGGAAAATGGCGCCGAGGCTGCGAAGCCGCGCCAGAAGTTCCAGCGGCAGACCCTCCATGACGGCATCGCTCACCAGAATTTGCCCGCCACCGGCCGAGTCGGAAAGCCGTGCTGCGGCATTCACGGCGTCGCCGAAACAGTCGCCCGGCGTCAGGACCACAGGGCCGCGCGACAGGCCGATTTTCAGCGGAACGGCGATCGGAGTCTTGCCACTGTGGCCCCAGTTGGCGAGGGTCCGCTGCACTTCGCTGCAGGCATGCACAGCTTCGGCGTTGTTGTCAAACACGGCGAGGACGCCATCCCCGAGGGTTTTGACGACCTGCCCATGAAATTGGCTCACCGCACTCGACATGGCGTCAGTCACACTGGTCATGAGTCTCGCCGCAACGGCATCGCCCAGTGATTTGTAGAGTCCGGTACTACCGACCACGTCGGCAAATACGACTGTGCGGACGACGGGTTTGCGCAAATTCGACATAGCCGCGAGTCTAGCGTGAAATGACCAAATTTCGCACGCCGCAGGCCGGGATGAGACGGCCGACGGACCGCCGTGGGGCTCCCCATGAAAAAGCCCGGACGAGCCGGGCTTTTTCATGGGGAGCGGCTGTCAGAGGGAATCGAGAAAGCTGCGCAGTTTGTCCGAGCGGGTCGGGTGTTTGAGCTTGCGCAGGGCCTTGGCCTCGATCTGACGAATGCGTTCGCGGGTCACATCGAACTGCTTGCCGACTTCTTCCAGTGTGTGGTCATTGGCCATTTCGATGCCGAAACGCATGCGCAGCACTTTGGCTTCGCGCGGCGTGAGGGAGTCGAGAATGTCCTTGACCACTTCGCGCAAGCTGGCCTGCAGTGCTGCATCGGTGGGCGCCAGCATGCCGGTGTCTTCGATGAAATCGCCAAGGTGGGAGTCGTCATCGTCGCCGATGGGTGTTTCCATCGAGATCGGCTCCTTGGCAATTTTCATGATCTTGCGCACCTTGTCTTCCGGCATCTCCATTTTCTCGGCCAGCATGGCGGCATCAGGCTCGGTGCCGGTTTCCTGCAGATATTGACGCGAGATGCGGTTGACCTTGTTGATGGTCTCGATCATGTGCACAGGGATGCGGATGGTGCGCGCCTGATCCGCAATCGAGCGGGTGATGGCCTGACGGATCCACCAGGTCGCGTAGGTGGAGAATTTGTAGCCACGGCGGTATTCGAACTTGTCGACCGCCTTCATCAAACCGACGTTGCCTTCCTGGATCAGGTCAAGGAATTGCAAGCCGCGGTTGGTGTACTTCTTGGCAATGGAAATGACCAGGCGCAGGTTGGCCTCGATCATTTCGCGCTTGGCCTCGCGCGCCTCCTGTTCGCCACGGCTCATCTGGGCATTGATGTCCTTGAAGTCCTGCAGCGGCACAACCACACGGGTCTGCGTGTCGATCAGCCGCTGCTGCAATTCCTGCACGGACGGCAGATTGCGCGCCAGGACATGGGCAAACGGTTTATTCGATGCCGCCAGCTTCTCGGCCCATTTCAGATCGAGCTGGTGACCAGGGAACGATTTGATGAACTCTTCCTGGGGCATGCCGCAACGGTCGACGACGATGCGGCGAATTTCGCGCTCGTGGCGACGCACCTCGTCGACCTGGCTGCGCAGAAGGTCACACAGCTTCTCGACGGTGCGCGCGGTGAAGCGCACTTCCATCAGATTCTTCGAAATCTGATCCTGTGCTTTCAGGTAAGAGGGTGAACGGTAGCCGTCCTTGTCGTAGGAGCGGCGCATTTTCATGAAGGCATCGTGCACCTGTGCAAAACGCTCCAAGGCCTTGGCCTTGAGTTCTTCCAGTTTCACGGAACTGGCGGCGGCAGCGGCCTCCTCGTCGTCTTCTTCGGCCTCGTCGGCCAGTGCAAAGTCGACATCTTCCTCGGCGACGTAGTCGTCCGACTCGTCGTCGGAGACCATGCCATCGACCACTTCATCCACCGGCAACTGGTTGCTGGCGATGCGCGCCGCCATGGCGAGAATTTCGGCCACCGTGGCGGGTGATGCAGAAATGGCCAGCATCATCTTGCGCAGTCCTTCCTCGATGCGCTTGGCGATGACGATCTCGCCCTCGCGGGTGAGCAGCTCGACCGTCCCCATTTCGCGCATGTACATGCGCACCGGATCGGTGGTGCGGCCAAATTCCGAGTCGACCGAGGACAGCGCGGCCTCGGCTTCTTCCTCGGCTTCTTCCTCGCTGGACGCGGTTGGGCCGTGTTGGTTGAGCAGCAGGGTCTGGGCGTCAGGTGCCTGTTCGTAGACCGCGATGCCCATGTCGTTGAGCATGCTGATGATGGTTTCCAGCAAATCCGGGTCGGCCAGATTGTCAGGCAGGTGATCGTTGATTTCACCGTAGGTCAGGAAGCCACGGGTCTTGCCGAGCTTGATGAGGTTCTTCAAGCGCTGGCGGCGGCGGCCCAGTTCCTCTTCGGTGACGTTCGAATCGTCGTAGCCGAATTCCTTGAGCAGTTGTTTTTCCTTGGCGCGCGACGGCCGGCGGCCGCGTGGCATGGGGGCCGAAGGCGTAGCGCCGTCATCCGCGTCATCGGGCATGTGGGCGCGAAAATCGTCGCCTGGAAGGTTTTTCTTGTCGGCCTTGGATTGTGGCTTGCTCGCCGCCAGCGCGGCTGCAGCCTTCGCCTTGGCGGCGCCGCGTTCTGCCAGTTTCGCCAGAGCCGCTGCATTGGGCGTGGCAGGGGCCTTCGTGTCGGCAGGCGCAACCACCTTGGCGGCTTTGGCCTCTTTCGACACGGCCTTGCCTGCCGTGGTTTTCTGGGCGATGCTGGAAACGGGTTTTTTGGTGGGCATGTCTTGAGGCTTGTGTAAAGATGACGCGGAGGCCTTGCGACTGGCTGAAGCGGGCTTCGCGGCAGCCGTCGTGCGCTCCGTTTGGACCGAGACCTTGGTTTTGCTTGAACCAGCCTGTGCCTTGGCTTTGGAAGGTGCAGACTTGGGTTGTGTCATGTTCAAGCTCCTCGGTTGGACTTCGCGCGCTTGGCAGGGTCATGGGAGGGCAACGATCCCATCCGACCGCGATACACGCAAGCTGCACCGCGAAACCCCCAAAACGCTCTCATGTTCCGCAGCTTTCCGTGCGGTTCGGTGCCCGCAGCATGCCTTGGCGCGATGGCAGGCGATTGCAGGCAAGATTCAGGCCAAAACTGGCAGCACGCAGGTGGCACAACAGCCTCGTCGACCCTCGTTGGGCATCCCCGGTCGGGAATTCGCGGAAAAACACTCGATTATAGTCAGGAGGCCGATCGTTGAAGTCTGCATGGGCATGATGGAGCGTGGCACGCAGGTTTCGTTTTGTTCGACTGAGTCAGGCCACAAACGTTCGCTCCAGAGCCGTGGCCTTACCCGAGTTCGCGGCGGCGACTCAACAGACTGCGAAATTCGGCCCTGGAGGCCTCGTCGATCAGCCCGTCGCGGCTGAGTTCTTCCTGGCGTTGCCGGATGTGTCCCAACTCGACCCAACGCAATGCGCCCATGAGGTCCTGCTGCACGTTGGCTGGCTCGGCATCGAGGCTGTCCACGATGCCCATGGATTGAACTTGGTCGAGCAGTCCATCCAGGCGCAGCCCCTCCCACAAGGCCGAAGCGCTCAAATCGGGATAAGCGTCGAGTTGGGCTTCGAGCCAACTGGCGAGTGCCTGGGTGCTGCTGCCGTCTTGCATCAGCAACCCGTGCTGGGATGGACTCAGCATGTTCCAGAGCTCGGGTTGTGCCAAGAGGATGCGCATGGCCGTCTGTGCATGGTCGATGCGCCGGCCAGTAAGGCGGCTGGCGCGCTGCATGGCCATGCCGACGCGGCGTTCGGGTTGGCGCTCGTTATTCGGGTGTGCGACGTGGTCGGCGCCGGCATGGCGCCCGGACAAGGTCAGGGCTGGTCGCAGTTCGGCCAGAGGCAACTCGACTCTTTTGGCGAACTCGCCAAGGATCTGCGACTTGAGTGCCGAATCCGGAAGCCGTGCCAGCAGCGGACGTGCGCGGGCGATGGCCTGCGCGCGTCCCTCGGCTGTGCTCATGGCGAGCCCGGAATCCAGGGTGTCGAGGAGAAACATCGACAGCGGCTGGGCGCGGCCCACTTCGCGCTCGAAGGCATCGGCACCGTGCTCGCGCACGAAGGTGTCCGGATCGTGTTGCGGCGGCAGAAACAGGAATTTGACCGAGCGTTCATCACCCAGCGCAGGCAGGGCGGCTTCCAGCGCACGCACCGCAGCTTTTTGTCCTGCGGCATCGCCATCGAAACTGAAGACGATCTGCCCGCAGTGACGGAAGAGTTTGCGCACGTGCTCGGCGCTGCAAGCTGTGCCGAGCGTGGCGACGGCATTGCCCACGCCATGCTGGGCCAGGGCGATGACGTCCAGATAACCCTCGACGACCAGCGCATAACCCTGGCGCTGGATGGCTGCGCGTCCCTCGAACAGGCCATACAGTTCCTCACCCTTGTGAAACAACAGGGTTTCGGGAGAATTCAAGTATTTGGGCTCGCCCTGGTCGAGGATGCGACCGCCGAAACCAATGAGTTCGCCCTGCGTGTTCCGGATCGGGAAGGTGATGCGGTCGCGCAGGCGGTCATACCGCCGCGCGACCGCCTGGCTCTGCAGTGCACCGGGCTCGATGGTCTCACCCCGATCGTCACGCGCCACCACCAGTCCGGCCTGCACCAGCGGGTCGGCTTCGTAGTTGGGAAACGCCCGGGCCAAGGCCTGCCAATCGTCCGGCGCATAGCCCAGGCCGAAATGGCCGGCAATCGAGCCGCTCAGGCCGCGTCCTTTGAGGTACGAGATGGCGCGTTTGGAGTCGCGCAGTTGGTCGCGGTAGAAGCGGTTGGCCTGCTCGAGCACGATTTGCAGGTTCTGCTTCACGCTGCGTTGCTCGCGCATGTGCTGGGCCTGCTGGGGGTCCAGAGGCGCTTCGGGTACGCTCATGCCCGCTTGCGACGCCAGTTCGCGCACGGCGTCGGGGAATGTCAGGCCCAAGTGATCCATCAGGAAGCCAATCGCTGTTCCGTGGGCGCCGCAGCCAAAGCAGTGATAAAACTGTTTGGTGGAACTGACGGTGAAGGATGGCGACTTTTCGCTGTGAAAAGGGCACAGACCCTTGTGGTTTGTGCCGGCTTTTTTCAGTTGCACCGAACGCCCGACCACCTCGACGATATCGGTGCGGCCGAGCAGTTCCTGGATGAATTCTTGTGGAATCAGGGACATGGCCGATCGTGGGTGGACCGTCCGTGGAGACCGGCGAGCAGTCTTTGTGCCTACTTCGGCTGCAAGCGGATGGCGCCATCCAGGCGAATGGTTTCGCCATTGAGCATGGGGTTGGCGACGATGGCCTCGACCAGTTGGGCAAATTCATCGGGGCGCCCGAGCCGAGAAGGAAAAGGCACTGCTGCCCCGAGGGCAAGGCGCACGGCCTCGGGCATGCCCATCAGCATGGGGGTCTCGAAAATGCCGGGGGCGATGGTCATGACACGAATGCCATGGCGCGCCAGGTCGCGCGCCATCGGCAGAGTCATGCCGACGATGCCGGCCTTGGAGGCGGCGTAGGCCGTCTGGCCGATTTGGCCATCGTAGGCGGCAACCGACGCGGTATGGACGATGACACCGCGTTCGCCGTCGACCAGGCTCTCCTGCTTTGCCATGGCGGCCGCGGCGAGCCGAGCCATGTTGAAACTGCCGATGAGATTGACATGCACCGCGCGGGCAAAGGTGTCCAACGGATGCGGGCCTTCCTTCCCCAAGAGGCGCGTGGCGGGGGCGATGCCCGCGCAGTTCACGAGTCCGCGCAGGGTGCCGAGTTTCAGCGCCTCGGTCACGGCAGCCTGCGCATCGGCCTCAAGGGTCACGTCGCAGTGCGTGTAACACCCGCCGAGTGCTTGGGCGAGTTCCTGGCCGGCAGCATCTTGCACATCGGCAATCAACACTTTGCCGCCAGCCGCTGCCAGACGGCGCGCGGTGGCCGCGCCCAGGCCCGAGGCACCGCCGGTGACGATGAAAGCTTGTTGGGCGATGTGCATGGCTCCAGTTCTCCAGTCGCTTGTTCGGGCTCAGCTCAGGGCCGTGAAAATGCGCTGGCTGACTTCGTTCACCGAGCCGACGCCGGAGATCTTGGCCAACCTGGGGGCTTGCGCATCCCCGCTCTGGGCCCAGCGGGTGTAGTAATCCACCAGCGGTCGAGTCTGGGCGCGGTACACGGCCAGACGCTTGCGCACGGTCTCCTCCCGGTCGTCGTCGCGCAGCACCAGGGCTTCGCCGGTGACGTCATCTTTCCCGGCCACCTTGGGCGGGTTGTAATGCAGGTGATAGATGCGGCCGGAGGCCGGGTGCACGCGGCGTCCGCTCAGGCGCTCGACAATGTCTTCATCGGGCACGTCGAACTCCAGCACGACGTCGATGTGCACATCGGCCGCCTTCAGCGCGTCGGCCTGGGCGATGGTGCGGGGAAAGCCGTCGAACAGGAAGCCGCGCGCGCAATCGGGTTGCAGCAGGCGGTCACGCACCAGGCCAATGATGATGTCATCCGAGACGAGCGCGCCTGAATCCATCACGGCCTTGGCCTGCCGGCCCAACTCGGTGCCGGCTTTGACTGCGGCACGCAGCATGTCGCCGGTGGAAATCTGGGGAATGGCATAGCGTGCGCAGATGTTGGCAGCCTGTGTGCCTTTGCCGGCGCCGGGTGCGCCCAGCAAGATTAAACGCATGAAAACTCCTGCTTTTTTGTCATTGGAAAGAAGCCCTGAAACACATTTCAGAATAGCATGCGAGCCCGGCTTCAGGCTGACGTGCCGGGCCGGGCGGGTCTCGCTTGGCGCCGTCTGGTCCAGCACGATTTCAGGCATCAGGCGCCGGTCGAGACGTGGATCACGACGCCGCCTCGGAAGGCGTCAGGGCAAAGCCTGCATCAGCCGGCGCACGCGGGCCAGATCCTCGGGTGTGTCGACTCCGGGCGCCGGCGCTGTGTCCACGCACAGCACGGCGATGCACCAGCCATGCCAGAGTGCGCGCAACTGTTCGAGAGCCTCGGCCTGTTCCAGTGGACTCGGAGGCAAGGCGGCAAAGTCTTGCAGGGAGTGCATACGGTAGGCGTAGAGACCGACATGACGCAGGACGGGTAGCTCGGGCGGCAGGCTGTGGAGCGCAGCCGACGTTGTCCACGGCGTGCGCGTGCCGCCGGTTGCGAAGGCATCACGGTGCCAGGGAATGGGGGCGCGTGAGAACAGCAGCGCATGATGGCGCGCATCGAGAACGACTTTGACCACATTCGGATTGAATACATCGGCCGCATCGTGAATGGGATGAGCTGCCGTTGCGATGGCGGCTTGCGCGTCATCGGCCAGGCATTGCGCGCAGGCGCGGATGAGGGCGGGGTCGATCAGCGGCTCGTCCCCCTGCACGTTGACGACGAGGGCCGCAGCAGGCAGATGGAGGAGACGCGCCGCCTCGGCAATGCGGTCGGTGCCGCTGGCATGGTCGGCACGGGTGAGCAGGACCTCGACACCGTGGCTGGCGCAGAGGGTTGCAATCTGCGCATCGTCCGTGGCAACGGCCACGCGACGTGCACCGCTTCGCTGCGCGCGCCGGGCCACATGCACGACCATGGGCAGACCGGCGATGTCGGCGAGCGGCTTGTCGGGCAGGCGAGTCGAAGCGCGACGCGCGGGGATGAGGACGGTGAAGTCCGGTGAGGTCATGCGCCGCGGCTCGACGTCGGCTCGCCCGGTGAGGCGGATGGGTTGTCCGCTGGAGTGTCGGCCGCGAGGTCTTGGTCGCGTGCCTGCTCAACCAACATCACTGGAATGCCGTCGCGCACCGGAAATGCCAACCGGTCGCGGGGGCAAATCAATTCCTGTGCTGGTCGGTTGTAGTCCAGCGGGCCCTTGCAAACAGGGCAGACCAGGAGGTCAAGCAGACGTGAATCCATGAGGGTGATCCGAGCGCACGGGCAATCGCGCAAGCAGCCAGGGGAAGAAAGCCGGGTCGATTTCAAGCAGCAGTTCCGCCGCCCAGAGCCGGTCCAGATGGAAGAACCAGGATCTGCATTTTAGGGCGTCCTTTTCCGTGATGAGCAGGGCTGCAGCTTGGATTTGGCGGAATGGATCGGCGTCGAAGCCGTAGTGGTCAGGCAAGGCCAGCGTGGCTGTCAAGGTCGTGCCCTCCGAGCGCAGCATGTCGAAAAACTGTTCGGGGTTGCCGATGCCGGCTGCAGCCGCCAGGGGCTGTCCTGCATGGCGCAGAAGGAATGCGTTCAGACAGAGTCGCTCGCCCGTGACGAGATGGCGCATCATGCCGAGCTTGCGATGCAAAACAAAGCGGGGCGCCGCCTGGGACCGGCTTGCCGAGATGGCCATGCTGGCAGCTGGGCCGAGCGTGGCGTCACGCGGGCGATCCCAGGGCTCGCGCAAGGGGCCGGCTGGCAACAGCCAACCGTTGCCGGGGCCGCGCTGGTCCGTCACCACCAGTTCAATGTCGCGCGACAGAGCCAGGTGTTGCAGGCCGTCGTCACTGAGCAGGACATCCACGTCGGGATGGGCGTGCAGCAGCGCTTGTGCCGCCGCCGCCCGATCGCGTCCAACCCAGACTGGACAAGCCGCAAGTCGACGCAGCAGCAAGGGTTCGTCACCGGTTGTGGCCGGGTCGGCTTGCGGCTCGACTTGCCGTGGCGCATGCCCGACGTCCTTGCGGCCGTGGCCCCGCGAGACGATGCCGGGCTTCCAGCCGGATTGGCTGAGGTGCTGCGCGATGGCCAGGACCAGCGGAGTTTTGCCGGTCCCACCGACGGTCACATTCCCCACCACGATGACCGGTATCGGGGCGCGCCAGGCCCGCTTCCAGCCCCGTTGATGAGCCAGTCGCCGCAGTCCGGTCAAGGCGCCAAAAAGTCCGGATAGCGGAAGCAGCATCCAGGCTTGCCAGCGGCGCTGCAGCCACCAGGCGGGCCAGCCTGATGCAGCTTGCCCAGTGAGGTGGGCGAATGGCGGTCGAGCCATCACGAGCCTGGCGATCGTTGCGTGGCGAACGTGAGTTGGCTCAGGCCGGCAACGCGTGCGGCTTCCATGACGTTGATGACGGATTGCTGGGTGCTTTGCGCGTCCGCGCTGATCACGACCATGGTGTCGGCGTGGCCCCTGGCGGCCTGTCTCAACGCGCTCGCCAGGTCTGCCACGTTGCGGTTGGGCAGGACATGCCGGTTGACGGCGTAGGTGCCGTCACTGCTGACTGCAACCACGATTTCATGCGGGTACTGCTCGGCCTTGGGTGCGTTGGCCGTGGGCAGGTTGATCTTCAGTTCGGTGTATTTCGAGTAGGTGGTGGTGATCATCAGAAAAATCAGGATCACCAGCAGCACGTCGATCAATGGAATGAGGTTGATTTCCGGCTCTTCGGGCCGAGGGCGCTGGAAATTCATGGAGGCTTCTCCCGGGCATCACGGCGATGTCCGTGCCGCGGCTTCGAGCTGGGGTTGCAGATGCGTGGCCAACCTGCGAGCGGCTTGCTCCAGTTCGATGCCGAAATCGTCGACCCGGCTGCGGAAATAGCGGTAAAACATGAGGGATGGCACAGCAATGATGAGCCCGAAGGCGGTGTTGTAGAGCGCCACTGAAATGCCATGCGCCAGCAGCGTCGGGTTGGTGCTGCCGCTGGTTTGCGAGCCGAAAATCTCGATCAGGCCGACCACGGTTCCGAGCAAACCCAGCAACGGTGCTGACGAGGCCACAGTCCCCAAGGCGTTGAGGTAGCGCTGCAGGCCGTGCATCACAGCTCGACCGCTGTTCTCCAGGTCTTCGCGCAAGCTCTCCGCGGTGGCATGCGGCCTGCGCATGGCGCGAAAGCCCGCAGCCAGAACCATGCCAAGCGGCGAGTTGCGCTCGAGTTTGTCGATCGTGTCCGGAGACGGAATCGAGCTCACCGAGACGGCCATGGCCTCCTCCAGCAGGCGTGGCGGAATCACCTTGACGTTTCGCAACGAAGTCAACCGTTCGAGGACGATGGCCAGGGCTGCGATGGAGCAGGCAATCAGCGGCCAGATGGGCCAGCCTGCGGCTTCAACAATGCTGAGCAAGATGGAAACCTCGGTGTCGGAGAGGGGCTCTGGTGCGAGCAACATCAACCATGGTAAACGGAGAAACAACGCTGCCAGGGTCGAAGCCGTGGAGGCCCGGCCGGGGGTGTGCATGCCCCTGCAAGGCAAGCACAGAGCAGCATGACAGGCGTCCAACACTCCGTTTGCCCATACCGAATGGCGTGTTGCCGCGGAGTTCACCGTGCCAATGCGCAGCGGACTGAGGCAGGTGCTGGGTTATCCCAAAAAATTGTGGATAACAATGTGGGCAACTCTGGCCTTGCTGGCCTAGACGACTGAATTCCAAGGCTCGGATTTAATGTGACTGTTTTTTGAACACAAAAAATTTCTGATGAATCAAAGAGATAGATCGGAACTTCGCGTTCCTGGCGTTCGTTTGCGGGCAGCAGGGCGATGGCTCGGCTTTTGTGGACAGCTTACGTTGCTGGTCGTGGCGAGATGGGGTCGGCAGCATGCTCGCTGATCATGGGAGCGATCGACTGGCAGCTCCAGTCTGGGGCGTCGGTCCACTGGCACGGGCGCTCACAGAGACCTTGTCCGCGCGCTTTGGAGTGGTCACGGTCCTGGGGGAGGTGAGCGGCTTCACGCGCGCGGCAAGCGGGCACTGCTACTTTGCCCTGCGCGACGCTGCGGCGCAATTGCGCTGTGTCATGTTCCGCCAGCGCGCCTACCTGCTGGACTTTGATCCGCGCGATGGCCAACAGGTTGAAATACGCGCGGTGGTCGGGCTTTACGAACCGCGCGGGGATTTGCAACTCACCGTTGAATCCATGCGCCGCGCCGGGCAGGGGGAGTTGCTGGAGCAGTTTCTTCGTCTCAAGGAGCGTCTGCAGGCCGAGGGCCTGTTCAACCCTGAGCACAAGAAACCCTTGCCTGCACATCCACGCGCGGTCGGCGTCGTTACGTCGCGGCAGGCGGCTGCCTTGCAGGACGTTCTTGCCACACTCAGGCGCCGCAGTCCGCAGGTTCGAGTCGTGATCTACCCCGCGAGCGTGCAGGGGGCCGGGGCCGCTTCGGAACTCGTGCAAGCCCTGAGACTGGCAGAGCAACGCGCCGAAGTGGATGTGCTGTTGCTGGTGCGCGGTGGTGGTGCCATGGAAGATCTCTGGCCCTTTAACGACGAGGCTCTGGCACGCGCACTGCGCGCATGCCGACTGCCGGTGGTGTCGGGTGTAGGCCATGAAACAGATTTCACCATTGCCGACTTTGCTGCTGATGTTCGCGCCACCACACCCACAGCCGCAGCCGAATTGTGTGCTCCCGCTCTGGCCGACCTACGGTTGCAGGCACTGCAACTGGCGCGTGAGCTGCAACTGGCGGTGGCGCACTGGCAAGGGCGGGAGCAACAGCGCCTGGACCGATTGCAGCTGCGCCTGCCCAAGCCCGCCCGCATGCTGCAGGTTGCCGCTGTCCGGCTGCGTGGGCTGCAGGCGCGTCTGCAAGCTGGTCCGCGGCGCCAGCTTCAGGACGAACTGAATGCATGGGCGCAGCGAGAGCATCGGCTGAAACTGCTTCCTGTGCGGCACCGGGTTGAGCGCCGGGTGCGGCTCGAGAATCTGGGCAGTCGCCACGACCAGGCGCTGCGCCAGTCCTGGAGGCTCGTGCGCAGCAAACTCGCAGGCCAGGAGCAGCGCCTCGCTTTGCTCAACCCTGCCGCCACCTTGGGGCGCGGGTATTGTCTGGTTTGGCACGAAAACGGGAGCTTGCTGCACGATGTGCGGCAGATTCGCAGCGGGCAAAGCCTGCTGTTGGCCACGGCCGCGGCTGCGGCCGCTGTGGACATCGGCACGGTCACACCGGTCCAGCATCCCCTACCAGCGCCTTGAGGAAATTGGCGCCAACCCGCTTGTTGCAGCCGCAGCAAGCGGCACCAGGTGGGCGCTGTGTTGCCTGGCTTTGTCCTTGACTTCCGCCGTGCTGGGACGGCAACCCCCCACCGCCTTCAAGATTCCTTCGGGCTCCTAAAATAAGAACTCGTTCTCCACAGTTCAATCGAAAGGCTATCCCATGGAACACCAACTTCCCGCCCTGCCGTTTTCCCTGGATGCGCTTGCACCGCATATGTCGCGTGAAACCCTGGAATATCACCACGGCAAACACCACCAAGCCTATGTCACGAACCTGAACAATCTGATCAAAGGCACCGAGTTCGAGGCCATGCGTCTCGACGACATCGTCCACAAAGCACCAGCCGGCGGCATATTCAACAATGCGGCCCAAATCTGGAACCACACATTCTTCTGGCACTCACTCAGCGCCAACGGTGGGGGTGAACCCGGTGGCGCATTGCAGAGTGCCATCAACAAGAAATGGGGGAGTTTTGCAGCCTTCAAAGAGGCCTTCCACAAGTCGGCCGTGGGCAATTTCGGTTCTGGCTGGACCTGGTTGGTGAAGAAGGCCGATGGCTCGGTGGACATCGTCAACACCAGCAATGCAGCCACGCCGCTGAATTCAGCCGATAAGCCGTTGTTGACCGTGGACGTGTGGGAGCATGCTTACTACGTGGATTTCCGCAACCGCCGACCGGACTTCGTCAAGACGTTTCTCGATCATCTCGCCAACTGGAGTTTTGCCGAGCGCAATTTCGGTTGAAGTCGGGATCAAGCCGCCCCTGGACTCCCAAGTTGATTGCTGTCGGTGCGAGCCGGGTGCGGTCGATCAGGGTGGTTCGGGTTGCTGATTGCAAGAGTTTGACGTGCGTGCTTGCGTTCAACGTGCAGCGGTGGTCCCGAAGGGCTTGCCGCGAAGCCGGAAGCCGGGCTTGAGGCCGCGTTGGGCAAACCAGCCCAGCGGCATTTCGAGTGCGAAACGCACGTTTTGCACCGCGCAATGCGTCTCCAGTGTCTGCGGCTTCATGTCGGCAATATTGGTGATTCGCCCTTGGTCGTCCAGGAAGGCCACGGACAGCGGTACGAGGGTGTTCTTCATCCACATGCACACCGGCTGGTCGTCGGCGAAGATGAACAGCATGCCGTGGTTGCCGCTCAGTTCGCGCCGATACATCAAGCCCGTTTCACGTTGATCGGGAGTTGTGGCCAGTTCGGCGTGAATCAATTGCATGCCTGCCTGCAAGGTGGTTTCCGGCAGAACGGCCATTTGCGCACGCGCTAGAGGCGCGAGACTCAGAAGGGCGCAGCAAACCCAGAATCCGAACAGGCTTGGGTTTGTCTTTGGGGTGGGGCCAGAGGCCAGTTTCATCCAGGTGTCCTTGAGACGAATCGCATTGGAGTATTGTGCCCCAGACTCCCGGCTGTGCTTCGTGCCGGCAAAACCCTTGCAACATGAGGCGCAAAAAAAGCGCCCGGAGGCGCTTTCGATGGGCCGAATGAACCCGGCCCTGATGCGATTGGAAACGACCTGGAATTACTTGGCGGCAGAAGCGGCAGGCGCCTTCTTCTCCATTTTCTTGCCCATGGCCTTCTTGTGCATCGTCTTCTTGTGATGCTTCATGGGCTTGTGCGCTTCGGCCTTGGCGGCAGCTGCGGGCTTGGCTGCCTCGGGGGCGGCTTGAGCCATCACGGCGGACGCGAGGAACATGGCGAACATGGCAGCAAGAATCTTCTTCATGATTGACCTTTGAGAGTGTTTTGGATGTTGATCCAAGGGGATCGCATCCATAACGCGGCTCTTGGAAATTCGGTTGACATGATGAACGCGCTGCAAGCTTGCAGGTTGTGGCCAGCGCGTGCCGGCGGCAATCGCTGTGAGGGCAGGTCGCTTGACCACGCGCTGCCTGGCGATGCGCCGGATGTCAGACTTATGTCTTATAAAAGACATGATCCTGCGCTTGCGCTCTGACTAGAATGCGGCATACACACGATCCGGAGTCTCCCATGTATCAGCACATTCGTATCCCCGAGGCGCAGCGCATGACCGTGGGCGCCGACCAATTGCTGCACGTTCCTGACAATCCCATCGTGCCCTTCATCGAGGGCGATGGCACTGGAGCCGACATCACGCCCGTGATGATCAAGGTTGTGGATGCGGCTGTGGCCAAAGCTTATGGAAGGCAGCGCAAGATCGCCTGGATGGAAATCTATGCCGGCGAGAAGGCGACCCGTGTCTACGGCCCGGATGTCTGGCTGCCCGAGGAAACGCTGGATGCGCTGAAGGAATTTGTCGTCTCCATCAAGGGCCCGCTGACCACACCCGTTGGCGGCGGCATTCGCTCGCTCAATGTCGCGCTGCGCCAGCAACTTGATTTGTATGTGTGTTTGCGGCCGGTGCGCTATTTCACCGGGGTGCCTTCACCCGTGAAGGCACCGGAGAAGGTCGATATGGTGATCTTCCGAGAAAACTCGGAGGACATCTACGCTGGCATCGAATGGGCGGCGGAGTCCGATGGGGCGAAAAAAATCATCGATTTCATGATCCACGAGATGGGTGTGAAAAAAATCCGTTTCCCGGCAACCTCCGGCATCGGCATCAAACCGGTGTCGCGCGAGGGAACGGAGCGGTTGGTGCGCAAGGCCATCCTGTACGCCATCGACAACAACCGCGCATCGGTCACCCTTGTGCACAAGGGCAACATCATGAAATACACCGAGGGTGGGTTCCGCGACTGGGGCTACGCACTGGCACAGCAGGAATTCGGTGCCAAACTCGTCGACGGCGGCCCGTGGTGCAGTTTCAAGAACCCGAAGACGGGGAAAGAGATCGTCGTCAAAGACTCCATTGCCGATGCTTTTCTGCAGCAGATCATCCTGCGCCCAGCGGAGTACGACGTCATCGCCACGCTGAACTTGAACGGTGACTACATCTCCGACGCGCTGGCGGCACAGGTCGGCGGCATTGGTATTGCACCCGGCGCCAATCTGTCCGACACAGTGGCCATGTTCGAGGCGACCCATGGAACGGCGCCCAAATACGCAGGCAAGGATTACGTCAACCCTGGCTCGGAAATCCTTTCCGCCGAAATGATGCTGCGCCACATGGGTTGGGTGGAAGCGGCTGATCTGGTGATCGCGAGCATGGAGAAATCGATTCAGTCCAAGCAGGTAACCTACGATTTCGCCCGTCTCATGCCAGGCGCCACACAGGTGTCATGTTCAGGTTTTGGACAGGTGATGATCGACCATATGTAACCCTGTTCCAGGCCTTCCCAGGCCTTCCCAGACCGTCCCAAGAAGAACCCCAGATCGTTGATTCGAATGGGGTTTTTCGTTTCTGTGGTCCCGGTACTTCCCGGCAGGTGCCTTGACTGCCGACCGAAACGGGGCCAAAAATGGGGCCACCATGGGGCCATGGCTTCGGCCAGGTGACGAAAAATGAGGCACACCAACTACCTGCTCAAGCCGGTCACCATCGACAACGCAAAGCCGCGCGACAAGGCGTATGCACTGACCGATGGCGGGGGCCTTCTGCTCGAAGTTCTTCCCTCCGGAACCAAGACCTGGCGCTTCAAGTACCACCTGAACGGCAAGCGCGAGAAGGTGACGATCGGCGCCTACCCGGCCTTCACCATCAAGCAAGCCCGTGACCGCCACGAGGAACTGCGCGCGCTGGTCGAGCGCGGCCAGAGCCCGGCCAAGGCCAAGCGGGTTCTATCAGCGGAGCAAAAGGTTGCTGACGCGCGCCGCCTGAGCTTCCGCACCTTCGCCCAGCGCTGGGTCGACGAGACGCTGTTCTATCGGTCCGGCGGCTACGTGGCCCAGACCGTTCGCTGGCTCGATGCCTACGTCTACCCGGCCATCGGCGACATGCAGCTCGACGAGGTGCAGCCGGGCGACGTGCTGGCCATCATCAAGGCACGCGCCGACACCGCGGTGACGGCAGAGCGCATCCGCGTGATCGTGCAGCAGATCTACAACCACGCGATCCGCAACCTGCTCGTGACGACGAACCCGGCGCAGCCGCTGCGCGGCGCCATCGCACGCGCACCGGTCGAACACCACCGCCACCTGAGCGAGAAGGAACTTGGGGCCTTCTGGCGCAAGCTGGATGAGCAGGGCGCGCACACCACCACGATCGCAGCGACCAAGCTGTTGATGCTGACGATGACCCGCAAGAGCGAACTGCTGCGCTCGAAGTGGCCCGAGTTCGACCTCGACACCGCGCAGTGGGACATCCCGGCCGATCGCATGAAGATGGGCAAGCCGCATCGCGTGTTCCTGTCGCGCCAGGCCGTCGGGATCCTGCGCCAGGTGCACGAACTTACGGGGCATGGCGAGTACGTCTTCCCGTCGATCTTCCGCGGCAGCGTGCCGATGGGCGACGTGACGCTGAACCACTTCTTTAAGCGCATCGACTTCGGCGTGCCCGACTTCAGCCCGCATGGGACGCGCGGCACGGCAGCGACGCTGTTGCGCGAGCACGGGTTCGGACGCGATGTCGTCGAGCTGCTGCTGGCGCACAGCGAGAAGAACGCGACCGTGGCGGCCTACAGTCACATAGAGTTGGCCGCGGATCGGAAGAGGGCGCTGCAGTACCTCGCGGATCGAGTCGAGGTGCTGGCCGCAGGTACGAAACTGATTCCGCTGCGCGCGGCGTGAACGATCAGGCCAAGCTAGAAAGTTGAAACCACCCGTGACGATGGCGGGACTCGCTGGGACATCGCGGGCGCCTTTGAGTCCATGCGGGACGACGAGACGCAGCAGCGCAACGCTTGACGGGTACTTCCGCGACATGGAAGGCAGCGGCACGATGCGTTCATGCGTCTGCCGTGGAACAAGTCCAAAGAGGTTCAGCTCGACCTGCTCGACGCCGAGCCAGGGGCAGCCGCCGCCCATCAACCGGTATCGCCCGCGCCGCGTGCTGACGAAACGAGCCAGAACGCAGCGGCGAATTCAACCGCGGCAGCCATGTCCAGCGGCAACGACGGAAGGCCGTTGCTCCTGGCCGTGTCGCTGCTCTACGAGGACGCGCACAACCCGCGTACCGAGTTCCCCGAGGAGTCGATCGACGAGCTCGCTGAAGACATCCAACAGCGCGGCGTCCTGCAGCCGCTCGTCGTGCATCCGGCCGACAGCGATGGCCGGCACAAGGTTCACTTCGGCGCCAAGCGGCTGCGCGCAGCTATCCGGGCCGGGCTGCATGAGGCTCCGGTAGTCATCCGAGACCTGCCCGCCGATCGCTATGCCCAGGTCGCCGAGAACCAGAAGCGCCACGGGCTGACCCCGCTCGAACTGGCCAGGTTCATCCTCGCGCAGGTGGATGCCGGGGACTCGAACGCGACCATCGCCAGGCAGCTCGGCATGAACCTGACCGCCGTGGCGCACCACCTGTCGCTGCTGGAGCTTCCGCCGGCGCTCGACGATGCGCTGAAGTCCGGCCGATGCACGTCGTCCCGCACGCTTCACGAACTGAGGTCTTTGCATGCCCACAGCCCGGACAGAGTGCAGGCGCTGCTGGACAGCGGGGCGGAGATCACGCGCGCCGCTGTGTCCGCGATCCGTTCGGCGGCCGACTAGGCCCCGCCGACGGTGCCCGCTGCAGCCTCGGCCGACAAGCTGATCGTCCATGCCAACGCGGCCTGTGATCGGCTGGAGCGCGCCCTCAGTCGCATCGAGCTGCCCGACGCGGGCCCGATTGCGGCGCCCGCATTGATCGCCCTGCGGGGCCGGGTTGAAGCCATCGCCACACGTTGGCTGCAGGGGTCTGACCGTCAGACTCCTTCGCAGACCGAACGCTGAATCCATGAAGAGTGGAGTGAAGAGGATGAGAAAGGACAGATGGCAGGATAGGCGGCCCGCCAGTGAATGGATGCCATACGGCATCCGGCCCGAGGTTCGACATGGCCGGTCCGTCGCGTGATCGCGTGACGATCGACCTGCGCGGCATCGGCGATGCCGTGCGCGCCGCTGCTGCCGTCCGTGGCATGGGCGTCGCGCAGCTCGTCCGCCGCGCCCTCGTGATGACTCTCGACCTGCGCGCGACGGCGGAGGTGGCGTCGGTGAAAGGGGGGTCTGACGGTCAGACCCCCGGCCGGGCCCCGACCCGAGAGACCGCCAAGCTCACACTGCGTCTTTCCCAAGCCCACGCCGACGCGCTGATGTTGAACGCGGCTGCTCTCGGTCTTTCCTACGGCGACTACGTGGGGAGGCTTGTGGCTGGCAGCCGTCTGCCGCAACCCCTCGCCGAGCACCAGGCCGATCGCGCGGCGCTGATGGCTTCCAACGACCGCATGGCCGCGCTGTCGACCGATCTCGTGGCGCTCGTCACCCTGCTGCGCCAAGCGAAGGTGGAGCAGGCCAGGCCCTACCGGGATCGCCTCGAAACCGCTGACGCCGAGATCCGCCGCCACCTCGATCGGGTCTCGGCGCTGATCGACCGCCTGTGAGGGAGAACTGACATGCCTAGTACATCAACACGCAAGTTTCGGAACGTAATGTCGGCCGAGCTTCTGATCTGCTTCCTGGCGAGTGAACTTCCACTCGATGGTTTGCTGCGCGGCGTTGCGAGCCTGCTGCCACGCGTCAACC
>JAJZDV010000050.1 GCA_021846025.1 Pseudomonadota bacterium
TCTTGCGCAGCATCTGCTGCATGGCCGGGCCTTGGCCGAGGCCGACTTCGATGCCAAGCCAGCCGCCCGCGCGCAGCAGTGCCGGGGACTCGCGCAGCAGGCGCATGAGGATGCTCACGCCGAACGGGCCGCCGTCGAACGCCAGGGCGGGTTCGTGACCGATGATTTCCGCCGGCATGGTGTCGAGTTTGGCGGTGGAGATATAGGGTGGAGCGGAAACGATCAAGTCGATGCGGTCTTGATACTTTTGAGACTGGAAGGGCGAGAGCAGGTCGCCGGTATGCAGCGCGACGCGCTCCCCGAGGCCCTGCAACGCCAGATTCCTGCCGGCCAACGCGATGGCCTCGGCGGAGAGATCGGCGCCATGGACGGTCGCCTTGGGCTCTGCCGCAGCCAGCGCCAAGGCCAGGTTGCCCGAACCGCAGCACACATCGATGACCTGCACCGCATCGCGCCCAGCCGCCAGTTCGTGCAACTTGGCGCGTGCAGCGAGACCGAGCATTTCGGTCTCGCGGCGCGGAATCAGTGCCTCGGGCCCGGCCAGCAGATCCAGCCCCATGAAGCGCTGGCGGCCGGTGAGGTAAGCCACGGGTACGCCTTGCAGGCGGCGGTCGATCAGCGCGTCGAGTGCGGTCGATTGCGCGGTGTCCAGCTTGGGCAGACTCTGCTCGTGCGCAGCAGCAACCGACAAGGCCGTGCCGCTGGCCATGTGCCACAGCGCACGCAGGCAGGAGTCGGGCGTTTCCTCGGGCTTGTCGGGCAGGGTGGACAAGGCTTGTTCCAGGCGGCGCAGCCGGGCGGCGTAATCCGTGCTGAGCAGGACAGCATCATGGCCCAGGTCGGTTGCATGGGTGGCGGGGAGCGGCATCGTGTTCAAGGTGCATTCTCGGTGCAGACCTCGGCCACCGCTTCCACCAATTGCGGGCGCAGGTGCAAGTAGCGTGTGCCACGGCGCTTGGCCTCGATTTCGGTGTAGACGCCGGCAGCGAGCGCCTCGCTCATGCCGAGAGCCGCAGCCAGTTCGGCGGCCGGGCGGCGGTGGTTGTGCGCCCAGAGTGCAAGGTCCATCTGGGCGTAGGGCAGGGCGAAGTAGAACTCGTCCTGGCCCTGGGGCAGGCTGTAGGTGTCGGTGGTCGGGGCAGCGTCGCACACGGCCTCTGGCAGGCCGAGATGGCGTGCCAGGGTGTAGACCTGGGTTTTGTAGAGATGGGCGATGGGTTTGATATCCGCTGCACCGTCGCCGTTCTTGACGAAAAATCCCTGGTCGTATTCCAGCCGGTTGGGCGTGCCCAGCACGGCGTAGTTCAGCCGGTCGGCATGAAAATATTCCACGGTTTTGCGGATGCGCTGCTTGAAGTTGGTGGCCGCGACGATCTGCAGATATTCGCGCAGCGGCAGACGCGCGCGCTGTTCCCGGCCGCCGGGTGGCTGCACGACGAGATGGAAGAAATGCACCCTGCCCGCCGAGCCACCGGCAATTGCGATCTTGCTTTTCCAGGTGGCGTCGTAGTCGGGGAACAAGGCGCGGATGGCGTCGTCGCGCCAGCGGTAGCAGCCGATGGCTTCGAGCGTGGGGGCAATATTCTCGGTGGCGCAGCGCAGGCCGAGCCGGGTTGCGACTGCAGCGCCCAGATCGGCACTGACGGGGCTGGAGTCCTGCTCCGGCATGAGCAGGGCCTGCACCTTCTCCGGTCCCAGCGCGCGCACTGCCAGGGCTGCACAGACGGAGCTGTCCACCCCGCCCGACAGGCCGAGCACCACGCCGCGCTTGCGCATGGCGGCCAGGCTGGTGCGCAGATGCTGGCCAATGCGTTCGACTTCGGCGGCGCAGTCGAGTGCGAACACGGCGGGGGTCAGCAACACCGCGGGGTTCGGCGCAGTAGCCACTCGGCTTGTTGCGCTCACGCCGCGACCTTGGTCTGGCGCTTGCGCTGCACGTAGGCCTCGATGGCGTTCAGGCTGTCGAGGTTCTCGGGCACCATGTCGGCGTCCTGCACCTGGATGCCGAATGTCTCTTCCAGGAAGAGGATGAGTTCGAGAATGCCGGTGGAGTCGACGATGTGCAGGTCGAGCAGCGAGTCGGCGTCGGCAAACGGCGCGCTGCCTGAGCCCATGATGAAGTTGTCGTCGATGTAGCGTCGAACCTGGGTTTTGATGTCGGCCATGGTGTTCCCCGTGAAGATGTCGTGGTCGTTGTGGTGTTGACGGCGTGGAGTGGCTGCGGTGTTGGCGCGGATGCCGGCTTCAGCACAATCCGGTTTTTCGGATCTTGCCGGTATCGGTGCGCGGCAGGCCGGCGGTGAACTCCACCCATTTTGGCACCATGAAGTTTTCCAGCCGCGCATGGCAGTGCTTGATGATGTCGCGCTCGGTGTAGGCGCGCCCCGGTGCCAGCACGATGAAGGCCTTCACGGCCTGGCCGAGCAAGGAGTCGTCCACCCCGACCACAGCCACTTCGAGCACGCCCGGCAACTCGTGCAGCACGTTTTCAACCTCGCGCGGGCTGACCTTCTCGCCGCGGCTTTTGATGATGTCGTCCCTGCGGCCGACGAAGTACAGCCAGCCCTCGGCGTCGGTGCGAAACACGTCGCCCGAATACAACACCATTTCACCCGCAAGCGGCCCGGGCCGCAGGCGCTCGGCGGTTTCTGCCGGCTTGTTCCAGTAGCCGCGCATGACATGGCTGCCACGAATCACCAATTCGCCGGTGCTGCCATCGGGCAGGCGGTGTCCGGCCTCATCCACCAGCCAGACCTCTTCGTTGGGCATGCCGCGGCCCACGCTGGTGGGGCGGATGTCGAGTTGCTCCGGGGGCAGGTACGTGACGCGCTTGCATTCGGTCAGGCCATACATGGAGTACAGCATGGCTTGCGGGAACAGGGCACGAATGCGGCGGATATGCGCTTGCGGCAGGGCGGCAGCGGTGTTGGTGATCAGGCGCAGGCGGGACAGGTCGAAGTCGGCCATGTTGTCCAGCGCGGTCAGCAGCGCAAACATGGTGGGCACGCCGGGGAACACCGTGACGCCCTCACGCGCCATGGTCTGCAGCACCTTCACCGGATAGGTGAACGAGCGTTCCAGCACCACGGTGGCCCCGAGCTTGAAGGCCATCAGCACCTGGTACAGACCGTAGTCGAACGCCAGCGGCAGGGCGCAGGTGATGATGTCGTCCTCGCGCAGGCCGAGGTACTGGCTCACGGAGTGTTGCGCCGCCACCATGTTCAGGTGTGTGAGCATCACGCCCTTGGGGTGGCCGGTGGAGCCGGAGGTGTAGATGATGGCGGCCAGATCCTGGTCGATCACCGCGGTGTCGAGCTTGGGCAATGAGGCGTCTGCGCGCGGTGACGCGGGCTGGGGCGCGGGATAGGCAAGCCAAGTGGCGTGGCCGACAGCGGCGTTCGTGCCGACGCTTGCCGGTTCGTCGCCCACCATCCAGCCGTGTTGCACGCTGGGCGCGTTCGCCACGGCATCTTGTGCAACACCGATCAGCGCGGTTTGCGTCACCAGGCCCCTGGCTTGGGCATCGTTCAACAGATAGGCCAGTTTGTCGGCCTTGGTCAGGGTGTTGACCGGCATGAACACCGCGCCGACTTGCAGCACCGCGAACACGGCGGCGACCATCGCTTCGGAGTTGTCGAGAAACAGCGCCACGCGGTCACCGCGGCGAATGCCGTGCCGGTGCAGGCTGTGTGCCAGCGCCTGGGCCTGCGCCGCGATGTCGGCATAGCTGCTGCGCCGGCCTTCGCACACGAGCGCAGTCTTGGTGGCAAGGCGAACTGCGGTGGCGGCGAAAAAATCGTGAAGTCGCACGGTATGGGCAGGGCTGGATCAGGGATGCGGGTACGGTGCGCCCTGTCGCGTCGTCAGGGCGATCTTGAAAACGCAAGACAGAACACGGTTGAGCTTACGGGAAGGCCGTCATCCGGTACTCCCGTGCTTGCGGGGTGGACGGCGGCGCGGCAACAAACTGCCGATGCAGCAGCATGGTCGACAGCACGCCGACGAAAGCCATGTTGTCGGCAAAGCCGATGGCCCGCCCGGCCCGGCATTTGGCGAACAGTTTGCTCACCGCGGCGGGGTCGAAATAGCCGGCTTCGGCAATCGCGCCCGGGCTCATCAGTTCGGCGGCGTAATCCACCGGTTTGCCCTGTTCGAAAAAACTCTGGCTGTCGGGGGCGCGGTAGGGTTGCTTGGTGCGGGTGCGGATGCTCTCGGGCAGCAGGCCGCGCATGGCGCGTTTGAGCAGCCATTTCTCGGTCAGACCCATGAGCTTGTAGCGCGACGGCAGCCGGTTGGCAAAGGCGATGAGGCGGTGGTCCAGAAACGGAAAACGGCCCTCGACGGAATGCGCCATGGCCATGCGGTCGCCCTGCGAGCACAGCAGGTAGCCGCTCATCAAGGTGTGGGCCTCGATGTACTGATCTTGCTGCAGCGGCTGCCAGTGCGCAAACTCGGGCGGTACTTGGCTGGCGATGGCTTGCAGCGCGTTCCAGTCACCCAGTTGTTCGCGCACGGCGGGCGAGAAAAACTGCCAGGTGCGCTGCGTCGTGGTCCAGCGGGGCAGATGGCCGAAGCCGGGCTGGCCCAGATGCTCGGCGCCATCGGCAAAAAAGCGCTGCGCCAGCGCCCGGCCCGATGCTGGGGAATGCTGCAGATAGGGGTAGAGCCGGCTGAGCAGCGTGCCACGCCAGATGGATTGCGGCTGCCGGGCCATGAAGCGCCGCACGCGCGCCTCCTTGAACAGGTCGTAGCCGCCGAACACCTCGTCCGCGCCTTCGCCGGTGAGCACGACTTTGTAGCCGCTGCTGCGCACATGCCCGGCCAGCAGCATGAGCGGTGCCGGCGCGGTGCGCAGGATGGGGGATTCGGCATGGAAGACGGCCAGCGGAAAAGCGGCGGCAATATCGGCACGGGTGCAATGCAGGGTGGTGTGCTCGCAGCCGAGGTGGTCGACCAGCACGCGCTGCTCGGCGCTTTCGTCGAACTCGGCGTCGTCGAATGTCAGCGAAAACGTGCGCAGCGGGGTGCTGGTGTGGTGGTGGATGAGGCTGGTGATGACCGACGAATCCAGCCCGCCGCTGAGGTAGGCGCCCACCGGAACGTCGGCGCGCAGTTGCAGACGCACGCAGTCGATCAGCAACGCGCGCAGCGCCTCCGCGGCTTCGTCGGCGCTGGCGTAGGGCTCGGCGGCTTCAGCGCCCTGCGCCGGAAAGCTCCAGTCCCAGTAACGCCACGACCGCGAGCCCTGCGCGTCGATCACCATGCACTCGCCCGGCCCCAGACTCTGCACGCCGGCGAAGACCGCGTGCGGCGACAGCGGTGCCCAGGTGGTGAAAATTTCGCCCAGCGCCTGGACGTCGAGCCTGCGTGGCACCTCGGGCAGTGCGAACAGCGCCTTGACTTCCGAGGCGAAGGCGAAGCGGCCACCTCTCGGCCCATCAAGCCGGGTGTAAAACAGCGGGCGTATGCCCAAACGGTCGCGTGCCAGCAGCAGACGTTGGCGGCGGGCATCCCACAGCGCGAAGGCGAACTGGCCGTTGAGGTGCTCGACGCAGGCGTCGCCGTATTCCGCGTAGGCGTGAAGAATGACCTCGGTGTCGGAGCGCGTGGCGAAGCGGTGGCCACGCGCATGCAGGCTGCGCCGCAGTTCCACATGGTTGAAGATTTCGCCGTTGAAGGTGAGCCAAAGCTGGCGTTCGGCATGCGCCATCGGTTGCACGCCGCCTTCGAGGTCGATGATGCTCAGGCGCGCATGCCCCAGTGCGATCGGGCCATCATGGTGGATGCCGCTCGCATCCGGGCCGCGATGATGCAGGCGCTGCGTCATGCCACGAACCTCGTCCGGCTCGGGCGCATGCCGCCAATCCAGAATGCCAGTAATGCCGCACATGCGAGCCGGAACCTTTCGTTTTGGGCGGATGTTCAGGAGCGTCCAGGATGGGCTTGGCACCCATCCCGCGATCGCGCAAATTCGGGGCGGTGTCGTCAGTCCTTGCGCGTCGACAGGACGAAGTCGGCGCCTCGCACGCGTTCTTCAGATTGGCGGTCATCGTAGGCGACGGCCGACTGCGTCGGCATCCCTCATTCGCGGTTTTTGAGCCCGCCGCCACGGTGGTGTCGCGGCAAACTCTCGCGGCCGGTTTTACCTTTCCTTACCCTGGCGATGCCTTGTCAGGCTTGCATCCGGCACCACAATCCCAGCATCCTTCCATCACCGTAACGCAAGCACCATGGATCTCCAGACCATCGACCAGAACTACCAGCAACTCCAAACCCAGGACCAGACCATCGCGCAGGAACTGCAGGCTCTGGCCGGCAAGCTGCAAACCGCTGCGCAGGGCGGCAACACCGACGCGCGCGAATGGCTGCTCGACCTGCGCGAAGTCGCTCTGGCCGTGCAGGGCCAGCAACAACAGATGAACCAGTTGCTGCAAGCCATCCATGCCATGTGGCAGAACCAGCAAAATCAAGTGCAGACCATGTCCGTGGCGTCACAGCCCGGCTACATGCCCCAAGGCATGAACCCGAGTGGCATGGCCTCCGCCTACGGCCGTCCCGCCGGTGGGGGGCTGATGGGAGCCCTCAGCGGCTTCCTCGGCTCCGGCTTCGGCCAAGCCATGGAAATGGGCGCGGGCATCGGCCTGGGTGAAGACTTGATCAACAAGATTTTTTGAGAAGCCCTAGACCAGCCCTTCGAACGGCAAGAAATCCACCATCTCCCCCGCCGGGACGCTGCCTTGTTCGTGGTGCAGCACGATGAAGCCGTTGGCCTCGCTCATGGAGCGCAGGATGCCGGAGCCCTGGTCGCCGGTGGTGCGGGCGCTGTAGCGGCCGGGCCGATCGGGCAGGGGGGTGAGCACGGCGCGCTGGTATTCGGTGCGGCCGGGGCGTTTGCGCAGCGTGGTCTGCGCCGCGACCTGCAGCAAGGGCAGGGGCTTGACGGATGCGCCCATCATGTGCAGCAGGGCGTCGCGGACGAAGGCGTAGAAGGTGACCATCACCGCCACGGGGTTGCCGGGCAGGCCGAACAGCACAGCACGATGGTCCTGGCTGGCGATGCTGCCGAAGGCCATGGGACGGCCGGGGCGCATGGCGATGCGCCAGAACGCCACGTCACCCAGCGCGGCCATGACGCTGCGCAGATGATCGGCCTCGCCGACACTCACACCTCCCGAGGTGATGACGGCATCGGCGTTTTCGCAGGCTTGTCGCAACGCGGCTTCGAGCCGCGCCGGATCGTCGCGCACCACGCCGAGGTCGAGCACCTCGCAGCCCAGGCGCTGCAGCATGGCCCAGAGGGTGTAGCGGTTGCTGTCGTAGACGCAACCCTCGCCCAGCGGCTGGCCGATGGAGCGGAGTTCGTCGCCGCTGGACAGAAAGGCCACGCGCAGGCGGCGCCAGACCATGACCTCGGCCTGACCGAGCGAGGCGATGAGGCCGATGTCGGCCGGACGCAGGAGCTTGCCCGCCGGCAGCGCGGGCTGTCCCGCGCGCAGGTCTTCGCCGCGCATGCGGGCGTTGTCGCCGCGTTGGAGCACGCCCGGGGGGATGTGGACCAGTTCGCCGTCGACGCGGCAGAACTCTTGCGGCACGACGGTGTCGCAACCCGTCGGCAGCACAGCGCCGGTCATGATGCGCAGGCAGCTCCCCGCGGAGACGGCGCCGCTGAATTCGTGTCCGGCCAGACCGGTGCCGGCAATGCGCAGGGTTGCGGCGCCATCGGTGCCGAGGTCGTCGGCACGCAGGGCGTAGCCGTCCATGCCGGAGTTGTTGTGGGCGGGCACGTCCATCGGTGCCATCACCGCTTCGGCCAGGACCCGGCCGAGAGCGGCGCGCAGGTCCACGCGTTCGGCCACGCCGACGGGCCGCACGAAACGGCGGATGACGTCCTGGACCTTGTCGACCGACAAGGCCTTGGGGTCGTAGCCGCTGACGCAACGCACGACCTGGGCGAGGTCGGGCGGCATGGTGCTGGGAGATGCGGACATGGCGAACTTCAGCGAGCGGTTGGAGCCGGGGAGGGGGATGATGCGGGGGTGGCCTGTTCCAGCGCGCGCAGTTCGGGCAGGGAATTGACGTTTTCGAACTCGCCGGGATGGTCGAAATCGACTTCCACGGTGCGGAGGGTGGCGGTCCAGGCGTCGATCTTGCTGCCGCCGCCATCGAGAAAGCGCGTCAGGCTTTCCAGCAGATCGGCACGCAGCAGGCAGAACACCGGCTGGGTGCGCCCACCCACGCGCGCCATCGCCACCTCGGCCGATGCGCCGGCCACGCCTTGTCCCAGGCGCTGGGCCAGGTCGAGTGGGAACAGCGGGCAGTCGCAGGGCACGGTCAGCAGCCAGGGGGTGTCGCCATGCGTCAGCCCGGTGGCGAAGCCGGCCAGCGGCCCGGCATAGGCCAGGGGGTCGGCGTCGGGCCAGACCGGCACGCCGAAGGCCTCGTAGGCGGCAAGATTGCGGTTGGCGTTGATCATCACCATGCCCACCTGAGCCTGCAGGCGCAGCAGCGCGTGCAGGGCCAGTGGCAAGCCGCGAAAGGGTTGCAGGCCCTTGTCGCTGCCGCCCATGCGCGAGCCACGCCCGCCGGCAAGAATGAGGCCGGTGATGGCATCCGGGGCGAGGATTTCGGGCATGTTGGGTTCGGTGAGCAGATGGGTGTCTGGGGGTTCGTGTCGCGCGGGCGGGGAGTCACGCATGGCAGGAGGTGGTGGCTGGCGACAACTGCATTCAGCCGCCGATGTACGACATCTCCACCCGGCGCGCTGCGCGCTGAGCCTGGGCCGCGGCGCTGCCGCGCAACTCGGAATAGCGGTCGTCACGCCGGCTCCAGACTTGGGCGATCGCCGCCTGCAAGTCAGCGTCGCTCGCCTGTTGTATGGCTTGTTGCGTGTCACCGCGCAGCAGGGCGCGCAGGTCGTGGCCGTGGCTGGCGAAGAGGCAAAGGTAGAGCTTGCCTTCCATCGACAGGCGGGCGCGGTTGCAGTCGTGGCAAAAGGCCTGGGTGACGCTGGAGATGGCGCCAATTTCGAGGCTGCCGTCGTCCAGCAGCCAGCGTTCGGCGGTTTCGCCCAGCACGGTGGGGTCGAGCGCGTGCAGCGGGTGGCGCTGGGCAATGCGCGCCAGCAACTCGGCCGAGGGCAGGACCTGGTCCATGCGCCAGCCGTTGGTGTTGCCCACGTCCATGAATTCGATGAAGCGCAGCACGACGCCGCTGCCGCGGAAATGCTCGATCATGGGCAGGATCTGGTCGTCGTTCACGCCCCGCTGCACAACCATGTTCACCTTCACCGGATGCAGTCCGGCGGCCTGCGCCGCGGCAATGCCCTCCAGCACGGTTTGCACCGGAAAGTCCACATCATTCATGCGGCGGAACACGGCGTCGTCGATCGCGTCCAGGCTCACGGTCACGCGGTGCAAACCGGCCTGCGCCAGCGATGCGGCCTTGCGCGCCAGGATGGACGCGTTGGTGGTCATGGTCAGTTCCACCGGCGCACCATCCGGCGTGCGGATGGCGGCGAGCATGGCGACCAGGTCTTCCACACCCTTGCGCAACAGCGGCTCGCCGCCGGTGATGCGCAGCTTGCGCACGCCCAGGCTGACGAACACGCGCGCCAGGCGCTCGATTTCCTCGAAGCGCAGCAGATCGGCGTGGCGCAGGAATTCATAGTGCGTGTCGAACACCTCCTTGGGCATGCAATAGGTGCAGCGGAAATTGCAGCGATCGGTGATGGAGATGCGCAGATCGTGCAGCGGCCGGCCCAGCTTGTCGGCCAGCAGCGCACCGGGCGCGAGGGCATGCGCAGGCACAGCCGGCACACTGGAGGCGTAGCGGTGATCGACGATGGGAATGGTTCGCTCGGACATATCGCCATTATCGGCAAAGAGCGGTTGGCGGGGGGATGCAAGCGCCTTGTCCGCGCGCCGCACTTGACACCACGCGCATCCCGACGTTGTTGCAACGCGGCATCGCTCGTACTATGGCCGGATGCCATGGCAGGCACCGCAAGTGCGGTTCAGGCCTGTCCGTTGGCCCGACGATTCACCCAACATCCCCTAAAAGACAGACATGGCTTATTCCCTTGATTTATCCGGTCGCGTGGCGCTGGTGACCGGCGCCTCCAGCGGTCTTGGCTGGCAGTTTGCCCGCGTCCTGGCGCAAGCTGGCGCCGGCGTGGTCTTGGCGGGACGGCGCATCGAGCGGCTGAAAGAGTTGCGTGCCCGCATCGAGGCCGAGGGGGGCGACGCCCACGTGGTGAAACTGGACGTGACCGACACCGACAGCATCGGCGCGGCTGTCGCCCATGCCGAGACCGAGATGGGCAATATCGACATTCTGGTCAACAACTCAGGCATGTCGGTGGCGCGCAAGCTCAGCGAGATTTCACCCGACGATTACGACCGCATGTTCGACACCAACACGCGCGGCGCCTTCTTCGTTGCGCAGGAAGTGGCCAAACGCATGATCGCCCGTTCCAAGGGCGCGGCGCCGGGGACCTGGGCGGGTGGGCGCATCATCAACATCGCTTCCATGGCCGGATTGCGTGTGCTGCCACAAATCGGCGTGTACGCCATGAGCAAGGCCGCCGTGGTGCACATGACCCGCGCCATGGCACTGGAGTGGGGACGCTACGGCATCAACACCAATGCCATCTGCCCCGGCTACATCGACACCGAGATCAACCACGGCCACTGGGCCACCGAAGCCGGTCAGAAACTCATCGACATGCTGCCGCGCAAGCGTGTGGGCAAGCCCGAGGATCTCGACGCTGTGCTGCTGATGCTGGCCAGCGGCCAGAGCCACTTCGTCAACGGCGCAGTGATTGCTGCCGACGATGGCTTCGGTGTCTGAGATCGACAAGACCAAGCGATGCTTCCCGATCTTCCCGAGCGCAAGCAACTGGTTTTCGATGCCGTCGTTCCGGTACGCTGGGGCGACATGGATGCGATGGGCCATGTCAACAACACGGTGTACTTCCGCTACATGGAAATTGCCCGCCTGGACTGGCTGAGCACTGTCGATCTGCGTGCTGTGCCGCAAGGGCAGGGGCCGGTCATCGTCAACGCCTTTTGCAATTTTCACCAGGAACTGCGCCACCCGGGCGACGTGCGCGTCAGCCTGTTCGTTGCCAATCCCGGGCGCAGCAGCTTCGACACCTTCTATGAGCTCCGCCGTACCGACGACGCCACCACGCTCCATGCCACGGGCGGGGCCAAGACCGTCTGGATCGACCATGCCCTGCGTAAAAGTGCGCCGCTGCCCGAAGTGCTGCGGCAACGGATTGTGAACGGATGAACAGCAGGCCCCGGCCCGGGAAACTCTAGTTGGAGAAGACAGCATGAACGCACCGCTCGCGCTCGAGCCAAACCAGCCCATGTGGCAGCCAGGCGCCGAACGTATCGCTGCTGCGCACGTCACGGTGTTTCGCCAGTTCGTCAACCAGCGACACGGCCTGCAACTGGCGGACTACGAGGCTCTGTGGCAATGGTCGATCCGCAACCTGGGGGACTTCTGGAGCGCGGTCTGGGACAGTTCCGACGTGAAAGCCGAGCATCGCGGCGTCCAGGCCTACGTTCCAGCCGAGAGCATGCCCGACGCGCGCTTCTTTCCCGACGCACGCCTCAATTTCGCGCAGAACCTGCTGCGCCGCAAAGACGACCTCCCCGCCATCCTGTTCTGGGGCGAAGACAAGGTGCGGCGCGACCTGACCTGGAGGCAACTGCATGCCGAAGTCTCGCGCATGCAGCAATGGCTGGCGGCGCAGGGCGTGGGCCCGGGCGACCGTGTCGCGGCCTATCTGCCCAATCTGCCCGAAGCCGTCATCACGATGCTCGCGGCCAGCAGCCTGGGTGCGGTGTTCACGTCGGCCTCGCCCGATTTCGGCGCCCAGGGCCTGATTGACCGTTTTGGCCAGGTGCAGCCGAAAGTGCTGGTGGCTTGCGACGGTTATTTCTACGCCGGCAAGACGGTGGACGTGCGCGACAAGTTGGCCGAGGCCGTTCCCCGATTGCAAGGCCTGCAAGCCGTGCTCATCGTGCCCTATGTGGCCCAGGCGATGGGCCTGCTCGCCGACTTGTCCGCCATTCCCAGGGCGAGGTTGTGGGCCGAAGCACTGGCGCCCTTTGCCGGCGGCGAGGTGCGCTTCGTGCAACTGCCTTTCGACCACCCGCTCTACATCCTGTATTCCAGCGGCACCACGGGAGTGCCCAAGTGCATCGTCCACCGCGCGGGTGGCGTGCTGCTCAAGCACCTGAGCGAAATGCGCCTGCATGCCGATGTGCACACCGGCGACCGTGTCTTTTACTTCACCACCTGCGGCTGGATGATGTGGAACTGGCTGGTTTCGGCATTGACGCAAAGCGCGACGCTGTGCCTCTACGACGGCTCGCCCTTCGCCGCCGGCGGCAACATCCTGTTCGACTACGCCGACGCGGTCGGCATGACGCATTTCGGCACCTCGGCCAAGTTCATCGAGGCCATGGACAAGGCCGGTCTGGAGCCGATCAAAACCCATCGGCTCGGAGCCTTGCGCAGCGTCTTTTCCACGGGCTCGCCGCTGGTGGCCGAGGGTTTCGATACGGTGTACCAACGCATCAAACGCGATGTCTGCCTGAGTTCCATCTCCGGTGGCACCGACCTGGTGAGTTGCTTCACCCTCGGCACGCCGACCCATCCAGTGTGGCGCGGCGAGATCCAGGCCGCCGCCCTGGGCATGGCCGTGGCCGTGTTCGACGAAGACGGCAAGCCCCTGGCCGATGGCCAAAAGGGCGAGCTGGTCTGCACCCAGCCCTTTCCCACCATGCCGCTGGGCTTCCTGGTGGACGGCAGCATGGACAAGGGACGCAGCAAATACATGGACGCCTACTTCACCCGCATGCCCGGGGTGTGGCACCACGGCGACTACATCGAGCGCACGGCGCACCACGGCTACATCATCTACGGCCGCTCCGACGCCACGCTCAACCCGGGCGGGGTGCGCATCGGCACAGCGGAAATCTACCGTCAGGTGGAACAACTGCCGGAGGTGGTGGAGTCCTTGGTGATCGGTCAGAATTGGCCGCCCGGCACCTACAACGACGTGCGCGTGGTGCTGTTCGTCAAGCTGCGCGAAGGCCTGGAACTGGACGATGCACTCATCCATCGCATCAAGCTGGCCATTCGCAACAACACCACACCACGCCACGTTCCGGCGCGCGTGGTGCAGGTGCATGACATTCCGCGCACCAAGAGCAACAAGATCGTGGAGCTTGCGGTCCGCAATCTGGTGCATGGCGAGCCGGTGAAAAACCTCACCGCACTGGCCAACCCGGATGCGCTGGATGAATACCGCCAACTCAAGAGCGAATTGGAAGCGTCCTGACCCGGGCTTGTGTCCCGGGGCGGCCGGTGCAAGTCCGGCTGACTTCAGCTTGCCGCCCGCTTCGCTCGCCACGCCAGCCACAGCTTGCGCGTGGGCGTGAGGTCGATGCGTTGCCCCAACAGGGCGTAGTTTTCGCGTTCCATTTCACGCAGCAAGGCGTGCGCCATCGCGGACAGTGCCACGGCCGGCCGTGCAGCCGGGCCCATCCCGATCGGGCGCCGCGCATCGGCCACCACGAGCGCGGCTGAGGCACGGGTGGCGGCGTCGCGCAGCAGCGCACGCACTGGCGGCGAATCCGTGCCGTCCAGCAACTGGCGCGCCTTCACCTCGTGCTCAGCCAAGGCCTCCACCGGCAAAAAAATCAAACCTCGGCGCAGGTCGCGCCCCACGTCGCGCACCAGGCTGACCTGGGCCAGGGCGGTGCCCAGCGCTTGCGCGTAATCGAGTGCCGCAGTTGTCCTCTGCCCAGCGAGCAGGCAGCTGACACGGGCCACACGGCCGGGTCCATCGCCGAGGTGACGTTGCAGCCCCTGCCAGTCCAGCCAGCGGTTTTGCCGCAATCCCTCGTCGACCTGCGCCAGCGCCTGCAGCAGGAGTTCGAGGGGCACATCGGCCGATTTCAGGGCTGGTTGCAAGGCCAGCAGCAGGGGATGATCAGGTCGCCCATCCCGACATTGACCGATCTGCAGGTCCCACCAGGCCAGCTTGGCGGCCGCCACACCAACGTCCGTCACGCTGTGGGGAATGTTGCGCACGGCACGCCACCACGCCTGCAGTGCGAGCAGGGGACGACGTTGCGCCGGAGGCAGCTGCAGCGTGGCGTAGTACCAGGATGTGCCGCGAGGGGCGAAGCCTGCTGTGGACAAATGTTCAGACGTCATGGGGCTTCATGGCTGTGGGATGGGCTGCTTCGCACGAAGGCCCGCGCAGGCCAGAGGATAAAATAGAGTGTTTGCCGATGGCGTAACGCAGTCTTGCTTCCGGCTTGCGATGGCGATGACCGCAGCTCGCAGGCCTGCGGACTTGTTGCGCCTGGTCCCTGCGAGGGTGGCGAAATTGGTAGACGCACCAGGTTTAGGTCCTGACGCCTTCACCGGCGTGGGGGTTCGAGTCCCCCCCCTCGCACCACGGCATCCCCATTCTTTTCCACGATCGGAATTCCCATGACAGCTGTAGAAACCCTGGACAAACTGCAACGCCGCATCACCGTTTCGGTGCCCAAGACCGAACTGCAGAGCGAAGTTCTGACC
Source organism: Pseudomonadota bacterium (assembly GCA_021846025.1). Classification (GTDB taxonomy): domain Bacteria; phylum Pseudomonadota; class Gammaproteobacteria; order Burkholderiales; family Burkholderiaceae_C; genus Thiomonas_A. The sequence goes on from JAJZDV010000050.1 coordinate 14,608, forward strand.
CGCCTGAAAAACCTGGCTCGTACCGCGCGCGTCTCCGGCTTTCGCCCAGGCAAGGTGCCGCTTTCGGTGATGCAAAAGCGCTACGGCCCTTCGGTCGAGGCCGAAGTGCTGCAAGACAAGGTGGGCAACGTGTTCTACGAAGCCGTGAATGCCGCACATGTGCGCGTGGCCGGCATGCCCGCATTCACGCCGCATGAGGCGACCGACGCTGCCGAGGCCATTGCCTTCGACGCCGTGTTCGAGGTTTATCCCGATGTGGCTCTGGGCGATCTGAGCAGCCTGGATCTGGAGCGCATCACCAGCAGCGTGGACGAACCCGCCATCGACAAGACGATGGACATCCTGCGCAAGCAACGCCGCACCTTTCAGGCTCGCGACGCAGCCGACAACGCGGCACGCGATGGCGATCAACTCACCGTGAACTTCATCGGTAAGCTCGACGATGTCGCGTTCCCCGGCGGCAGCGCCGACGACTTCCAGTTCGTGTTGGGTGAAGGGCGCATGCTGCCCGAGTTCGAAGCCGCCGCACGTGGCCAGAGTCCCGGCTCCACGGTGAACTTCGATCTGCATTTCCCGGAGGACTACCAAGGCCGTGAAGTGGCCGGCAAGACCGCGCAGTTCTCCCTCACCGTGACGCAAGTGGAAGCTCCGCTGCTGCCTGAACTGAATGCCGACTTCGCCAAAGCCTTGGGTGTGGCCGACGGCGACATGCACAAGCTGCGCGACGACATTCGCAAGAATTTGGAGCGCGAAATCGCCACACGTCTGGCGGCGCGCAACAAGCAGGCTGCGATGGAAGGTTTGCTCAAGGTCAACAGCGTCGATCTGCCGGCCAGCATCGTCAACAAGGAAATCGAGCAACTGATGCAATCGGCCCGTCAGGACCTGCAATCGCGCGGCATGAAAGACGTCGACAAACTGCCGTTGTCACCTGACCTGTTCCGCGAACAGGCCGAGCGTCGCGTGCGCTTGGGGCTGATCGTGGCCGAACTGGTGAAAGAGCATGAACTGCACGCCAAGCCCGAGCAGGTGCGCGCGCATGTCGAGTCGCTCGCGTCCAGCTACGAAACACCTCAAGATGTGTTGCGCTGGTACTACGGCGACCCGCAGCGCCTATCCGAAGTCGAATCCATCGTGATCGAAAACAATGTGGCCGATTTCGTCTTCTCCCAGGCGAAAACCACCGACAAGGCCCTGAGTTTTGATGACGTGATGCAGGCGCAAGCCGCCTGAAGCTGGCATTCGAAGAGCCGCCCGCCTGCCGCTTGCCCGGCGGCCGGGCGGCTTTTTCATGGGGATGTCATGCCAGTGCGGCAGGTATTCGCTGCAGGGTTCCAAGCACGGTCGGTGCCATGCTAACCTTGCTTCATTTCATTGAAACGCAGACCCATGAGTGCTCTTGAAACCCAAAATCTTGGCATGGTTCCCATCGTCATCGAGCAGAGCGGACGGGGTGAACGTGCTTACGACATCTACTCGCGTCTGTTGCGCGAGCGGGTCATTTTTCTGGTCGGCCCGGTCAACGACCAAACCGCCAATCTGGTCGTTGCGCAATTGTTGTTCCTGGAGTCGGAAAATCCGGACAAGGATATTTCGCTCTACATCAATTCCCCCGGTGGGTCGGTCTCGGCCGGCCTGGCCATCTACGACACCATGCAGTTCATCAAGCCCGATGTCTCCACACTGTGCACCGGCATTGCCGCGAGCATGGGCGCCTTTCTGATGGCAGCCGGTGCCAAGGGCAAGCGCTACTCCCTGCCCAATTCCCGCGTGATGATTCACCAGCCTTCGGGTGGCGCTCAGGGGCAGGCGACCGACATCGAGATTCAGGCACGCGAAATTCTCTACCTGCGCGAGCGGCTCAACGCCATTCTTGCCGAGCGCACCGGGCAGCCCTTGGAGAAAATCGCGCAAGACTCCGAACGCGACTTTTTCATGTCCGCCGAGCAGGCCAAGGACTACGGACTGCTGGACGAAGTCATTGCCAAGCGCACCTGAGGCGTCCGTTTCAAGGCTCGTCACTTTCCCAGTCTTTCAAACAACCGGCCATGGCTGACAAGAAAACCCCCGCAGGCGAGAAGATTCTGTATTGTTCCTTTTGCGGCAAAAGCCAGCACGAGGTGAAGAAACTCATCGCGGGCCCGTCGGTCTTCATCTGCGATGAATGCATCGACCTCTGCAACGAAATCATCCGCGACGAAGCCGTCGCGTCCGACAAGGCCGAGCGAATCGCCAAGTCCGACTTGCCTATTCCGCAGGAAATCAAGGACATCCTCGATCAGTACGTCATTGGCCAGGAATCGGCCAAGCGCACGCTTTCGGTGGCGGTCTACAACCACTACAAGCGTCTGCAACACGCCGCCAAGCCCGGCGAAGTGGAACTGGCCAAGAGCAATATCCTGCTCATCGGCCCCACTGGTTCGGGCAAGACCTTGCTTGCGCAAACCCTGGCGAGGGTTCTCAATGTGCCTTTCGTCATTGCCGATGCCACCACACTGACCGAGGCCGGCTACGTGGGCGAGGATGTCGAGAACATCATTCAGAAGTTGCTGCAGAGCTGCAACTACGAGATTGAGAAGGCGCAGCGCGGTATCGTCTACATCGACGAGATCGACAAGATTTCGCGTAAATCCGAAAATCCATCCATCACCCGTGATGTATCCGGCGAAGGCGTGCAGCAGGCGTTGCTCAAGCTGATCGAGGGCACCATGGCCTCGGTGCCGCCACAAGGCGGGCGTAAACATCCAAACCAGGACTTCATCCAGGTTGATACCACCAATATTTTGTTCATCTGCGGCGGAGCTTTTGATGGCTTGGAGAAAATCATCCAGAACCGCTCGGAACAATCCGGCATCGGTTTCTCCGCCACGGTGCGCACCAAGTCGCAACTGAGCGTGTCGGAAACCTTCCGCCAGATTGAACCCGAGGATCTCATCAAGTTCGGTCTGATCCCCGAACTTGTGGGCCGTTTGCCCGTTGCCGCCACATTGTCCGAACTCGATGAAGCGGCATTGGTGCAAATCCTGACCGAGCCTCGTAACGCTCTGGTCAAGCAATACCAGAAGTTGTTCGAAATGGACGGGGTCAAACTGGAATTCCGCCCATCGGCGCTTTCGGCCATCGCCCACAAAGCCCTGCAGCGCCGCACCGGAGCGCGCGGTCTGCGCTCCATCGTCGAGCAGTCGCTGCTGGAAACCATGTTCGAGATTCCCAATCTCAAAGGTGTCACCAGCGTCATGGTGGATGAAAACACCATCAATACCGCCGGAAAGCCGCTCTTGACCTACCAAGACCCTCCCAAGGCTGCGGGAGCCTGAACCCCTTCCCGCCGGAGCACGCGGGCAGCCTTGTAATCCGGGCTTGATGCCCCATTTGAAGTTCATTCCACTCAAGGGTGCTCCCCATGGCTGAATCCCAAACTCCCGTTTCCCAGGCCGATACCCAGGCAACATCCGCCGTGCCGCTCCTGCCTTTGCGGGATGTGGTCGTGTTTCCGCACATGGTCATTCCCTTGTTCGTGGGCCGGCCCAAGTCCATCAAGGCCCTGGAGTCCGCCATGGAGAGCGGCAAGCAAATCATGCTGGTCGCGCAAAAAACGGCGGCCAAGGACGAACCCAAGCCCGAAGACCTGTTCGACATGGGATGCATGTCCAGCATCCTGCAAATGCTCAAGCTGCCTGACGGCACGGTGAAGGTTCTGGTCGAGGGGGTGCAACGCGCCAAGGCCAGTCAGGTTGAGGACAATGGTGACTTCTTCATCTGCGAAGTCGAGTTGGTGGAAGCGGCTTCCGAGGTGTCGGCCGAGTCCGAGGCCTTGCGTCGTGCCGTGGTCACGCAGTTTGACCAGTACGTCAAGCTGAACAAGAAAATCCCGCCGGAAATCCTCACCTCCATTTCCGGTATCGACGATCCCGGCCGTCTGGCGGACACGATCGCTGCACACCTGCCGCTCAAACTCGAGCACAAGCAACAGGTGCTGGAATTTGCCGATATTCACGCTCGTCTGGAGAATCTGCTGGAGCAACTCGAGCGCGAGGTTGATATTCTGCAAGTCGAAAAACGTATCCGTGGCCGTGTCAAGCGGCAGATGGAGAAAAGCCAGCGGGAGTATTACCTGAACGAGCAGGTCAAGGCCATCCAGAAAGAACTCGGTGAGGGCGAAGAAGGCGCTGACATCGAAGAACTTGAGAAGAAGATCAAGGCTGCCCACATGCCCAAGGAGGCGCGTAAGAAGGCCGACGCAGAACTGAAGAAACTCAAACTCATGTCCCCCATGTCGGCCGAAGCGACCGTGGTGCGCAATTATCTTGACGTGCTGGTCAATCTTCCATGGGCAAAGAAGTCCAAGATCAAGCACGACCTTGCCTTCGCCGAGCAGGTTCTGGACGAGGACCATTACGGTCTGGAGCGCGTCAAGGAGCGCATCCTGGAATATCTCGCCGTGCAACAGCGCGTGGAGAAAGTCAAGGCGCCGATCCTCTGCCTCGTTGGTCCTCCAGGGGTCGGCAAAACCTCGCTCGGACAGTCGGTGGCGCGGGCCACGGGGCGCAAGTTCGTGCGTATGGCTTTGGGTGGCGTGCGCGACGAGGCGGAGATCCGCGGACATCGCCGCACCTACATCGGCTCAATGCCAGGCAAAATTCTGCAAAGCCTCAACAAGGTTGCCGTGCGCAACCCGCTGTTCCTGCTCGACGAGGTTGACAAACTCGGCATGGACTTCCGCGGCGATCCGTCATCGGCCCTGCTGGAGGTGCTTGACCCTGAGCAGAACCACACCTTCAGCGACCATTATGTCGAGGTCGATTTCGACTTGTCCGACGTGATGTTCGTTGCCACCAGCAATTCGCTCAACATTCCGCCCGCTCTCCTCGATCGCATGGAGGTCATTCGCCTGTCGGGCTACACCGAGGATGAGAAAGTCAATATCGCCCAGCGCTATCTGTTGCCCAAGCAGATGAAGAACAACGGCGTCAAGGACAGCGAACTCGACGTGACGGAAGGGGCCATTCGCGGCATCGTGCGCTATTACACCCGCGAGGCTGGTGTGCGTTCCTTGGAGCGTGAAATCTCCAAGATTTGCCGCAAGGCGGTGAAGGGGCAGGTGCTGAAGAAGTATGACGGCAAGGTGACTGTCACAGCGGACAACTTGAACGATTTCCTGTCGGTACGGCGCTTCAATTTTGGTCTTGCGGGGCGTGAGAATCAGGTCGGCCAGGTCGTCGGATTGGCATGGACGGAAGTTGGCGGGGAATTGCTCACCGTCGAAGCCACGAAAATGCCTGGCAAAGGGGTGATCACACGCACTGGATCGCTCGGCGACGTGATGAAGGAGTCCGTGGAGGCCGCGCGCACGGTCGTGCGTGTACGCGCCAAGCGCCTGGGTATCAAGGACGAGGCCTTCGAGAAGTGCGACCTTCACGTTCACGTCCCTGAGGGCGCGACGCCCAAAGATGGCCCAAGCGCCGGCGTGGCCATGACCACGGCGATCGTCTCGGCACTCACAGGCATCCCGGTGCGTGCCGATGTGGCGATGACCGGAGAAATCACGCTGCGTGGCGAGGTGCTTGAAATCGGCGGCTTGAAAGAAAAGCTCCTGGCGGCGCATCGAGGGGGCATCAAAACCGTCCTGATCCCCGAGGAAAACGTCAAAGACCTGCAGGAATTTCCGGAGAACATCAGGAACAGCCTGGAGATCATTCCCGTCAAGTGGATTGACAAGGTGCTGGAACTGGCCTTGGAGCACGCCCCTCA
>JAJZDV010000051.1 GCA_021846025.1 Pseudomonadota bacterium
AGACGAAGGACACCACCAGCGCGGCAAGCATGCGCAGCACGGTGTACAGGCCGTACTCGGGCAGGGCTGCGGGCGAGAGCGAGATGGGGATGTTCTGCCCCAGTCGATAGGGCACCGCCATCTGGTGTCCGGCATGGCTGACGATGAAGAACAGTGCTATGACCAGCGGCAACGCGATCAGGTCGCGCCGGTTCGGCACGGGCAGTGGCAGGCGGCGCAGGGCGAAGGACATGGGCGTGCGGATGGGCACCAGGCCGCCAAGGCGCGGCCGGTCAACCTTGCAGTCTATCGGCACGATTGTGACAAGTCTGTGGCGCACGATGGAAGTCGCCGTGCCGTGCCAAGTTTTCTCCTTCCCCTCGGGCAGGTGCCGCCAGGGTCGGGGATCCGTCCGGTCGCTTGTGGCGCCCGCAAACGTGGCGCCCGCAAGACCGGTGGCGGGCCGCGATGCAAAGGCGAATGTTCCGCGTTTGACCTCGACGTGAACCCGTCATGCCGGCCATGCACAATCCGTCTGCGACACCAAGGTCCGCCCGGACGCGAGCAAGTGCAAAGGCGCAAGTGCAAGTGCCAGTGCAAAGGCGAGCCTTGGTCCGATGGACGCCCCTGCAACCACCTGACTCATGCCCATACGTCGTTACCTCCACGTCTCGCTCGCCGCCGCAGTGCTGGTGATCGCGCTCAAGATGCTGGCCTTCAAGCTCACCGGCTCGGTGGGCTTTTTGTCCGATGCCATGGAGTCGATGGTCAATGTGGTCGCGGCAGGCTTCGCGCTGCTGATGGTCAGCATCGCCGGTCGCCCGCCGGATGCCGACCATCCTTACGGCCACTCCAAGGCGGAGTATTTCTCCAGCGGCATCGAGGGTCTGCTCATCGGTGTGGCCGCGGCGCTCATCCTCCTCGAGGCGGTGCAGCGGCTGTTGGCGCCGCAGCCGGTCGCGTCGGTGCCGGCGGGCGTGGCGCTCATCGCCCTGGCCAGCGCCATCAACGCCGGCGTGGCGTGGTGGATGCTCCAGGGCGCGAAGCGCTTGCGCTCCATCGCGCTGGAGGCGGACGGCCGCCACCTGCTCACCGACGTGTGGACCAGCGCCGGCGTCATCGTCGGCGTGGTGCTGGTGCCCATCACCGGCTGGCTCTGGCTCGATCCGGTGGTCGGCATGGCCGTGGCGTTGCACATCCTGCGCGAGGCCTACAGCCTGGTGGCGCGCTCGGTGGACGGGCTGATGGACAAATCCCTGCCCGACGACGATCTGGTCACGGTGGAGCAGGTGCTGGTGCGCTACCGCAGCAAGGAGATGCGCTTCGACCATGTGCGCACCCGTCGCGCCGGAACCCGCCGCTTCGTCAGCATGCATCTGCACATGCCCGCGCAGTGGACACTGGGCCGCGCCGCGCATTGCCGGTTGACGGTGGAAAAGGCGCTGATGGATGCCATTCCCGGCATCGGCGTCACGATTGAAACACTGCCGCAGGACGAGGAAACCCACCAGGAAGAGTGCGGCCAACCCGATGCCTCGGTCAAATGGCCCGAATGAACCACCGCCGCCACAGTCCGCGAGGCCCTGGACACCCGTTGCAGCCCGCGCCACCGGCGGCGGCAACGCCGCGGCCAAACTCCCGCCAAACCGCGGCGGCAGGCCCCCAAAACCAGGGCTGCGCGGGTGCGTTTGCTGCGCTAAATTCGAACCAGGGTTGACGCACACCCGCCGCCACACGGCCTCGGCAACAGCCCCGTCGCGCGTTCCTTTCGTGCGTCACACCGCGACACCCCACCCCCTGCACAGAACCGGAGTCCATCATGCAACTCAGCAGCCAGTCCTTCCAGGACCAGCAAGCCATTCCGATCCAGTTGGCATTCTGCAAGCCATCCAGCGTGGGCCATGTGGCCCTGTCGGACAATCGCAACCCTGAATTGGCCTGGAGCGTGGTGCCCGCCGGGACACAAAGCTTCGTCCTCATCGGCCACGATCCGGACGTGCCCAGCCGCGCCGACGATGTCAACCTCGACGGCCGCACCGTGCCTGCCGACTTGCCGCGGGTGGATTTTTTCCATTGGGTGCTGGTCGACATCCCGCCGGACTGGCGCGCCATTGCCGAAGGCGCGATGAGCGCCGGGGTGACCCCGCGCGGCAAGCCGCCATTGACCGAATCCGCGCCGCGCCACGGCATCAACGACTACACCGCCTGGTTTCAGGGCGACCAGGACATGGCCGGTCTGTACCACGGCTACGACGGCCCCTGCCCGCCGTGGAACGATGCGCTGCTGCACCACTACATCTTCACGCTCTACGCGCTGGACGTGGCGCATTGCGCGGTGGACGGCGCGTTCACCGGCCAGCAGGTGCGCGCCGCCATCGCCGGCCATGTCCTGGCGCAGGCCAGCATCAGCGGCACCTACACCCTCAATCCGGCTTTGCTGCATGCGGCCTGAGGGCCGGCTGGAACCGGGGGCCTGGCCCTCAAGCTTCGTCCCTGTGCCCTGCAACGCCACCGACCAACTCGCGCCATGACCCCGAACAGCATCCGCCCGAAGAAACCGCTCAATGTGCAATGGCAGGGATTGATCGGCATCGGCGTCGGCATTCTGGTGCTGGCCATCATCCTGGGCCTGCTGCGCTGGCGCCGCGATGGCCTGCCGGTCGACCCCGCCGAGCTGCAGATGAGCGCCACCACGCCTTGCATGGTGCAGGCCATCAACGCCGCCGCCGTGGCCGGCAGGTCCATCACCTACAGCCAGCTCGACAAGCTCAAGTCCAAGTGCGGGCAATGAGCTTGTCCTGGCCCTATTGCGGCGTCGTTACTTCTTGCCCTTGATGCTGTCGATGTAGTCGGCGATCACGGACACCTGGTCCTCGGGAATGGGCGCCTTGAAGGCGTTCTTCATCTTGTTGACCTCCACCAGCCAGGTTCCCTTGCCCAGATCGGGCTGGTTCATGACCATGCCGACCGAATGGCACATCAGGCAGTAGCTGTTGGCAGCCTTGGCGCCGGCCGAGTCACCCGGGAACACGCGTGTGCTCACGGGCAGCTTGACGCTGGTGCTTTTGAGCGTCACGGCCTGGGCCGGACTGGTCAGCAGCAGGGCCGTGGTGGCGAAAGCGGCAAGCGCCAGTCCGAGCGCGGTGATGCGTTGTACGTTGTTCATGTGGATCTCCTCGTTCAAACAGCCATCACGGCGGTGGTCTCGACCACGTTGCGCATGAAGCCGCCCGGGTTCCAGTTCGGTGTCATGGGCTGCTGCAGACCAACGCTGTTGGTGCAGCGGACCATCAGCGTTTGTGCGCCTGGGTCCAGCTTCACATGCGTGGTCCATGGGCGGAAGCTGTATTTGCCGTAGTCCTTGCCGAGTTGGGTCGGCATCCAGGTCTTGCCGCCGTCGATCGACAGTTCCACCAGCTTCACCCCGGTGTCGCCACCGAAGGCGATGCCGCGCACCAGTTCGGGCCGTCCTGCCGGAACCTTTGCGCCCGTCGTGAGATTGGTGACAAAGGAGCGCGGCACCATTTTGTTGATGGGCACGAACTTCACGTCCTTCTCGCCCGGCGTCATGTTCGCCTGCGGCCAGTTGTCGGGAATGGTGTAGGCCGGATGCATCCAGAAATTGGTGTCCTCGTGGTCGAGCACGGTGATGTGCTGCAGCATCTTGGTCCAGTATGTGGCGTACCAGCCGGGGACGACGAGGCGGAACGGGAAGCCATTGAGCAGCGGCAGCGACTGACCGTTCATCTCCCAGGCGATCATCACTTCGCCGTCGCGGGCATGGTCCACGTTGAGGGATTTCTTCAGGTTCGGCGCCGTGGGAATCACCGGCCGTTCGGAGCCCTCGAACTGCACCTGCACAGCGCCGGGTTTGACACCTGCCGCGTCGAGCACGTCCTTGAGGCGCACGCCCACCCAGCGCGCGTTGCCCATGGCGCCGTTGCTCCACTCGCCACCGGCCACGCGTGGCTGGAAGTAGCCACGCGAGTTGCCGGAGCACTGGTTCACGGCCACCAGTTCCACGTGCTTGAACTTGCGCATGAGGTCGAAGACGGTGAACTTGAGTTCCTTGTCCACATGACCGCCGACGGTCACGGTATGGGTCTTGGGGTCCATGTGCGTGGGAATGTCGGCCCAGTGCCAGCGCACGTAAAACTCGTTGACCGGGGTCAAGACACCCTGGTCGTAGACCGAGAATGGCGTTTCCAGCAAAGGCGGGCGGGTGCGCTGCAGAATCATCGTGCCCTTTTGCGGGAAGGCCTGCGTGAGCCGTCGCTCATCGGGCCCTCCGGGAAGCGGCAGATGGACCGTGTTGGCGGCCAGGGCGCTGCGCGCCAGCAGCGCGGAGCCCAGGCCCAGCGCGCCCGCCTGCAACAATTGCCGACGCGCAAGGGTGTCGATGTCGGGTTTCTTCGATGTCATGATGAATGCCTCCTCCGGTTTCTCACGGCCACTCCTGGCCTGGAATCCGCCCACTGTGGCGGATGGATGCATTTCAGGTTGTTTCACGGCCGAATACAAACCACTGTTTTCGATGAAATCAATCCAATTTTCTGGGATGCGCGTTGCTAGCCTGATTGACTCAGGTGTGTATCAATGAACACGAAAACATGCGCCGGTGCTGATAAACAGCCCTGGATGCGGCTTCCGGGCAGATGCATGCGTCCAATGAGGGCGCGAATCGGCACGTGCCAAAATACCGAATCTGGATTTCTTTGTATTGAGCCGAATATGTCGAAAACCCAATAGAGTTACATGCAGCAACATCTTTCGCGTGCCGCCATGGGGAGCCCGTTCTGCTCCACCAAGCCCTGCCAGCGCATCGCGCACCGGGGCGGCGGGTGGCTGGCGCCTGAAAACACGCTGGCCGGCTTTCAGTCCGGCTTGCATGCGGGTTTCACGGCTTTTGAATGCGATGTCAAAGTGAGCGCCGACGGCGTGCCTTTCCTGTTGCACGACGACCTGCTCGACCGCACCACCATGACCACCGGCCGTGCCAGCTGGCGGCTCTGGGAACGGCTGGCGCCGCTGGATGCGGGCGCCGCGTTCAAGTCCGGATCTGCCGGCGAGCGCAACGCCGCAGGCCCGCATCGACGCCTTCCATCGCTGCAAGGCGTGGCCGAGTTGCTGGCCGGTCATGACGTCTGGCTCAATCTGGAAATCAAGCCCGACGCCGACGCCAGCGCCGCGCAACAGGCCGACTGGGGCAGGCGCATCGCCCAGGCTGCGGCCAGGCTCTGGGCCCACGCCGCGCAGCCTCCCTGTCTGTCGTCGTTCGCCCTGCCGGCTTTGCAGGCTGCACGGCGCACGGCACCGCAATTGCCCCGCGCCTGGCTGTGCGAAGCCCTGCCGCAGCACTGGCGCGAAGCCGCGCAAGCCCTGGCGCTTCAGGCCTTGCATCTGGATGCCAGGGCGTGTACGCCGGAGTTGGTGCAAGCCGTGCACGCCGCGGGGCTGTCCCTGCGCCTCTACACCGTGAACCAGGCCGCCGCGCTGGAGCAGTGGCGCGCGGCAGGCGTCGACGGCCTGTTCACCGATGCGCTCGACCTCGGGCCGGCGTCCGCGTCAACACAGGCCCTTGATCCATGATCCGGCGCGTGCCAGCCCGTGGCCAAAATCGTCGGAGCTTCGTGCCGTCCGAACCCGTGCAGGCAGGCCTGGCGCCGCGTTGCGCTGACCGATGCCGCCCGCTTCCCGATGACGCAGTGGCCGCCAAGCCGCACAACCGAGGGCACGTCCCGCCATGACCGAACCAAGCCGCCTGGGCATTCTGTGCGCCATGCAGGCCGAGCAGCACTTGCTGTTGCAACAACTCACCCCCACGCAGCCGCAGCGGCTGCACGGCAAGCGTGTTTATCACCGCGGTCGACTGCATGGGCACGAGGTGGTGATGGTGCTGTCGGGCATCGGCAAGGTGGCGGCGGCGACCAGCGCCACCAGCCTGATCGCCGAGTTCGGCTGCAACACGCTGCTGTTCACCGGCACCGCCGGAGGTCTTGGCGAGGCGGTACGGATCGGCGACATCGTGGTCGCGCGTGACCTGCTGCAGCACGACCTCGATGCCTCGCCGCTGGTCCCGCGCTACGAGGTGCCCTTCACCGGCACCAGCCACTTCGCCGCCGATGCCGTCTGGTCGGCGCGTTTGTTGCTGGCCGCCCAGGCCGCCATCGCTAGGGGCTCGCAGGGCGCCGCCGCATCGACACGCCTGAAATTTCTGGGCATCGATGCGCCGCAGGTGCATCACGGCCTGTTGCTCAGCGGCGACCGCTTCGTCAGCGGAGCGGCTGAGTCGCTGCATCTGCGCGCAGCCCTGCCCGATGCCTTGGCGGTGGACATGGAAAGCGCTGCCGTGGCCCAGGTGTGCGCCGACTATGGCGTCGCCTTTGCCGCGGTGCGCAGCATCTCCGACCGCGCCGACGCCGACGCTCACCTGGATTTCGACCGCTTCACCACCGAAGTGGCGCGGCATTACAGCGCCGCGATCCTGCGCCTGGCTCTGCTCACCGACGCAGGCCCGTGCGGGGCAGGCCGCCATCCGGGGATTGTTCCTTGATGTAACCGTTAGTATGCGAATGTTCATCGCTGCCGACCGACATCACTTCATGCTCTCTCAAATCTGGCAACTGCTGGCCGCTGACGATGCGGCCACCTGGCACATCGTCGGTGTCTCGCTGCGCGTCAGCGGCTCCAGCGTCGTGCTGGGTTTGCTGCTGGGCCTGCCGTTGGGAGCCTGGTTGGCTGTGCACGCGTTTGCCGGGCGCAGCACGCTGGTGGCGCTGCTCAACAGCCTGCTCGGCCTGCCCTCGGTGATCGTCGGCTTGCTGGTGTATCTGCTGCTTTCGCGCAGCGGCCCCCTGGGAGATCTGGGCTTGCTGTTTTCGGTCCCGGCGATGATTCTGGCGCAAACCCTGCTCACCACGCCGCTGATTGCCGCCGTGACGCGACAGATCGTGGCCGAATCCTGGCGGCTGCATGGCGACACCCTGCGCTCCTTGCGCCTGCGTGCCCTGCAGCGTGTGCGCTGGCTGCTGTGGGACTGCCGCCATGCGCTCATGGTCGCAGCGCTCGCCGGGTTTGGTCGGGCCGTGTCCGAGGTCGGCGCGGTGATGATCGCCGGCGGCAATATTCAGGGTTACACCCGCACCATGACCACCGCCATCGCACTGGAAACCAGCAAGGGCGACCTGCCGCTGGCCCTGGCACTGGGCACGGTGCTGATGGCGCTGGTTCTGCTGGTCAACGCCGCTGCCGCGCTGCTGCGCCAGCACGCGGCAGCGCGGTACGAGGAGGGCGCATGAAATCCCCGCACAACCGCCCCGGGGGCGAGCCCCGCTTCCGCAAACGACTGCTTGGCGGCACTGGAGCCCGGCGATGACGCAAGGCTCGCTGTTCCCCGTCACCCTGCAAGGCGTGGGCCTGCGTCGAGGCGCGACCTGGGTGCTGCGCGGGCTCGATCTGCAACTGGAGCGTGGCGGCATCAACGCGCTGGTGGGGCCCAACGGCGCCGGCAAGACCAGCCTGCTGCGGCTGATTCACGGCCTCGACGCGCCGAGCTGCGGCAGTCTGCGCTTCGCTGGCAAAACGCCACCGCCGGACGGCATGGCCTGTGCAGCACAAGCCATGGTGTTTGCGCACACGCCGCTGTTACGCGGGTCGGTGGAAGACAACTTGCGACTGGCCTTGGCTGCCGTGCCCGCCGAAGAACGTCGCGACTGGCTCGACGCCGCGCTCGAGCGTGCGGGCCTGACGAAGCATGCGCGGCAAAGCGCAGCCAGTCTGTCGTCCGGCCAGCGCCAGCGTCTGGCACTCGCGCGCGCCTGGATGGTTCAACCCCAGTTGCTGCTGCTCGACGAGCCCTGCAGCCATCTCGATCAACAGGCCTGCGCCGCGATCCTGCACGACGTCCAAAGGCTCGCGGCGCAGGGCATCACCGTGCTGCTCAGCACCCACCGTGCGGACGAGATCGCGCTGGCGCGCAGGGTGCTTCGCCTCGTCGACGGCCAGCTTCAAACCGGCCACCAGCCATATCACCCCACGCCGCGCCACGGCGGCACAGCACTCCAAGGAGACGTCCCATGTTCACCCGCTTACACCTGCGCCTCGCAGGCCTGATCGGCGCCGTGGCGCTGGCCGTGTTCCCGCCGGCGGCGCCGGCGCAGGTCGGGTCAGAAGCCAACTCCGGCATCGTCGTGGCGTCCACCACATCCACCGAGCAGTCGGGCTTGTTCGGCCACATCCTGCCGCTGTTCACCAGGGAGACCGGGATTGCCGTGAAGGTGGTGGCCGTGGGCACGGGACAGGCGCTCGACATCGGCCGTCGAGGGGATGCCGACGTGGTGTTCGTGCACGACCGCGCCGCCGAAGACCGTTTCGTCGCCGAGGCCTGGGGCGTGGACAGGCGCGACGTGATGTACAACGATTTCGTCCTCGTCGGCCCGAAGTCCGATCCGGCGGATGCGGCGCAGGCCAAGACCCTGGCGGACGCGCTGCGGCGCATTGCGGCCAGGCAGGCCGTGTTCATCTCGCGCGGCGACAAGAGCGGCACCCACGCCGCCGAGCTGCGCAGTTGGCAGCAGGCGGGCATCGAGCCGCAAGCCGATGGGCGCGGCAAGTGGTACCGCGAAATCGGTGCGGGCATGGGGCAGGCGCTGAACACCGCGGCGGCTCTGGGCGCCTACACCGTGAGCGATCGCGGCACCTGGCTGGCGTTCAAGAACCGGGGTGATCTGACCATCGTGCTGCAAGGCGACCCGGCCCTGTTCAACCCCTACGGCGTCATGCTGGTCAACCCCGCCAAACACCCGCAGGTCAAGGCGGCGCAGGGCCGGGCGTTCATCAACTGGCTCACCTCACCGGTCGGCCAGCAGGCGATTGCCAGCACCAGGATCCACGGTGAGCCGCTGTTCTTCCCCAGCGCGAAGACCGGACTTTGAGCCTCACGCGAAGGGACGCGTCCCTTCCTCGGCATCCTCAGTCCGCTGCCGGCTCGGCCTTGCGCGGTGGCCGGCCGGCTACCAGGGCGAAGGTGAACAAGCGGCATTCGATCGGCCCGTTGTAGACCACGTGGCGCCGCGCCGGCTTCAGGCGCAGGGCCTTGTCGGCCTGCAGGTCGGCCAGCAGCAAGGCGGCATGCCAGCCGGCGAAGCGCTGCTTGAGCACGTCGCCCAGGCGCGGTAAAAAGTCATCGGCCTCGCGGCCCTTGGCTTCGATGCGCTCGGCGTAGGGCGGGTTGGTGACGATGTGCCCCGCCTGACCCGGCGCCAGTTCCACGGGTGGCACCGCGTCCATCGCATCGGCCTGCTGGAAACGGATGGCGCCCTCCACCCCGGCGCGCTGCGCGTTGGTGCGCGTGAGCTGCACCATGCGCGGGTCGATGTCGGCGGCGATGATGGCCGCTGGTGGCGCACGCCGCGCCGCATGGGCGGCCTGGCGCAGGCCGATCCAGACGCCGCGGTCGAAGCCCTGCAGGCGCTCGAAGCCGAAGCTGCGGCCCAGGCCCGCAGCGATGTTGCACGCCATCTGCGCCGCCTCCACGGCCAGCGTGCCGGCGCCGCACAGCGGGTCGAACAGCACGGCGTGCGGTGTCCAGCCCGAGAGCATCAGCAACCCGGCGGCCAGGTTCTCCTTCAGCGGTGCCTCGCCATGTTCGGTGCGCCAGCCGCGCTTGAACAGGGCCTCGCCCGAGGTGTCGAGATACAGCAGGGCTTCGCTGGCGGTGAGGTGCAGCTGCACCCGCACATCGGGCTGTTCGCGGTCGACGCTGGGGCGGTCTTCGCCGCGCGCGCGAAAGTGGTCGCAAACGCCGTCTTTCGCGCGCAGGGCGGTGAAATGCAGGCTGTCGAGAAAGCCACCGCCACGCGCGGGGCTGTCGTGGCTGCTGCGGGCCGAGGCCGGCCACACCGGTTTTCTGCCGGGTGCGCGCTCCGCTGGAATGCGCTCGGCGGTGACGTCCACCCGCAAGGTTTGCGTCGGCTTGAACCAGCGCTCCCAGGGCAGCTTGAGCGCCAGCCGGTACACGTCATCGGCCTGCGTCACCGCGGCGCGGCCAAGGCACAGCAGCACGCGCGAGGCCAGACGGCTGTGCAGGTTCAGGCGCATCACATCGTCGAGCGTGCCACGCGCCGGCACGCCGCTGGCGACCGCGTCACCCACCTCCAGGGTGGCGCTGCCGAGGTGCCGCATTTCCGCCACGAGCATGGCTTCCAGCCCGCGCGGGCAGGGCAGAAACAGGGCGTGAAGGTCGGACATGGCTGGTTCGCGGGCAAAGCCTGCAGCTTAAGACAACCTGGAGCAAGTCCCCGCGCGCACCGCATCGGCGCCAGGTCGTTTGCCGTGACGAGCAGCGGCCCATGCGCGATCCCGCCAGCGCGGGAACTGGATCGCGGGCGAAGCACGGTGATGCATGCAGACCCTGGTGGTGCGCCGTGCAGAAACCTACCATCATGCACGTTTGACGCCGACGCCGGCATCCATCGGTGAGTATGCACGGCCCTGCTCACCGTCCGGCCCCAACAACCGTTCCTCCCATGAACCCCAGGCTATGAAACGACCAACACGGCTCACCACGAATCTGCTGTTTTCCATGCTGCTGGGCCTGACGCCCGCAGCGCATGCCGCACCAGCGCCGGCTTCGTCAACGTTGATGCTGGGCATCCAGAATGGACTGGTGCAGGAAAACGCGGTCGCGCTCAGCAACACCGCGCAGGAACTCGCCGACGTGATCGGCACGGCGGCGGGGCGCAAAGTCATTTGGGAGTCCAACTATTCCAAGGCCGATGCCGGCAAGCAAGCAGCCGAGGGCAGCCACTTCGATTTTGTCTTCAGCAAGCCCCCCAACTTGAGCGCGGCACTCCTGAGCAAGGGCTGGCAACTCGTGGCGACGGCGACATCGCCCGTCGAGTTCGGCACCGACTTCATCGCCCAGCCCTGCCCGGGCAAACCCGGTGAGGTCTTGCTGGGAGGGCCGACGCTTGCCATTTTTGGCCTGGCGCACACGCCCCCCGCAACCTGCGTGGCCGAGGCCGATGTCTGGAGATCTCCGGCGGCGCTGCTGCTCACTCCCTCCAAGGGCAGCTTGGTGGACAAGGTGTCCACCAAGCTGTGGCTGCAGCGCGCCAAGACGCCACCCCGAACCATTTACGTGGATTACCAAAACGCTGTCACGGGCTTCATGCAGACCACGCATGCGGCGGTGATCGGAGCGGTCACGCCCCTCGTGTCGAAAAAGTGGAAAGCCGAAGGCGGCATCGTTCTGGCCCATCAGGCGATGCCCTTCTGGGCCTTGCTGGCTGCGCCCGGAACCCCTCCAGCAACCGTCGACAAGGTGCGCGCCGCCATGCTCGGCCAAGCGTCGGATCGACTCAACGCGATGTTGCACATCCCCGGCTGGGAAACCGGAAGCCCCAAGCCGTATGCCGAATTCATGCAGTGGCTCAAGGCCAAGAACTGATCACGCAGCAACGGGTCACGCCATCGAGGCCCGGGTTTCGCGGCGCTGAGCGTTGCCCCTGGGGCGGCTCAGCGACCTGCCCTGTGGGGTTCAAGACAACTTGGGACGGCTCCGTGCTTCCTGGAGAGGCGCCAACCTCGCGGTTTGCGCTGCCCGGGCAGGCACCGGCCAGTCGATCACCAGCTGTGCGCCGGCTCCCCGGAGCGTGCAGGCCGGAGCTGCGTCCCCATCCACCCCCAGTGCGGCGCGCGAGCGCCATTGCACCTCGCCGCCCAGGGCACGGGCAAGCGCGCGCAGCGTGCGCAGACTCGGGTCTTCGTCGATCTGGTCAGGGTCGAAACCGGTGCCGTCGTCACCCATGCGCAGTTGCAGGTGGCCGCCCTCAGCGTTCACGCGGATGCGGATGCAACGGACCCTGGCATGCCGCATGCTGCAGCTGACGGCCTCATGCGCCAGCGCGTGGAACTGGGCTTGCTGCCGCGCATCGAGCCGCAGGCCGTGCAAGGCGGGTGCATCCAGCGGTTCATCGAACGGCCAGTCGAGTTGCAGGCCGGCCCGTTCCAGGCGCTGTCGGGTATCGTGGTGCAGATCGGCGAGGAAGTCGCCGAGGGTTTGCTCGGTTTGCGCCAGGCTGCGGGCTATGCGCTGGATGTGGGCCAGGGCGTCTTCCAGCAAGGCGCGCTGGCGCTGGTCGTTGGCGCCGTGCAGGGCGGCGAGCAACTTGGCGCCGATCTCGTGGTGCAGGTCGCTGGCGATGCGGCCGCGCTCCTGCTCGACTCCGCGCACATAGGCTTCGCGCTGGCCCGCCGCTCTGTCGAGCAAGCCGCAGAGTGATTGTGCGAACGCCACATCCTGCGGTGAAAAGAGCTTGAGCCCGGCACTGCGACCCACCAGCAGGCGCGCATCCAGCCCACCCGCGGCGGGCACCAGCAATTCCAGTCCCTCGGCGCGCAAGGCCGCAACCGAACCACCTCCCGACTGCTGCGGCAGCAGTTGCAGCGGGCTGTACAGACTCTGCAACACGTTCAGCCAGCGCTGTTCACGTGCCATGGCACTGGGCGTGAACGCCACCTCGACCACCTTGGGCAACGCCTGCTCCATCGGCAGTGCCGGGCCTTGCACCATGCGGGCCCACAGCCATTGGCGCACCGGAAAATACAGGGCACCGCAGACCAGCAGGGTGAGCGCCAGCGAGGGGCCAGGGTTGAAACCGACACCGAACGCCAGCACGAGGTCCAAGGCCAAGACACTGGCCACCCCAAGTGCCCACAGCAGCAGCCGAAAAGCCCAACGGTCGAGGTCGAAGAGGCGGTAGCGCCCCACGCCGAACGCCAGCCCGGCGAACAGGACGAGGAAAAAGCCGAAGGCATAACCCTGCGGCACCGGAGAAAACAGACCCAGCAGATGGGAGCCCACGGTGCTGGCGGCAAACAGCGTGCAGCCGAACAGGGCGGACAGGTTGAACCAACGCATGGCGGCCCGATCCGCCGGGTTCAGGCGTGAGCGGTGCCATTGCACCACCGCCGCCGCAATGGCCAGAATCATCTCGAGCAGGATGGGCAGGCGCCCGCCCCAGTTCTGGTCGGGCATGATCTGCCAGGTGTCGAGCACCCACCAGGACAGGAACACCAGCGGCAGCACGAGCAGGCTGGATGGAGGCGCCAAGGGGCGCGGGTACATCATGAACAATCCAACCAGGCTCATGCCGAAACTGACGGCGCCAAGATGGTTGATGGCCGACAGTCCGCGAAACCAACCGCCCGGCAGCGCCAGTTCGCGCGCGCTGTAGATGGCTGCGGCCGTCGTGGTGACGAGCAACAGCAAGCCGGCAGCGGCCAGCATGCGCGCGGCCCAGTCGTGCGGGCGCAGGACCCAGACCCAGGCGCCGAGCAGCCAGGCCAGGGCGCCCACGGCCAGTTGAAACCAGAACATCGGCGGCAAGCTCTGTGGCGGGCGCCACGGTGCCGGCGTGAGTTGTGTCGCGTGCGACTCGCCACCAGCGTCGACCCAGCGCAACAGCACGGGGCCCAGGAGCATGGCGGCGATGCGCTCCTGCCGCGCAAACAGCCGACGCATCTCGATGTAGCTGTCGAGCACATCGGGCTCTTCGATCAGGTCACCGCTCTCCAGCACCATGGCCGGGCCCGCACGGCCCGCAACATCGAGCGGGGCGAGGCTGACGACACGCGCGCGCGCCGGGATCGACGCCGCAGGACCCGCCCGCGTTGCGCCCTGCACCACGAGCTGGCCCGCATCGTCATCCAGGCCTGGCAGCGTCACGACCCGCAACTGCAGACCCAGCCAGGGTTGCCACATGGCCATGCCGACGGCAACGGCCATGAGCGCAAACGCCAGCAGCAGCGCGCTGACGAAGACGCGCGCAGGCGCCATGATCCACAGCATGCTTACCCCCTTCGGTCGGGCCTCTACCCCCGCATGAGCCATGCAGTCCCGTAACCGGTTGTGATCACAGCATCTTACTCAGACGTCCGTAAGAACACGGGCCCGCACGGCCGGCAGCCCGCGTGAAAGTTCGCTGCGGCGTCACCGCGCTCGCGGCTTGCGAGTCAGGAAATGACCTGATCGCCCGGCAAGGCCGCGTGCAGCGGCTGAACGGCTTGCACGGGCTGGGGCGCTCAGGAGTCGCCGATCCGGGCCTGCAGCGCGTCCAGGAAACAGGCGGCCACGTCAAACCCGGTTTGCTGGTTGATCTCGACGAAACAGGTGGGGCTGGTGACGTTGATCTCGGTGAGCCGCTCGCCGATGATGTCGATGCCCACCAGCAGCAAGCCGCGTGCGGCCAGGGTCGGGCCGAGGGCTTCGGCAATGGCGCGGTCGGATGCGGTGAGCGGCTGCGCCACGCCCTTGCCGCCGGCGGCCAGGTTGCCGCGGGTTTCGCCATGTTGGGGAATGCGCGCCAGCGCGAACGGCACCGGTGTGCCGCCGATGATGAGCACACGCTTGTCGCCCTGCACGATCTCGGGAATGAAGCGCTGGGCCATGATGCTGCGCCGGCCCCAGTCGGTGAGGGTTTCCAGCACCACGCCCAGGTTCACGTCCGGGCTGCCGCCGACGCCTGCACGCAGGCGAAAAATGCCGGCGCCGCCCATGCCGTCCAGCGGCTTGACGATGATGTCGCCGTGCTCGGTGGCGAAGGCGCGCAGTTGTGCCATGTCTCGGCTCACCAGCGTGGCCGGGATGAACTGCGGCCATTCCAGGATGGCGAGTTTTTCCGGGTGGTCGCGCAGCGCGCGCGGGGCGTTGAAGACGCGCGCGCCCTCGCGTTCGGCCTGTTCCAGCAAATGGGTGGCGTAGAAGAACTCGCTGTCGAACGGCGGGTCCTTGCGCATCAACACGGCGTCGAAGGCGTGCAGCGCGCTGTCCACCTGTTCGATGTCGCTGAACCAGGGCTTGGCCGCGTCCGGCACCTGGATGTGGCGACACAGGGCACGCACCGGGCCGGGCTGCGCCACCCCAGCGCCGCCGGACCAGTGCAGGTGGCGTGGCTCGCACGCCCAGACCGCATGGCCCCGGCGCCGGGCCTCGCGCATCATTGCCAGGGTCGAGTCCTTCTTGGGGTTGAAAGCCTCCAGCGGGTCGGCAACGAACAACAGCTTCATGGTGGCGGATCGCGAGTCGAACGCTCTGGGGACTTGTTCGCGCCCTCTCAGACCGTCTCCGCCTCGGGGTCGGTGCGCTCAAGTTCGTAGCTGGCCGCCACCAGCGCCAGGCGGGCGATCACACCGTACATGTAGAAGCGGTTCGGGCCGTTGGTGCCAGGCTTGGCCTCCGGGTGGGTGACGTTGAACTGCTCGTCGAATGCCAGCGGCACGAAATGCATGCCGGGCGAGTTGAGGTTCTCGCTCGGTCCGCGGTCGGCGTGCACACGGTAGAAACCGCCCACGACGTAGCGATCCATCATGTAGACCACGGGTTCGCACACGGCTTCCTGCAGACGTTCGATGCTGGGAATGCCCTCCTGGATGATGACATCGCGCACCTCCATGCCTTCTTTGACCACGCTCATCTTGTTGCGCGTCTTGCGGTTGAGGTCTCTCACTTCGGATGCGTCGTGCACCATCATCACGCCCATGCCGTAGGTGCCGGCGTCGGCCTTCACGGCGACGAAGGGTTTTTCGTGGATGCCGTATTCCTTGTACTTCTTGCGCACCTTGGCCAGTACCGTGTCGACGGCGTCGGCCAGACAGTTCTCACCCTGGCGCTCCTGGAAATCGATGTTGCCGCACTGGGTGAAGTAGGGATTGAGCATCCACGGATCCACGCCGATGAGCTTGGCGAAGCGCTTGACCACATCGTCATAGCTCTTGAAGTGGGTGGACTTGCGCCGCACCGTCCAGCCCGCCTGCAGCGGCGGCAGCACATACTGCTCGTACAGCCCTGCGAGGTGCGTCGGCACGCCGGACGACAGGTCGTTGTTGAGCAGGATGGTGCAGGGGTCGAAGTCCTTGGTGCCCAGTCGGCGCTTGCTGCGCACCAGGGGCTCCAGCAGCAATTCGCTCCCGTTGGGCAGTTGCACATGCTTGGGCTCGGTGATGGTGTCGTCCACCGTGCCCACATGCACCTTGAGCCCGGCCTGGTGGAAGATTTGCGTCAGCTTCGCCAGGTTTTCGAGATAAAAGGTGTTGCGCGTGTGCTTCTCGGGAATCAGCAGCAGACCCTTGGCCTCGGGGCAGATTTTCTCGATGGCCGCCATCGCGGCCTGCACCGCCAGGGGCAGCATTTCGTCCGACAGATTGTTCCAGCCGCCGGGAAAGAGATTGGTGTCCACCGGCGCGAGCTTGAAGCCGCCATTGCGCAGATCCACCGAGGCGTAGAACGGTGGCGAATGCTCCATCCACTCCAGCCGGAACCAGCGCTCGATGGCGGGCTGGGCTTCGAGAATGCGCTGCTCGAGTTCGAGCACCGGGCCACTTTCCGTGGAAATGAGATGGGGAATCATGCGGGAACGGTTCGTTGGAGTTTGGGGGCGGCTGCACCACGGGCCAAAGGCCGGGCGTCGCGCGTGTCATCCACAAATTGTGACAGAGGCGCGTGATTCCTGCCCGCGCGCGTCCGGCGGCGCGCCATAAAAAAGCCCGGCTCGAGGCCGGGCTGAACAGTCCGCTGGAGATGCGGCCGGAGCGAAAGGATCACTCCGGATTCAAGCTAACAGCGTGTCGGTCAGGCCACTTGCTCGCCGTGTTGGCTGATGTCCAGGCCTTCACGCTCGTCTTCTTCCGACACACGCACGCCGATGGTCATGTCGATGACCTTGAGGATGATGTAGGTCACCACGGCATCCCAGATAATGACCGAACCGATGTCCACCAACTGCTTGACCACTTGCCCCGGATTGCCTTCCAGCAACCCGGAAGTCCCGCCGATGGCCTTGACCGCGAAGACGCCGGTGAGAATCGCACCCAGTGCACCGCCGATGCCATGCACGCCGAAAGCATCCAGCGAATCGTCGTAGCCGAACATGTTCTTCATGTAGGTCGCGGTCCAGAAGCACACCACACCGACGGCAATGCCGATGATGACGGCGCCCGTCGGATCAACGAAGCCCGACGCCGGCGTGATGGCCACCAGACCAGCGACGGCGCCCGAGCACAAACCCAGCAGTGTGGGTTTGCCACGTGCGGCCCATTCGGCAAACATCCAGGCCAGCGCCGCGGCTGCCGTTGCAATTTGGGTCGTGGCCATGGCCATGCCGGCGCGACCACCCGCGTTCACGGCGGAGCCGGCGTTGAAGCCGAACCAGCCCACCCACAGCAGCGCAGCACCGATCATGGTGAAGGCCAGGTTGTGTGCAGGCATCGGCTCCTTGCCGTAGCCCACACGCTTGCCCAGGAACAGCGCGGTGACGATGCCCGCAACACCCGCGTTGAGGTGAACCACCGTGCCGCCGGCGAAGTCAAGGGCGCCGAGCTTGGCCAGCCAGCCATTGGCGGACCAGACCCAGTGAGCAATCGGGCAATAGACAAAAATCAGCCACAGGCTCATGAACCAGATCAGCGCGGAGAACTTCATGCGTTCTGCGAACGAGCCGGCAATGAGGGCCGGGGTGATGATCGCGAAGGTCATCTGGAACGTCATGTAGACCGATTCCGGAACCGTCCCCGAGAGATCGGAAACCGTGAATTTCCCCATGCCATGCAAGAGGAATCGCGACAGGTCGCCGATGTAGGGGCCGCCGTCCGTGAAGGCCAATGAGTAGCCGATGACATACCAAAGCACGGTGACCAGGCAGGTGACCACGAAACTCTGAGCCAGGGTGTCGAGCAGGTTCTTTTTGCGCACCATGCCCGCATAGAACAGACCCAGGCCCGGGATTGTCATCATCAACACGAGTGCCGTGGAGGTGAGCATCCAGGCCGTGTCGCCGGGGTTGATGCTGGCATTGGGATCCGAGCTGATGGCCTCCTTCGCCGGCGGCGCCGCAGCCGGGGCTGCGGGCGCGGCTGCCGGCGCGGTGGCCACTGGAGCGGCCGCTGCAGGCGCTGCCGAGGCTGGGCTGCTGGCGGTCTGTGCCCAGGCACTGCCTGGACCGGCCAGCGCCGCCATGCTCAATGCAATCGTGACGAGAAATTTTTTCATGTCGATACCTTTCTGGGAATTGGGATCAGAGCGCGTCGCCGCCGGTCTCGCCGGTGCGGATGCGAACGACCTGTTCGAGAGCCGAGACGAAAATCTTGCCGTCACCGATCTTGCCGGTGCGGGCCGAGTTTTCGATCGCCTCGATGGTGCGTTCGACCAGGGTTTCGGGCACGGCGGCCTCGATCTTCACTTTCGGCAGAAAATCGACGACATACTCCGCGCCGCGATACAGCTCGGTGTGACCCTTCTGCCGGCCGAAGCCCTTGACCTCGGTGACGGTGATGCCCGTCACGCCGATGCCGGACAAGGCTTCACGCACCTCGTCGAGTTTGAACGGCTTGATGATGGCCATGATCATTTTCATGGGTTGCTCCTTCCTGATGGGGGTGGGGTGGATGCTCAGAACGAATAGATGCCTTGCAACTCGAGTGACGTCTGGTTGTTGGTGGGGGCGCCGTTCTTGGCGAAGATGGCCACGTCCGACTTGTCTTGGCGCGCTTCGACCGAGAGCTTGAGGTTCTTGACCGGCGCGTAATTCACGGCCAAGGTCAATTCCTTGAGTTTGTTGGACGTTCCGTTGATGCCCGAGACGATGCCGTCCTTGTCATCGATGTATTCGCCACGCGCTGACAACATCCACTGGTCCGTCAGGCTGTAGTTCGCGTACAGGGCGAGGCCATTCGCCTTGCCCTTGCCGGTGCCAACCCCCAGATAGTCATCCTTGGACAGGATGTCGACATTGGCGGCGAAGTTCAGGGCGTCGGTTGCATTGAGGGTGCCAACCAAATCGAGCAGTTGCAGCGTGCCATTCGGGCTGCCGCCATACAGGGGCGACTGACCCGAGTAGAACGCGCCGGAATACGAGAACATCTTGTTCGGCGTGCCCGATGCGCCGAGCTCGATCGTCTTGGCGGTGCCGGCGGGCGAACTGGTGAAGTTCCAGCCGTTGTTCACGCCAGCGGTCAGGGTCAGTGCGCCCGAAACGGCATAAGCCGCTCGCACCCCGGTGTGGGTTCCGGGCTCCATGTCCCAGAACAGCAGCGAGCGGGAAATCTCGTTGTCGGCAGCGGGATTGACGACTTCAGCCCCAGCCAGGGTGGAAAACTTGCCGGCCATCACCGTCAGCGGCCCTGTGGCGTATTGCACGAAGGCGTTGTTGAGGTCGAACTGGCCACCAGAATTACATGAAATAGCCGCAGCTGCAGTTGCGGTTGCAGTTTGGTAGCACTCGCCATTACGCAGAATTTTGGCATCCGATCCCGCAATCGCCGTCACCTGCGCGCCCGCCCCGGATGTCGGCAGATAGGCCAGGGTCACCGCCGCCTGGTTGAGCCTGAAGCCGTTCTGGCTGGTGTCGAACGCGCGCAATGCCGGCGTCGTGTCGAAGTGGGTGTAGGTGGACGCCACATACCCGGTGATGCTCAGGCCCGGCGTGGCCGCGAGCACCGCGCCCAGGCTGGGAGCGGCGGGGGCGGCCGCAGCCGCGGGGGCGGTCTGGGCGGAGGCGAAACCGGCGTAGCCATAAGCTGTGGCGATGCATGCAGCAAGCAGTATTTTTTTCATCAGGGTTCTCCCGAAACGTTGGCAAGCATTGGAGTGGGGGATCGTGGGACGGCGGGACCGTTGGTGAGCCCGGGCTTGGCTTTGCAGCTTTCGTGCCAGGCCAGATTGCGCGCTTCCCAGCCCCTTCACACCCGCCATTTCGGCTGCCGATGCCCTGTTTTTGTGCAAAATGCCCATGCGCAGTGCGTTTTCCGCTCTGCCGCCTGCGCGGGGCGCACGGATTCCAGGCTGTGCGCCGTTGTTGTGCGCTCGGCACGGCCCTGATGCGACCGCTATCGGGGGGGCGATGCACCGGTCGCGCTCGGCCGCGGCATCCGCTCAGGAACTGCGGACGCGAACCACACTGCGTCGTCGCGACCGGCCCGGCACGCTGCGTGCCGATTCCCGGTTGCAACCCGTTGCTTTCGCCGGATTCGCCAGCGTGGCAACGATTACGGCCACAATGGCGACTGGCTCACCGCTCTTTCGCCTCACAGCGCCGTCTCGTTCCCCTTCGCCATCCCCTTCGCCACCATGACCACATCGACCCCCAACTCGCCCAAGGCCTTCTTGCGCCGCGCCGCCGAGGCGCTGGACAAATCGCCGTTGAAAGACATGCAG
>JAJZDV010000193.1 GCA_021846025.1 Pseudomonadota bacterium
CCGTCACCAGCGACTGCTCCACCTGGATCGCGTCGCCAGCCTTCACCAGCACCTCGATCACTTCCACATCCTTGAAATCCCCAATGTCGGGAACCTTGACATCCATCACAGCCATGGTCTTGTCTCCAAATGATTCAGGCCCCCGCGAACCCCGCCGTGTGCCCGGCGGTTCCCGCGATGGGTTGCGGGCTCAGGCCAGCAAGGGATTGAGGCGATCGGCATCGATGCCGTATTGAGCAATCGCCTCGGCCACCTTGGCCTGAGGCACTGCGCCCTCGTCGGCCAGGCTGCGCAAGGCCGCCAGAGTGACGAAATGGCGATCGACCTCGAAGTGCCGGCGCAGCTTGGTGCGCGTGTCGGAACGGCCGAAGCCGTCGGTGCCGAGGACACGGTAGTTGCGCCCCTTCGGCAGGTAGGGACGAATCTGTTCGGCGAACAGGCGCACGTAGTCGGTCGAGGCCACCACGGGTCCGGTGTGCTTCTCGAGCTGCTGCGCGACGAAACTCTGGCGTTGCGTCTCGCCCGGGTGCAGCAGATTCCAGCGTTCGGCATCGCGACCATCGCGCGCCAGTTCGTTGAAGCTCGGGCAGCTCCAGACATTGGCGGCAACGCCCCAGTCCTTCTCCAGCAAGTCGGCAGCTGCAATCACCTCGCGCAGGATGGAACCCGAGCCCAGCAGTTGCACCCGCGGCGTCAGCTTCGGCCCTTCGCGCAACAGGTACATGCCCTTGAGAATCTGCGCCTCGGTGCCGGCCTTGAGTCCCGGCTGAGCGTAGTTTTCATTCAGCAAAGTGATGTAGAAATAGACGTCCTCCTGGTTCTCCACCATGCGCTTGAGGCCGCTGTGCAGGATCACGGCCACTTCGTGGGCGAAGGTCGGGTCGTAGCTGATGCAGTTGGGGATGTTGGCCGCCATGATCTGGCTGTGGCCGTCCTCGTGCTGCAGGCCTTCGCCGTTGAGCGTGGTGCGCCCCGAGGTGCCGCCCAGCAGGAAACCGCGCGCCAGCATGTCGCCAGCAGCCCAGGCCAGGTCGCCGATGCGTTGGAAGCCGAACATCGAGTAGTAGATGTAGAACGGAATGGTGATGCGGTTGCTGTGCGAGTAGGAGGTGGCGGAAGCGATCCACGAGCACATGCCACCCGCCTCGGTGATGCCTTCCTGCAGGATTTGGCCGGCCTTGTCCTCGCGGTAGTACATCACCTCGCCACGGTCTACCGGGGTGTACTTCTGTCCCTCGGGCGCGTAGATGCCGATCTGCCGGTACAGCCCCTCCATGCCGAAGGTGCGGGTCTCATCCACCAGGATGGGCACGACGCGCGGCCCCAGGGTCTTGT
This sequence comes from Pseudomonadota bacterium, assembly GCA_021846025.1. GTDB lineage: Bacteria > Pseudomonadota > Gammaproteobacteria > Burkholderiales > Burkholderiaceae_C > Thiomonas_A. The sequence goes on from JAJZDV010000193.1 coordinate 1,336, forward strand.
CGCGCAGCAGCTGATTGAGGCAGCGCACATAGGCCTGGGTGGTGGAAATTTCCCGGCCTTCCGCGGTGGCCTCGAGCACGGGTTTGAACACATCCGCCAGGTCGGGAATGGGCAAGTGTTCATCCGCCTTCATCCGGCGCTGCGGCAGATAGCCGCCGAGTTCCTTGCGACGGGCATGCAGATACTGCATCTCGGGCGTGTCGTCGGCCGGCTTGAAAAATGGCAGGCTGGGCAGGTCGTGATCGGGAACGGGGATGTTGAAGCGGTCGCGGAATTCGCGAATGTCTTCGTCGGTGAGCTTTTTCACCTGATGCGCCACATTACGCGCCTCCGCCGCCTGACCCATTCCGTAGCCCTTGATGGTCTTGACCAGCAACACGCTGGGCTGACCCTGATGATGGGCCGCGGCATGGAACGCGGCGTAAACCTTTTGCGGATCGTGGCCGCCACGATTGAGGCGCCAGATGTCCTCGTCGCTCATGGACTTCACCATCTCCAGCAGTTTGGGATGGCGGCCGAAGAAGTGCTTGCGCACGAAGGCACCGTCGTTCGCCTTCATGGCCTGGTAGTCGCCGTCGAGCACGTCCATCATCACCTGGCGCAGGATGCCCTCCTTGTCGCGCGCCAGCAGAGGGTCCCAGTAGGAGCCCCAGATGAGTTTGATGACGTTCCAGCCCGAGCCGCGGAACTCGGCTTCGAGTTCCTGGATGATCTTGCCGTTGCCGCGTACCGGACCGTCCAGGCGCTGCAGATTGCAGTTGACGACGAACACCAGGTTGTCGAGCTTTTCACGCGCCGCCAGCCCGATCGCGCCGAGAGACTCCGGCTCGTCCATTTCGCCGTCGCCGCAAAACACCCAGACCTTGCGCTTGGAGGTGTCGGCAATGCCGCGCGCATGCAGATACTTCAGAAAGCGCGCCTGGTAAATCGCCATGATCGGCCCCAACCCCATGCTCACCGTGGAGAGTTGCCAGAAATTGGGCATCAGCTTGGGGTGGGGATAGCTCGACAGGCCCTTGCCGTCGACCTCCTGGCGGAAGTTGAGCAGTTGATCCTCGCTCAGCCGTCCCTCCATGAAGGCGCGGGCGTAGATGCCCGGCGCGCTGTGACCCTGAAAGTAGATGAGATCGCCGCCGTGCTCGACCGTGGGCGCATGCCAGAAATGGTTGAAACCCGCCCCCAGCATGCTCGCCAGGGAGGCGAAGGAGGCGATGTGACCGCCCAGGTCGCCACCGTCATCCGGGTGCAGGCGATTGGCGCGCACCACCATGGCCATGGCATTCCAACGCATGTAGGCACGCAGCCGCTCCTCGATCTCGACGTTGCCGGGGTTGCGCTCTTCCAGGTCGGTGGGGATGGTGTTGACGTAGGCGGTGTTGGCCGAGAACGGCATGTCCACCCCATCCTGGCGCGCCTGGTCGAGCAGCGACTCCAGCAGGGAATGGGCTCGGTCACGTCCCTCCGTGGCGATCAGCGCCTGCAGCGCGTCGAGCCATTCACGGGTTTCTTGCGGATCGCCGTCGTTGGCGGAAGCGGGCACGGGGAACTCAGGAACAGCCGACATGGTGCATCTCCTCGTTTTGGTTTGCGTAAGTATTGCAGATAATTTTTCGAATCGCAATATTGCTTTTTATATTATGAAATTTAGAGATCCGTGGATGAGGCCAAGGCAGGGTTGCAGCATCCCGTCGCCTGCGACGCACC
>JAJZDV010000052.1 GCA_021846025.1 Pseudomonadota bacterium
GCGCTCTACAAGCTGCGCCACTTGGTCGAGAATGCCTTCCTGCATCTCAAGCGCTGGAGAGGTATCGCGACGCGCTACTCGAAAAACGTCGCTTCATTCGTTGCCGCCGTGCAAATTCGATGCATCGCCCTCTGGCTTCGCATCTCGTGACGACACTATCTAGCAGGCCGTTGAAATATTGGCGCGCCGCGCCCGGATCGGGGAGGATGGCGGCAGACGACGCACGAGGTTGAAGAAAGAAGGATGCGAGGAGCCGACAGCTACAACGAGGCCTTGTTCAGCACGGTGAAGTTGGACGAGTTCGTTCCGGCGAGCCAACCTCACGCGGCTGCGTTCCTTGGCCGCATTGCGTCCGCAGTTCGCGAGATGAAGGCGAAAACCATGGAAATCGCCTTCCCGACCACCCCACGAGGTCAGATCCAGGCCGGAATTCGGAGATCTGCACGGAAATTGAGCACTCGATGAAGGGCATCATCCGATTACGGCGGTTCGAATTCGCCCGTCGTCCAAGTACTTCAACGGCCTGCTAGACAATGTCGGTTGGGATGTGCGGATTTCGACAACGAGGCTCAAGGCGACGACTTCCTGCAATGCGTCACTTTGTCATGCATCACGCCTTGAGTCGAGCCCCGGTCTTGAAGATCCAGGCCACGATCGCCAGCGACACGAGCAGGAAAGCCAGCGTCATCCCCAGGCTGATGCCGATGCTGACATCGGCCAGGCCGTAGAAGCTCCAGCGAAAGCCGCTGATCAGGTAGACCACCGGATTGAACAAGGACATCCGCACTACCAGGCAACGACCCAGCAGCAGGTGAACCGGGCGTAGATCGCGCAACCTGGAGTGCAACGCCTTGCCCGGCACCCAGGCATTGAGGGCCGAGAGGCTCTCGCTGGACCGGTGCAGATAGCCGCCCGTCAGGGGGACGGGTGGGGTGGGGGCCGCAGGGTCGCAGGGAACGTCATGACTCGACGAATAAGGGGGCGCGGTGGATGCTCTGCTGGGCCATCACTGGGGACGGGTTGGAGATATGCCAGTTTGCAGCAAGGCGGCGAGCGCCTGAGCCACCATCGGCCGTCCAAAGTAATAGCCTTGGCCCTCATCGCACTGCTGCGCCTGGAGAAGTACGTACTGCTCCGCTGTTCGGACGCCCTCCGCAATGACGTGTAGCCTGAGGCTTTTGGCCATGTTGATCACGGCGCTGACGATGGTGGCATAGTCCGGACTGCTGGTCATCTGGTTCACGAACGACTGGTCGATCTTCAGGGTGTGGATTGGAAATTTTCTCAAGTAACTGAGGCTGGAATAGCCGGTGCCGAAATCGTCGACGGCAAGCTTGATACCCAGGTCTGCGAGCACATGCAACACGGAGCCGGTCGATTCGGCGTTGCGCATGAGCACGCTTTCGGTCAGTTCGAGTTCCAGATAGCGTGGCTCCAGACCCGTGTCCGCGAGAGACGCGCGGATGTTCTCGATAAAGTCCTTGGCGCGGAACTCGGGCGCGCGCCAGAACACGCTGCAAGCACAGACCGTTCGCAGCATCTATCGCAACTCGCCAGCACCTTGCACTCCGACCGCGAGCCGGACGCCGCACGCAAGGCGCACAAGGCCACATTGCTGCAGCGCGCGAACAAGGCCCATGCCGAGCAGGACTTGCACACCTTGTTGAGCCTGCAACTCGAAATCGCCATGATCGATACGGCCCAACTTGCCGGCATGGCCGATGCGCAGTTCAAGATGTTTTCCGCTGCGCTCAAGCGCCAGTTGCGTGAGGTCGAGCACAAGATCCAGGGGATCGAGTTCGGCATCCGCAAATCCTTTCCCGAGGTGGACGACGGCGCGATCCATCCCCAGCGCATCCAGCGCGCATTCGAAGCTTCACTGCTTGGTCTCGACGAGGCCCGCCAGGAGATCGACGATCTGCTCGCTCGCGCCGCCGATCCCAAGGCGCTCAAGGTCTGGATGCGGCAGCAGCAGTGGGCGCAGCAGGATATAGAGCTTGACGCCGCGGCGGCGCTGGAAGCATTCGAGCGCATGGTGATGGCGGAGTTGCGGCCGCGGAAACGACGCTCACGCTGACATCCCGATGAGCTTGCTGGCGCTGCGCATCGCACGATGAGGTGCACGCAGCGGGTCAGGCATCCGAGCAGGAATCTTCGCGTGCCGCATCGACGGGGTCATCGCTCCTGGCGTTGGCGCCGGCCATCCCTCAATGCTCGTCGCTGGGGATTGGATCGACAGGTGGGACGTGCACCTTGGGCTCGCCGGCTACCAGTCCCGTTCCCGATGCGCCGAGCAGGGCCGAGCCTATCGCAGATGGCGCGGCCGGTCCTGCCAGCGGAGAACCCCTTGTGCCCGGCGGTGTCGTCCCGGGCGGCACACCTTCGGTCGGCAGGACCATCGGGCGCGACCGCGCCCGAAACATCCCGGCGACGAGATAGACAAAGATCAGCACAAACGCCATCGCCCCGATGATGAAACCGGGACTCATCGAGCGGGCGGCCCCCCCTTGCGTGTGATCCTGCACTTGGCGGCGGAAGGCCGACAGCATGTCCGGGGGTACGAAGCCCATCACAGGGGCCAGCTTCTCTGCGCGGCTGAGTTCCGCTTGGGCCAGCGGCCACTTGCCTTCGTCGGCCAGCAGCCGAGCGTCCCCATAATGCGCCTCGGCCGAATCCGGATGCGCAGCCAGCACCTGGGCGATCTCGCGATCGGCTTGCACATAGTGGCCGGCGTCGATGGCGGCCTGGATGTCGTGGGGAATCGGCTGCGCCGCCAGAGCCGATGCCGCGAACAAGGCTGCGAAGGGGATGGCAAACCAAGATCGAAGTAGGTGTCGCATCGTGAACCGAACATGAATGTACCCGCGACTAAGCGCCTTGGGTTTACACCTCATTTTGCGCCAATAGGATGCTCAAGAGAGTCGCAGCAACGGCGGCAGGGCTTGCTGGCCCGTGTTGGCGTGTCCTCCTGGCCAGCGTGCGTCGCTTGCAGGGGCTGGACTTGCTGGTACCCGGGGCGCTGGCTGACCAGGCGGCTGGAACCGCGGTTTGGTGTGGGGCTGACGAGCCTGCGGACTCAGCATCGCCGTTGCGTGCTGCAGCGATGGGCACAAGCGGAGGTCGGTGGACCCGCCCAGCCCTTGCGCGATCTGCAGACGCGTGATCGACTTGAGGGGATGAATGACATCGAACGGGCGCTGGCGTGTTGGCGACGTCGGCCATGACCCGGCGCGCAGCGTCGCTTGCGCCTCCGCGCTCGCAGGCGGAGCTCATCGCGGTGCGCACGGTCCTGGTGGGCATCCTGGGGTGCCAGGATGACGATCTGCGCTTGAGCCATACCCCGGAAGGCCTGATCGAGCTGAAGTTGCAGCGCCTCGATGCCGCAACGCCGCACGAAACCGCGCTGCGCATCGGCACGGCCGATGAACTGCAAGCCTGGGCGCAGGCCAAGATGCGGCTGCTGCGACGTGTGGGCCAGCGCACTGTGCGGCGCAGGGCTCCAGGGCCAGGCGAGCCCCGCCCTTGATCCGGGTCAAGGCTGGGGTCGAATCGCACCCCTAAGCTGCCCGACAGCCTGGGCGCCAGCGGCAAGGCCGTCCGGCGCTCAGTCCAGGCCGCCCCAGGCCCGCAGGCCAGGCCTGCGCTTCACCCTGGGGCGGCCGCCCGGGTTGGTCGGTGGCCGGCCGATGGTGCTTGTCGGTTGGGACCTCTTTCGCATCGTCCACCGGCTTGCTACGCTGGCGGCCTGTGCTGGACGTCCAGCGCCCCATGGAGGACCTGTCCATGCCATCCGCCCTCATGTTGGCCCCGAACGAACACTCCACCTTGTTGCAAGCCATTCAGGACTTGCGCGAGATCCTCGAAGAGGGCTTGCGTGCCTGCGACAGCGCACGGCTGTGCCAGATTGCCGAGCTGTGTCAGCGTTTGTGCAGTCAGGCTGCCGAGCTGCCGGCAGCGGCCTGAGCCCTGCCATATTCCACCCCACGCTGCGGCCTGATCTCACCACCCTTTTCGCTCACCTCCCTCCTGACCAGCCATGCTGGGGTGTCTACAGCTCTGCAGATCGTGGCCTGTGGACTGCTGGGTCAATTGCTGCTGGCGCTGGCGCGCCGACACACTTGACGCGGCGTTGGGCACACGCCATCTGGGATCGGGTCGGGGCGTCCATTTCTTCGTGTCTTGGGCGAGCGCTCATCGACGTAGCGCATCGGCTTGGATGCCCACGCGGACCATGATCTTGAGATCGGCGATCCAGATCCTGCTGTCGGCATCCTGGGGTCGTGTCCCCAGGCGGCAGCGCAGCACATCGTAGAGGCGCTCGCTCTCCTTGGGCATCCCCAGATGGCGCCTCACAAAGCACGACTGATGCTCCTCCAGGGGCATTGAGGCCAGCAAGGTGATCGTGCCCTGGCCATCGTCGTTGACGATCAGGGCCCCCTGCCCATCCTTCAAGGGCCCCGCCACATGTCCGGCCCCGCGAAGTTGCACCCGCTCCGGCCTGAACTGCCCCCGGTTCTCCAGCCGCAGATCCTCGATTTGGGCGAACAGCTCCTGCACCCGCGGATCGTTGGGGTCGTAGTCGAACTGCTGGGACGTTGGGTCCCAGGACTTTCCGGACGGGAAAACCATGATGGCCTCCTTAATCTGTCGGTGCTCCCATGAACCCGTTGCTCAGCGCCATCAGCGCGGCGACCACCCGTTGCGCCCACTGCCGGTACTGGGCACTCTCGGGCCCGTGCTCGACAGCGGCTTGATGCATCTGCCGGTGGGCGCCATCCAGAGCGGATCCGCCGAGTCCTTGCGACACGATGAAGCTGCCCAGCGCACAAGTGCCCTCATCATGCATCGCGCGCGCGCCCGCGTACCGCACCCCGTGTTCCCAACTCCAGTGCCCGGCCAAGGCGCCCAAGGCCGTCTGCGGATGCTGCGGATCCAGTCGGAGCTCAAAACCCTGCATCCATCCCGGCACCTCGGCCGCCGGCATCGGACGCGCCAGCGCATAGCCCTGGCCGGCGGTGGCGCCCAGAATGGCGGCGGTCTCGACCAGCGCCGGGCTTTCCAGCCCCTCCACGATCACACGCAAGTCCAGGCTCTGCGCCAGACGCACCAGCGAGCCGATGAAGCCAATGACCCGCAAGGGATCCCGCGGAGCCTCGCGCACCAGCCCCTGATCGATCTTCACTGCGGAGAACGGCAGCGTGCGCAGGCGCAGCAGACTGCTGTAGCCCGCGCCGAGATCATCCATGAGCAGATGCACGCCGAGGTTGGAAAACGCCGCCATGGCGGCATCCCGCCTGGAGACGTCATAGAGTTCCTCGGCTTCCAGCAGTTCCAGACGCAGGCGAGGCGGCGCCAGCCCATGCTCCTGCAAGGCCTGCTGCACCCAGGCCACGCACTCGAGGTTGACCAACACGGCTGGCGGTAAATTCAGACTTACATCGAGCGTCAGCCCCTGCGCGTCCCAGGCCTGGATCTGGGTCAGGGTCTTGTGCAATCCATCCCGAAAGAGGCGCACAAGCTCGGTTTCGCCGAATCCGGGCAGGAACTCCGCGGGACTGGCCAGCGTGCCGTCCTCCAGCCGCAGACGCGCCAGGGCCTCGACCAGATCGGGTTTGCCGGAGCGCAAATCCACCACCGGCTGGTAGTGCAGCTCCAGAGCCCCGCGATACAGGCGATCCCGCAGCGCATGCCGGCGTTCGGCGGAGATCGGCGCCAGTTGCTGTTCCCGCGAGGTCTCATGTTGCCGCTCGCTCACCAGCAGGCCCAGGGTCGCCAGAAACGTCCGTGCCGAGGGGGTCTCGAACACGCCAGGGTAGCGGCCAAACAGGATCAACACGGCGAACACATGGCCCTGCGCATCCTTCAGCGGGACTGCCGCGCTGCTGCGGATGCCGGCGGCCTGGGCGGCGTCGTGCAGATCGGCCACGGCGGGGTTGCCGGCGTAGTTGGTCGTCGTCTCGATCGTTTCGCTGCGCCAGGCACGCAAGTAGGTAAGCTGTTGCGCGTGTGTGCCCGGATCGGTCACCCGCGGCATCAACTGGCGCTGGTCGATGGCCTGCAAATAGGCGTCGAATGCTCCGGCGGTGTATTCGAAGACGAACTGCCCACTGCTATCGGGCCGGGCAACACCGGCGCCTTGCATCCCCTCCAGGGCCACGAGTTGATCGACCACGATGCGCAGGAAATCAGGCCAGTTGGTTGCTGCGGTTTTCTGGGCATGCAGGAACAGCAGCAGTTGCTCGCGCCTTTGTGTGACGTCCATTTCGCCCTTGATCTGCTCCTCCATCTCGGTGAGCAGTCGGCGCGACAGCAGATTCACCAAATGGTTGCGTTCGAAGGGCCTTAGATTCAGTTTGCCGATCTCTTGCTTCAAGGTGTCGAGATAGATGTGCATGGCCTCGATGAGGGCGCTTTGGTCCAGCCCGATCAGGGCATGGATGCGCCCCAGGCGGTGCGCGCTCAGTCGATGTGCCGCTTCGGTCAGATCGGGGGCCAGAATGTGTCCCAGATGTTGGTGTTGGCGCTCGCGCAGATGGGCAAATTCATCGGGGCTCAAGCGCTGCAGGATGACTTGCGCGTCAGCTTGCACTGCCAGGGTGGCGTAAAAGGTCGTGACGAACGCCGAGGTGGCGCTCAGCAGCGATTTCCGCACACGGGTCAACAGCGCCGATGCCCCCTGTCCATAAACAGGGATGACAAACGCATCGTCTTCGTTGGGTTGGTTTGGGGCGGGAAGGGCGCGCCACTGCATCCAGCCTTGCTGACGGGTGGCTTTGCGCTCCTTGATGGCATAGAGCGCCTCATCGGCGTGACGCAGCAGAATTTCCGGCTCGGCGGTGTCTTCGGGGTAAAGCGTCACCCCCAGGCTCAGGCCGATGCGGACCTCGTGCCCGCCCGGCAGGACATAGGGCGCGGTGATGGCCGATTCCAGACGCGCCAGGATCGATGGCAGATCGCCGGCTTCGGGTATTTGTTCGAGGATGACGACGAATTCATCGCCGCCCAGACGCGCCACCAGATCGGTTTCGCGCAAAGCCGCCTGGAGTCTGCGGCCGAGCTCGTGCAGCAGCGCATCGCCCGCCGCATGGCCCCAGGTGTCGTTGATGGGTTTGAAGTCATCCAGGTCGAGCATGCCGATCACCACGTGCCCGCCGTGACGACGGGCACGGGCCAGCGTGCGGGAGAGATGGTCCAGCAGCCCCCTGCGGTTGGGCAGGCCGGTGAGGGCATCATGGTCGGCCAGGAAGTCCTTTTCGATGGCGATGCCCCGGAGCTTGTCGATGAGTTGGCCAATTTGACGAAAGATGCCGTTGAGGTCGGAAAACCACAAATCGATGGGTTGAAATCGGAGTAATCTCAAATCCGATATTTGATGGATTTGGTCCATGCTGCGCTTGAGCATGCCCATGGATCGGTCGATGCGCCAGTCCACGAAGAACGTCAACAGGAAGGCGCCCAAGATCGGAAAGGGGAAGACCCACAGCATGGCATCGAAAAAATCCCGCCGTGCGGCCTGAATGGACGGAGCCAGATTCTGGCGGACGTCGATGACGCCGAGCACGCTTCCCACCTGGGCGTTGGTATGACAGCGCAGACATTGCGTTTCTGCGCGCAGCGGAAAGACATAGCGCGTGCTGTTTCCGCTGACATCCTGCTCTGGCCGGCCGGTCTGGAACACCTGTGCGACCGCGGCATCCACGGGGGCTTGCGGGATGGGGCCGAAGCGCGCGGAGACGATGCTGCCGCGAAAGATCTGCTGGGTGAAATCGGAATGCTGCCTGGCCCCGTCGCTGGCGTGAAGGAATGCTTCAGCCTGGGCGTGCGTCCACCCGGTGCGCATCAACTGGAACATCGAGTTGAAGGTGGACTGGGCCATGACGCGCGACGTGCGGAGGGAGTTGCCTTGAATGGCGCGGGTGAAGGCATGCGAAACGATGAAATAGGCGCTGCCGAAAAACAGGGCCGAAACCAAGACGGAGCCGGTCATGATGAAGATTCTGATGGTTTTCATGCGGGCCTCGATGCAACATCACAATGGCGACAAAACCTCAGCGGGTGCGCTTCAAACCGCTGGGGCACTCCACGCTTGAAGCATAGATGCCCGGTCTGCGCTGACCCTCGCCGCGACCGCATGCGCTGGGCTGCGCCGTGAACTCCTTCACATAAAGCCGGGCCACCATCCGCTGTTTTTGAGAAGCCGTCGAACGCACCCACGCCATTGACGACGGATCAAGGACTTGAAGCCGCCGGCTCCCAGGAGCGAAGCCGCTAGGATGTTCTTGGTCCAGAGTACCCTGAACGACGTGGCCCGGTTCCTCGGGGTGTCCTTCCCGAGCCTGTATCTCGGGGGACAGGCTCGGTACGCCACGGCACCAAGCCCGCAAGACCGGGACGGTCCGAACAGGCTGGACCCACGACTCCGCGAACGACGTCCTCAAACCCAGAACCTCCACACACCGCCTGCACGCATGCCCACGCTCCAGGACAGTCGCCTGCGGACCCAGACCTTGTTGGTGTTCACCACCATCATGGTGGCTCTCATCGCCGGCACATCCTGGTATCTGATGGCGGCGTGGAACGCTCAGAAGCACAACACCAACCAACAACTCGCCGATACCACCCAACTCACCCGGGTGGCGGTGCGCAATCATCTCGTCAGGTATGCCCAGGCGCTGGATTTCCTGGGTGAGCAGATCCAGACCGCCGACCCCACCCACGACCCCGCCGCCGCTCGCGCCATGCTGCTGAATGTCCAGCATGCCCTGCATGGGCTCGACGCGCTGAACCTCGTCGCGGCCGATGGTCACCTTCTCGCCAGCACCGCCTTGCCCACACAAGGACCCGACGCCGACCAGAACGCCAAGCCGCGACTGCGCGCCTTCCTGGCCGATCTGCGCGCTCATCCCGGTCAGATGCGCCTGTGGCATCCCATCCTCAGCCCGCTGACACAGACCCTGGTGCTGCACATCGGCCGTGTCGTGACTGGCCCGCAAGGCGCGCGCTTCTATCTCGTCGGGGGCCTGAGCATCGCCACCGAGAACGCGCTGTATCGCTCCTTGCTGCCCTATCGCGGCTGGTCCCAAGGTCTGCAGCTCGGGGTGCAGGACGAGCACGGCTATTGGTACGGCCGCTGGCCGCTGCCATCCAAGGGCGACCTCAACGCCTTCTTCACGATGCCCCACAGCGGGGCGATTCACCAGGCGATCGCAGCGCATCCGGCAAGCCTGCGCGGCGTCATCGCAGGAGCCCTGAGCGCCGACGCCTCGGGCCAACCCTATGTCGGCGCATTCCGGCGGCTGGAGGGCTTCCCGCTGGTGGCGTTCGCTGTGCTGCCTCGCGCCGAGCTGCGGGCCGCCTGGTGGAGCCAGGTCCGCATGCCGTTGGCGGCGACTGCAGCCGTGGCCGTAGCCTTGACATCCCTGTTGTTCTGGTCACTCGCGATCCAGCGTCGATGGGTCCGCGAAGCGCAGACGCTGTTGCGTCAGGCCGAGCAGGCCGCTACCGAGCGTGGACAAGCTGCCGAGCAGTTCATCCGCATCCTCAACGATCTGCCCAGCGGCGTCCTCGTGTTCGCCAGTGACGGCCGGGTGCAATACTGCAGCGGCGGCTTTGCCCGCATGCTGGAAATCGCCGCCCATCCGCGCGAACTCATTGGCCGAACCTGGCGCATGATCTGGGACCTGGTCGAGCCCCTGCATGTGGGCGGCCGCGACGCGCTGGCGCAGGTCAAAGTGTTGTTCCATGAGCACCAATCAGCCATCGACGAGGCGTGGCTCACCGACGGCCGCGTGATGCTGCGGCACTACCACCCGTTGCTGGATAAGCATGGGCATTCCATCGGTGCGATGTGGATCATTCAGGATGTCACCGAACAAAAGCGTCAGGAAGACCAGATCCGCCAGTTGGCCGCGCGCGATCCGCTGACCGGGTTGCCCAACCGCCGCGCCTTCGAGGCGCTGCTGGAGGCAACCTTGCACGGCAACCGGTCTGACCTGGCCTTGGGCATTGCCGATCTGGATGATTTCAAGACCATCAACGACCGACTCGGACATGCCGCGGGTGACATCTTGCTGCGTGAGGTCAGTCGCCGTCTCGCGCATGTGTTGCGCCGGCCCAATCCATCATTCCAGCAACGCGACGTGGATTTCTTGGCACGCATCGGCGGCGACGAGTTTGCCATGCTGCTGCACCACGACCAGGATCCCGCGCGCCTGCAACGCGTGGCCGGCCGGATCATGACGGCGATGCGCGAACCGATTGACCTGGATGGCCAGCTACTTTCGGTCCGCCTGTCGCTGGGACTTGCGGTGCGGACCGCAACCGAGGACGCACAGACCCTGATGCGTCAGGCGGATATGGCGCTGTACGCAGCCAAGGCGGCAGGGCGCAATCAGGCCCGGGTGTTCAACGCCGAGATGCAAGCGGCGATGGATCAGCGTGAGGCCTGGGTCGCGGCGATCGAGCAGGCGCTGCAGGAACACCGGCTGGAGCTGTTCGTTCAGCCCATCCTCCATGCGCGTGCAGACAGCACGGGCCATTCCTGCATCGTCACTCAGGCCGAGGCCCTCTTGCGTCTGCGTGACGCCAAGGGCCAAGTGCATGCGGCAGCGGCCTTCGAGTTCGTCCTGGATGACGCGCGCATCACCGCGCGCGTCGGCCGCTGGGTGCTGGATGAAGCCGCCGGCTGGTTGGCGCGCTGGAACGCCGGCGGCCAAATGCTCAGTCTGGCTGTCAACATCAGCCCCCGCCATTTCTTGAGCGCGCCATTTCTGGACCATGTCCGCACGGTGTTGCAGAGCCACCCTGACTTGCCCGAACAATCCCTGGTGCTCGAGCTCACCGAACGCGGCACCATGCTCGACAGCGACACGGTGCGCGCGCGCATCGAAGCTTGCCGGCTACTGGGCGTACAGGTCAGCCTGGATGACTTCGGTACCGGCAACGCCAGCCTCACCCACTTGCAGGATCTGGCTGTCTCCACCATCAAGATCGACCGCCGATTCATCCGCGACATCTTGCAAGACGCCAAAGCCCTCAGCATCACTTACGGGATGGTGCACACCGCCCAAATGCTGGGTGTTCGCGTGGTCGCGGAGAGTGTGGAAACGCCTGAACAAGCCCAGGTGCTGGTGGCCATGGGCTGCACACACTTGCAAGGCTATGCCGTGGCGTGGCCGATGCCCGCCGTTGAACTGACTGGGTGGCTGCGTCAGTGGCCCCAGCTTCTTCCCTGGGCCGTCGACCTCGGCCGACCCAACGCTCTGGGGCCAGACGGCATCGAGGCCATCGTGTCGTTGGGCACCATCCTGCGCCTACTGCTCACCGGCAGCCTGGACGCCATAGCCCGCGAACAACTTCTTGCGCCCGATGCCCACCTGCGCTGCACTCTCGGTCAGTGGTGCCAGCGGCGCGGTAGGCGCCTCAGCCACAGCCCCGGTTTCCTGCGACTGACGCAACAGCATCTGGAGTTGCACGCACGCACCCGGCAATGGATCGAGCATGTCAACGAGCGCGCAGTGCTCGAGCTCCAGTTGCAGGCCCTGAGCAAGGCGGTGCGCCAGTCGTTCTGGGAGCTGGCGCTGCGGCCCCAGGCCATGGCGTAGAGGCAAGGGGTTTTTATCGTTCGGACGGAGGAGGACGCATGAAGCTGGATTTCTTCAACGCCATCCAAGCGCATCAACGTTGGAAGCAACGATTGATGGATTGCGTCTGCGACCCGTGCGATGACAACCTGGACCCTGGGCTGAAGGCCCAGGACGACCGCTGCGATCTGGGACAGTGGTTCCTTGCGGTGCGTGCCAGTCAGTCGCTGCTCACCGCCGATGCCGGTGAGCAGTTTACCCGGCTGATCGTGGCCACCGGGAAGCCGAGCAGACGGCTAATCTGGCCCTAGCGGGCGAATGCGCACAAGCTCTCCAAGGCCTGCTGGGTGGTGCGTATGCATTTCCAACGAGGTCATCGGCATGCTGGGCGAGTTGTAGCTGAAGCGGTGGGAGTCCGGCATGCCTTGAGCGGGATAAGGTATCCCCTCAAAAACGGGATGTCTGAGCCACGAAGCTACGTTTGCGTGCATTTGTTCACGGCCAGACCTCCAACGTGTTCATAGACTACCTGCAGCAAGATCGTCGGGTAATCATCCAGTGGTCATCTGGCCCTGGTTCGAACCCACTGCAAAGCATGTCACCCCATGGCTGTAATCAAAACCCGACTTCACACAGCTTTACAGCGACGCAGGAACCCGATCGCTTGCAGGCGCGCACCTTGCAACGCACGATTGCGGACCTTGCCGTTCATTGGCTGCTCGATTTCTCTGGGCTGCTCAGCATTGCAACGGATGCGCGTGAACCCATGACGGCGGCACTGCCTCCGCTCAATGCACGCCAGGTTGAACTGGAACCACATGGGCTGGAGCGTCTCCGATCGGTCGCCCGGCCGCGAAGCAATCCTGCTGAAGCGGCCGATATCGATCTGCGTCTGCAGGTCTTGCGCCTGAGCCAGGATGAGCAGCGAGTTGTCAAACTGGCGGCCGCAACGTGCGGTGTGGCGCCTGCTGTTCCTCTCATGCCCTGCTGGCGCGCCGCTGCAGCAGTCGGTCGGTTTGGGGCGGTTTGTCCAATCAGGCCTGATCCAAGCGTTCGTTGAAGCTCGTCTGCCATGGCCCGCCTGAACCCCTCCCGAGTTGCCCGTGCCGTGTTGCGCAATGCGGAGCTTGCCGTGGGTTATGCGCTTCTGGGCAAGTTGCCGGCGCTGGTGTTCGCACACGCATCGCCATTCTGGCCGCCGGCAGCGTTGGCTGGATTCGCGGCGCTGGTCTGGGGCTGGCGTGCCATGCCCGGTGTTTTCGCAGGATCGCTGGCGGTCAATATCGTCTTGTTCGCATGGTCCCCTGTTGGGGCGTTATGGCTGTCCATTGGCAATGTGCTGGCCCCCATGCTGGGACGTTGGGGCATCAGGCGGTTGCGTCTGCCGCTGGGGCGTCTGTGGCAGGAACCCCATGGTGTCGTCGCTTTCCTGGTCTGGATGGGCCTGGCCAATGGGGCGCTCTCGGCCCTGTTCGGCGCCACAGGGCTCGTGTTCATCGGGCACAACACCGCCGAGGTCTTCTTCACAACCTTCTCCGGCTGGGCGGTGGCCGATTTCTGCAGTGTGGTCATGCTCGTGCCGGGCCTGCATCTGTTCTGGCTGCGCCGGCAGGAAAGCCTGACCTTGCCAATCGCCCAACCCTGGCGGGAAGTGCTGGGAGTGATCCTCGTCAACCTGGTGATCTGGATGGGTGTTTTTCTGCTGCAAGGCATGAATCCGGCTTATCGTCTAGGCCTGATGGGGCTGCTTTTGCTGCCCGCCTTGTGGTCCGTCTTCAGGCTGGATCAGTGGGTCACTACGTCTCTTCTGGCTGCAACCTTCATCCTGGTGATGGGGGCGACCCTCGCTGGCTTCGGTCCCTACGCCCAGGTGCCCATCGCGCAAGCCGTCGTCAGCGCTGAGTTGCTGGGCATCACCATGGCCTGCAGCATCTTGCTTGCTGGCGTCTTGCAAAGTCAGCGCAAGCTCGCTATTGCCGAGCTCAAAGCCCTCAACACCAGCCTGGAGCGCCGCGTCGAAGAACGCGCACAGGCCCTGGAGCAGAAAGAGCGCAGTTTCCGCGACCTGGTTGAGTTTTTGCCAGCCCCTGCCGTGGTCACCGAACCGCAAACCGCCACCGTGCTCTACGCCAACCCGGCTGCGTGTGATCTCTTCGGCAGCGACAAAGCGAGCTTGGTGGGCCTGTGTGCAATGGACCATTGGGTCGATCTCCAGGCTCGAATCGATTTGATCAAGGACGTCAGCCGCATGCACGCGGTGCACAATCGTGAGTTGGTCTTCAGACGATTGGATGGCGAGGTGATCTGGGTACTGGCCTCGGTGATCAAGACACAACTCGACGGACAAGCCGTCCTGTTGTTTGCCTTCAAGGACTTCACCGAGCGCAAGCGCTATGAGCGCGACCTTCTGCGGCTGTCGCAGACGGATCCACTGACGGGTTTGCGCAATCGGCGGGGGTTTTTTAAGTGGGCCCAGGGTCTGCTGGCGGACGTGACGAATCTGCCGGTCTCCATCGTGCTGATGGATGCCGATCATTTCAAACGCATCAACGACACCCATGGGCATGGCATCGGTGACTTGGCCTTGCAACATTTGGTGGAGCGCATGAGCACACAACTCCGCACGCAGGATGTGCTGGCGCGCATCGGCGGGGAGGAATTTGCGGCGATTCTGCCCAGCACCGATAGGAGGGAGGCCGCGCAGATTGCCGAGCAGATGCGCCATGCAGTGACCGCTCAAACAATGCGTTGCAATGGCTTTCAACTGCCCATGAGCCTGAGCATCGGGGTCGCTGAGTTGACGCCACAGGAGAAGACGATCGATGCGGCACTCAGCCGCGCTGATACAGCGATGTACCGAGCCAAGCAGAGCGGGCGCAACCGGGTCGTTTGCGCAGGGGTTGAGGCTTGACATGCAGCTTGCGATCGCTGATGTGAACTGTTCCGAGCAAATAAAATCGTAAACAGCAATCAGGGCATGTTGGCGCCGTTGCTGATTTGAGCCGTGCGCCGTGTTTGCGGTGCACACGTCCGACCCGCCCGCGCAGGGCAGGGAGCGTAGCGTCTTCGTCATGCGCTTGTACTGCTTGGCGTGGGCGTAGCGGCCGAACTGCGTGGCCAGCCGCGGCGCCTCCCGGTTGTCGTTCTACCGCAGACGGATTTCGCCCTCGTCGGCGAGCTTGACCGTGTGCTCGCGGGCGCATTCGAGCAGCCTGCTCTCGGTCGGGTGGGCAATCGCCAGGGGCATCACGGTGGTGTCGACGATTACCCGGCCCACGCTGGCCTTGCTGATCATGCCGGCCTTGCACGCCGCCTCGATGGTCAGCGCCAAGAGCGTCTCGACGCCTTCCTCGCCGATGCGCTTGCGCCAGCGTGTCAGGCTCGACGGATCGATGAGCAGTTCGGTCTGCAGATAGGTCTCGCCGGTGAAGAACTGCCCGTACGGGTTCTCCACCCAGGTGTTGGCCACCGCCTCGTCCGAGGCGTCAAAAGCGTGCTGCAGGTCCAGCAGCACGACCACCAGGCGCAGCGACAGCGCCGGTCGGCCGTGTCCAGAGTTGAAGTGCCCGGCGAATGTGCGGTGGATCTCACGCCAGTCGATCAACCTGGCCAGGCGCCCCCGCGGGTGCTTCCTGTTGATTGGCTCATCCAGCCTCGGCCGGAACATGTCCGGCGACGGCGGGGAGTGCGGACCCATCAAACCTCGGTTCAATCTGCAAACAACCGGGCATCTGGCGAAATTGCCCTGCAAATCCTGGCCTGTTAATTCACTTACCCTATTTGTAAAGTCAACGTGTTGCGCGCTTTTCAGGGCGGACGGTCTAATCTATTGAACGCGACTTAGTATCAGTCGCCGATCATCAGGTGGCTCAAATCGGCATTGGCGCCAAGACATCATGTCATCGACGAGACACGGATCGCCCGGTGCCTGCGCGCCTTGCCTTAATTGCGGAAGCTATCGTGACAACTCTTGCAAGTCTTGACGGTCTGTCCGAAGGCGATACGCATTTGGCTGAGTTGACCAGTCCGTGCGGCAGCGGTGAGTTTAGGTGTCAATTGCTCCAGATTCTGTGCATCGTCTTGGAAACGTTGCCTTTCGTGCCAGATTGACGATTTCGCATCGGTTCCACGAACGTCAGTTCCGGGGCCGAACGCGCGCCATGGTAGGTGCGACATGAATTCGATGATCTGTGCTTCGGAAAGCGCACGTTGTGCGTTAAAGGGAATACGTCCTTCCAGCATGGCGCCGAGAATCGCCGTGTGATGTCCCATCACGTAGAACACGGACTTGCGGTAGTGAACCGCCTGAGCCGGCTTTGCGAACTCAGCGTGGGCAGCGCCTGCGGAAGCCATAAAACTTGCGATAACAATGGATCGGAGAACATTTTTCATGGTTTTGAATGGAGAAAAGAAAATAAAAACGACGAGTCGCCACCCACAATCCTTGGAGGTAAGGTATCGACTATTTGGATTACGGCGCACCAAGGCGTGAGACCCAAACACCGAGTGCGGCACCCAAGCCGAGAATCCCAAGTGCAAGTAAACGGTGCTTCCAGGTGTCGTTCGAGGCGTGAGGCGCGGGATGCGTGGCATCGACATCCTTGACGCCACGGATCATCGGCATCACGAGATTTTTATTTTTCTCGATAAGATAATACAAGATCGCCGTAATATGCAGGCCAATAAGTCCATAAAGAATTGGTAATCCAATCGATGTATGATAATACGTCAAAATTGTGCTCTGATGGTCGCTAATGTAGCTTGCGAGAGGCCCTTCATTAAAAATTTCGTCATTCGCAAAAAGACCGCTAACAACCTGCAAGGTCAACACCAGGAGCAGTGCTAGCACGGACCAACTTCCAAGCGGGTTGTGTCCCAAGACCTCGCGCTTATCGCCGCCTTGTAAATGATGCACCACGCGACGAGGACCAGCGATGAAATTGACAAAACGGGCATGGTGCCCACCGACGAAACCCCAGGCCCATCGAAATACCAACAAAGCCAGAATACAGTATCCACTGAGAAAGTGAAAGGTCATCGCCGTGCCGCCGATCAGGCCGCTAACGATCGACGCCACAACACCAATCACAAGCAGCCAGTGAAACATGCGCAACGGAAGATCCCAAATAACAATTTTTTTCTGCATAGTTGTCTATTTTCGAACGCCGGACGGCGTTAAGGGCTTGATGGAGACAAATTTTGTATTTTTGCGTGATTTTTATGCTTTGTATAAATCTATCAATTGCAGCATCGTTCGCGGATGTCTGGACTGACGAGTGTGTCAAGATGCACGCGTTCCATGACACCCTCTCCCGATAATCCCTGTCAAAAATCTGTTATTTAAAAGTCTGCGGATAATGAAAGATAAATCCCACGTGGGGCGCCCTGATTGGCAATGACATAGCCGCCGTTCGGTGTCTGGAAATATCCGCCCGAACTGATGTACGCGGTCGAGTTGTACTGCTTGTCAAACAGATTCAGCACACTCAAGGAGAGTGTGGTCAGCTTAGCTCCTGCTAGGACGGAATGTAGTGCGGTCGTTTCGGCCTTCACGGTAAGATTCACAAGGTTGTAGGCGGGATTCTGTTGGCGCGAAGGTCCGGCAACCTGGTTGTTGAACAGATAGAAGCGGCCGGTATACTGATCCCACAGTGTCGTATCCACAACGCCGGACGGCATGTAATAGCGGTAGGTGATCCCGGCGTTGGCGGTGACGTTCGGTGAATTTGAGACTGGGTACCCATTAAAACTAGTATTCGTGTTATAGCTGTAATAGGAATCCCAGTTGCTTCTGAAAAACCCTAGATTTGCAAAACCCTTCCAATGTTGATTGGCATCAGCGCGTAATTGCAGATCGATGCCTTTGATCGTTGCATTTCCTACGCCAAATTCGGTCGAATAAATCGTATTGGTATTGGCCGGCGAGTAGTGAATTGTTTGATTCGAAAGCCTGGTTTGGAAATAATCGAATGATGCGTAGACATTTTTCATCCCGAGCGCGTGACGCTGGTTCCAACGCATGCCAATGTCGAAGTTCTGGCTTTTCACAAGCTGCAACGCAGCCAAGTCAACCGCAGAGCGATCGTAATTGCCTTGCCGCGGATTATGCAGAGCGACAGCATAACTGGCAAATAACGAGAGATCTGGATTTAACGTCCAGTTCGCACCAATGGATGGCTCGGTCTTGACGAAATTGGTGGAGCCATCTAGAGCAGGGTCGCCGATACTTGCATTGACTGTCGTGCCCTGTCCAGGGAAGAGCGAGTTGGCCTGAGCGACCGTAGTATTCGAGAAATCCGTCTGAAATCCGACCATCCGAATCCCGGGGACAATTTCGAGCGCGGGAATCGGTTTGATACTGTCTTGGACATAGAGGGCCCAGAACGTGTTTGTTGTTGTATTCGCGCCAAGTCCCGTGATGGACGCTGCGGTGATTCCATTGCCCTGCAGGCCGATGGAGGGATTCGGTGTGTAGCCAATGTAATCGTTTGTCGACCGCGAATTGATCAAATAGCCGCCATAACTCAGCGTATTCCAGTCATTGATTTTTTGATCAAAGTTTAATTTGTCGCCATAAGTATTCGAATGCTCGATATAATACTCCCCGCCCGGGCTTCCTGGCAGATAATAGTTCTGGCGATAATGTTGAACATTGCCGTTTCGAATCCAGAACATGTTGCTCAGGCTCAGATCCGGGGAAAGCTGAAGGTGTAGGCGCCCCCAACCCATATAGGTTTGCAATTGGATGTCTTTCTGCCAAACTGAACGCGGAAGCGTCGAGTAGTAACCGGAGGTTTGTTCGCTGTACAACGGCCCGCCAGCCCCCAATCCGTTGAGATCAATCTGGTTCGCTTGCGCATCGGCGGCACTGACCGGGATCATGTTTGGTCGCTGTTCGTCGTTTTGCTCGACGTACGCGCCGAAACTCAACGATCCGTTTTCCAGCGTTTTCCGCGTCTTCACGTAAGCCTGGAGCGTCTTTGACGGCATGCTGTCGCCCGTGGATCGAATTGACTGGCTTCCCGCGCGTGCAACGCCCAACACGGTGGACCATCCATCGTGGCTACCGGTGTTATGGACCACCGAAACCACGTTGGTGCCGAAGCTGCCGAGCGAGAGGTTGACCTTCGTGCCGGGCTGATGGGTCGGTTGCATCGGAATGAAATTGACCGTGCCACCCAGGCTGTCGTACCAGCGCTCTCGCGGATTGCCTGGGCCCTGGATCACATTGATGCCCTGAAGCAACGCGCCGATCGGTACCTCCGGCGAATGCCAACCTGTCGACTGGATCAGGCTGTTGAGCGGCACCCCGTCGAGTTCCATGGAGATCGCATTCGTCGCCAGGTCCCCTGGAATGCTGTTGTTGCCAACCTTCATGCCGCGCATGGAAAGCGTCGAGCGCGACGATGCGCTCGACGCGTTGTAGCTGCTGATCTTGACGTTGGGCAGAATGCCCAAGGCTTGCATGCCACTGGCATCCGGTCCAAGGAGGTCTTGTTCCTGCTTCGTGACGGTCTTCGCCGGCTGCGTGGATTTCTGGAGTTGACGTCGCGTGTAGACCTTGCTCTCGAAAGACTTCTTTGCTTGAACCGTGGCATTCGCTGCGGTGGCATCGGTCTGAACCGTTCCAAGGTCGCTCGCGGTCTGTGCTTCGGCATGGTGGGCACCGAGAAAGGCGACCGCGATCATCGCTGCCAGTGGTTTGAGGTAAAACGATTGAGATTTCATGGTTTCAGGGGTTTTGTGATATTCGAAAGTTATGCTTGAATAGTTCTTGTAAAAATATTGATGAGAGAGACCTTCAATTCGAAAATTTGAACCTTACCCATATTTGAAAATGCATCACAGACTTGCTCAGTGCGAGGGGTACAGCCGGGTATTGCGCATTTTTGACGGCGCGAATTGCGGCTTGATCGAGTCCGGTATTCCCGCTGCTTCGGGATACCGTGATGGCTGAGACTCGACCGTGCGTGAACGTGAAATGAATCAGGGTTCGCCCGGTGAGCCGCATCAGCCTTGCGGCTTGCGGATAGCGCACCGCCGCCTGGATGGCGCTGCGCAATGCGGCCTCGAAACTGGCCTGGACCGAGGCGGCGACAGGTGCCGCGGGTACGGGCGGCTGTGGCGGAGCTGG
>JAJZDV010000194.1 GCA_021846025.1 Pseudomonadota bacterium
TGGTGATCGCGAGCATGGAGAAATCGATTCAGTCCAAGCAGGTAACCTACGATTTCGCCCGTCTCATGCCAGGCGCCACACAGGTGTCATGTTCAGGTTTTGGACAGGTGATGATCGACCACATGTGATCTCGTTTCACGGCGTCTCGTAACGTCCCAGCCGGTTCCACACGAAACCCCAGATCGTTGATTCGACTGGGGTTTTCTGTTTCCTGGCGTTTCGGATCGTTCGTTGGCTCCCAACCGTGGCGAGGCCATCCTGGGGCCACGGCCTCGTCCAGGTGACACGACTGCACGCCATGTCAACTGCACCCTCAAACCGGCGACGATCGACAACGCGAAGCCGCGGGAGAAGGCCCATGCGTTGACCGACGGCGACGCCGGCCACCAGGGCGTGCACAAGCGGCACGAAGCGCCGAAGTCGACGAGGCGTGTGGCGATGCGTCAAGGCAAGGCAAGCGCAGCAAACGCAACCCTTTCATCGCGCCAGATTTCGTGGCCGAGGGTCTCAGGGCCGACAAGCCGGAGGGCCGTGGGAAAAGCAGCATCGAGCGCCAGGTGCCTGCTGATTCCGAGGATGACAGCTCCCGCGTCGCTCTTGCACGCGCAACGGCACGTGGACCCTTCGATCACGACGCTGGCTGCGCAGGATGCCACGGTGGGCTGCGCCGCCGACCGATTGCTGCGACGAGGCAACTCTTGATGGTTCAGGCGTTGACCGCGTGCGCGACCGCCTCGCGTAGGTCATACCCGCTGGCAAAGCCATCTTGAGTCGTGGGCTCACGGCCCCAAGGACTTGATTCAATTGGTCGGGGCGAGAGGATTCGAACCTCCGACCCTCTGCTCCCAAAGCAGATGCGCTACCAGGCTGCGCTACGCCCCGAACCCGCCATTCTAGGGTACCGGGGAGTGAGGGCGGCGGCGGCAAATCGGCGTCATGCCTTGCAACACGGGGTCGATGCAGCGGGAACTAAGATGTCGGCGTTTGTTTGACACGGTGCCAATGCCTCTCGGCCTGTTGTTTCCATTTGCAGCCATGCCCAAGACAACCATTCGGATCCTGCTCGATGAACTGCTCAGCAGCGATGCCCTCAAGCTGGTCGATCAGCTCGCCTTTCCAAGCAAGCCGTTGACGCGACCCAAACCCGACGAAGTGTCACGCGCGGAGTTGGCGCTGGCCATGACTCAAGCGTTGTTTGCGCGGCTGGCGCAATCCGTGCCGGAGGCGATGCGCTATCTCGAGCGAGCGCGCGAACAGGGCCGTGCGATCACTTTTGACCATGGCGCGGTCCGCACGGTGCTTGCGGCGTCCTGCGGTACCTTGCCGAGTGGCGAGGCTGCCATCACCCGCATCTTGCTGCCCCTCGGTTACACGCTGGCCGGAACCTACCCCCTGCCGCGGTTGAAGATGACGGGGCGCGCCTACATCCACGCCGACGACCCACAAGGCATGGCTCAGTTCTTCGTGAGCGAGTTGCATCCTGAAGGCTTTTCTGCAGAGTTTCAGCAAATGCTGAGCTCCATCCTCAGTCATTCGCGTGACCCCTTGAGCGCGACTGAACTCGAAGCCTTGCAAGATCTGCATCGCGAAGGACACTTACCGTTGTGCACCGCGCGCAAGCTGCTGCCCGCTCTGCTGCGCTGCTTCGAGCGCCAGCACCCTCTGCCCAGTTTGGCGCAATACCAACTGATGCTGCGAGAGTCAGCCGAGATGGCCTGGATCAGCACCGAAGGCCAGACCTTTAACCACGCAACCGACCGTGTTGACGATGTTCTCGAATTGGCCGCGCAGTTACGCGCCGAAGGCTTTGCGATCAAGGACCAGATCGAGGTTTCCACCAGCGGCACCGTCCGCCAGACCGCCTTGCGCGCGGCCAGTGTCCAGCGGGTGTTGCTGGGGGAGGATGGACCGCAGTTGTGCGTCTTGCCCGGCTCTTTTTTCGAATTCATCAGCCGTGGCGCACGGCTCGACGGTGCTTTACCTGCCGATATGGACATGCGTTTCGATTCTGGCAACGCATCCGGTATTTTCAAAATGACTGCAACAACGCCATGACATCCTACAAACCAGTTCGCGTGCTCTCGCCGACCCTTCCACTCTTCGTGGCCCTGTGCGCCTTCGGCATTCTGGCCGGCGCCCTCTGGGTGCAGAATCAGTCAAACCCACCTTGCCCGCTGTGCATCCTGCAGCGCATGGCCTACCTCGGCATGCTTGCCTTTGCGCTCTTGGCCGCAGGTTTGGCAGCCGCTGCACAGGCCACTGCAAGCCGACTGGCCTTGCTGCTCGGTGCTCTGAGTGGGCTCGCGGGTCTGGGTGTCGCCGGGCGCCATGTGTGGCTGGTCTGGCACCCGGGCCAGACCTGCGGGCTGGACCCGCTCGCTGCGACCATCAACAACTGGAGCATCACGCAATGGGCGCCATGGATGTTCCGCGCCGACGGTTTGTGTGCCGACGTGCCGTCGATTCTTGGCGTGTCCCTGCCCCTGTGGTCGGCGTTGGGATTCATCCTGCTGACGATCGTGCTGCTGCTGTCCATGCGCGGCTCCAAACGGCGTTGAGCGGGCAATTCGTCATGAATCGGCCTTTCCGTGCCATCGCCCTTTCCATGCTCGACCTCGTCGCCGTGCGCGAGGGAGGCACGGTGGCAGGTGCGCTGGCCATTGCCCTGCGCACCGCGCAGCACGCGGAGGCACTCGGCTTCAAGCGCTACTGGCTAGCCGAGCACCACAACATGCCCGGCATCGCCAGTTCCGCCACTGCCGTGCTCGTGGGGTACATCGCTGCGGGTACGCAGCGCATGCGCATCGGCTCAGGCGGCGTGATGTTGCCGAACCATGCGCCGCTCGTCGTTGCCGAAGCCTTCGGTACTCTGGGCGAGCTGTATCCCGAGCGCATCGACCTCGGACTGGGCCGCGCTCCCGGCACCGACCCACTGACCATGCGCGC
>JAJZDV010000053.1 GCA_021846025.1 Pseudomonadota bacterium
CGGACCATTTGCAGGGCTCGGAAGCGCGCGAATCCTGGAGATCGATGCCTTTCCTGGGCGATCGAGACCTCAGAACGGCCAGACTGGGAAGGGCGCATCGTTCAGGGCCGGCAGCGCAACCCGGCACGCCAGTCTGCTCACGCCAGCAACTGGGCATCAACAACGGACGCGCTTCGCCGGCTGCGTCAGATCTTCCAGCGCTCGGCCAATTTGGATGGCCGCAAGGTGTCGTACTCCTCGAACGGCTGATGAATCCAGGGGCTGGAAGGGAGCATGTCAACGTAGTAGTCGGGCAGAACGGTTGAAATGCCCTTCACCCAGATCACGGCGCTGCGCATCTCGCTGATCTTCAGCGGGCTGTGCAGCAGGCGATCGGCCACGGCCTTCAGGGTTTCACCCGAATCGGCCAAGTCATCCACCAGCAAGACACGACCTTCGAGTTCGCCGCGCGGCAGCGTGATGTAGTTGGCGATATCCAAGCGCCCCTGCCGGGTGCCCGCAGCCTCCCGGTAGGAACTGGTGGACATGATGGCCAGGGGTTTGTCAAACACCCGCGACAGGATGTCGCCGGGTCGGGCACCGCCGCGCGCGAGGCACAGAATCTGATCGAATTCCCAACCCGACTTGTAGACCTTGAGCGCGAGTTTTTCGATCAGGGCATGGTATTCATCCCAGGACACATACATGTGCTTGCCGTCTTCGCTGAGCATGATGGACAGGGCCGGTGAGAGGATGGGAGTGGATGCAGGGGAGGGGTGTGCGCAACTCAGCCTTGGAAAGGCTGGCGCAGCACGATGGTGTGCTCGCGATCAGGGCCGGTCGACACCATGTCGACCGGCGTGCCGCTGAGTTCGGCGATACGGTCGAGATAGCGCCGGGCATTCAGCGGCAACTGCTCCCAATGGGTGGCGCCTGCCGTGGTCTGACTCCAGCCGGGGAAGCGCTCGTAGATGGGACTGCAGCGTGTGATGTCGTCGGCGTCCAGCGGCAGGATGTCGATCACCCGGCCATCCAGGTCGTAACCGACGCAAATCAGAATTTCGTCCAGGCCGTCCAGCACGTCCAGCTTGGTGATGCACTGGCCGGTGGTGGAGTTGATGATGTTGGCACGCTTGAGCGCCGCTGCATCCAGCCATCCACAGCGACGCGGCCTGCCGGTCACGGTGCCGCGCTCTTGGCCGACCGTGTGCAGGTGGTGGCCCACGGTACCCGGCTGGTCGATCGGCAGCTCGGTCGGGAACGGACCACTGCCCACGCGTGTCGTGTAGGCCTTGGTGATGCCGAGCACATAGCCGAGGTAGGCCGGACCAACGCCAGAACCCGCAGCGGCATTGCCGGCCACGCAGTTGCTGGAGGTGACGTAGGGATAGGTGCCGTGATCGATGTCGAGCAGGGTCCCCTGCGCACCCTCGAACAGCAGACGTTCGCGGCGTGCATGGCACTGGTGCACGAGATAACCGACATCGGCCATCATGGGGCGAATCGCCTCGGCCATCTCCAGCAGGCGCTGATACGTCGGCTCGAAGGCCACGGTCCCGGTCTGCAGATGGTCGCGCAGGATGAAGTTGTGCAGTTCCAAGGTTTCGCGCAGCTTTTCGGCCAGTCGCGCGGGATGCTTGAGGTCTTGCACCCGCACCGCGCGACGTGCGACCTTGTCCTCGTAGGCCGGGCCGATGCCTTTGCCGGTGGTGCCGATCTTGCCGATGCCGCGCGTTTCACGGCGAGCTTCGCGCGCCAGATCCAGCGCCACATGCGAGGGCAACACCAGCGGACAGGACTCGCTGATGCGCAGGCGTGAACGCACCTCCACGCCTGCAGCTTCGAGACGCGTGGTTTCCAGCAGCAGATGGCTTGGATCGACCACCACGCCGTTGCCGATGTAGCAGGCCACCCCCGGGCGCATCACGCCGGAAGGGATGAGTTGCAGCGCGGTTTTCTGACCATTGATGACCAGGGTATGGCCGGCGTTGTGCCCGCCCTGAAAGCGCACCACGCCATGAGCATGCTCGGTCAACCAATCGACCACTTTGCCTTTGCCCTCGTCGCCCCATTGGTTACCCACGACGACCACATTACGTCCTGTGCTCACGACACCTCTTGCAGCGGAAAGGGAAATAAACCAGTTGGACGCGTGTCAACTGGGGGAATAGGAAAGCACATGCCACTGACCCTCGGTGCAAGTCAGCTGACGGTCGAACAGGAATTGCTTGCCTTCGAGCGTGGCGCCCTCGGACAGTTCGATCACAGTATGCCCTTGCTGCCGCAGAGCGTGGACGGCCTGGCTGTAGCCGTTGCGCTGCGACCATTGTGCCCTGATGGCCGGCGTCGGCTCCGGTGCCTTGGCATGACGCACCAGTTCGCGCAGATCCAGAGAAAAGCCGGTGGCGGCACGCGGGCGGCCGAAGGTTGCGCCAATTTCGTCATAGCGCCCTCCCCTGGCCAAGGCATCCGGCTGGCCCTGCGCGTACAGACCGAAAATGACGCCACTGTGGTAGTTGTAACCGCGTAGATCGGCCAGGTCGATTTGGACATCGACACCCGCTTGCACATGGGTGACGGCCAGGCGCTCCAGATCGGCCAGGGCCTCGCGAATCAGCGGACGATCCGGCAGGGCTTCAGCAGCCTGCTGCAGGATTGCGGCATCGCCGAACAAGTCGGGCAACGCGAGAATGGCATCGCGCTGCGCAGGCGCTGCGGCCTGGGTCAACTCCAGCAATTGCGCATGGTCCTTGCGTGACAGGGCTTCGAGAATCTCGCCAAGCTGCTGCGGCCCCGCGACCATTCCGGCAAGCACGCCGCGAACGATGCGAACGTCCGACAGGGTCAAGGTCATGCGCTGCACGCCCCCCAATTGCAAACTGCGTACGGCCAACTGCTGGACTTCCAGATCGGCGTCCAGCCCCGCATGACCGTAGAACTCGGCGCCGAATTGCAGCGGTTCGCGTGTGGCAAACACTCCCTGGGCCCGCGTGTGCACCACGCTGCCGCAGTAGCACAGGCGCACGATGCCGCGGCGATTGAGCAGGTGCGCGTCGATGCGGGTGGCTTGCGGCGTCATGTCGGCGCGCAGTCCGAGCGTGCGCCCGGACATCTGATCGACCAGCTTGAAGGTCTGCAGATCGAGATCCTGGCCCGTGCCGGAAAGCAGCGAATCCACATACTCGACCAGGGGTGGAATGACCAACTCGTAGCCGTAGCCGCGCGCGACATCCAGCAACGTGCGGCGCAACTGTTCAATCGCGCGCGCCTCGGTCGGCAGCACGTCGGAAAATTGCTCGGGCAGGAGCCAGGCAGTCATGAGCGAGGGAGATTGATGCTTGCTGAAATCAAACCGGCATTCTAGGTCGCGTGCCATGCCGCCCCGTCCGTCCTGCAGCACCGGGGAGGCTCATGCGCAGGGTCGGCAAAGACGCTGCGCGTCACTCGCAGGCATGACCCCGCGAACAGCGGCGCGCTGTCTGCGGTCAACGTCCGGTTGGACTGGCTTTGCCTGGAACGTCGCCGTTTGGATTGCTGAAGAAGCGGAAAAAATTGGAGGATGGGTCGAGAACGACGACGTCGCTGCGGCTGTTGAAGCTGGCGCGATACGCTTCCAGACTGCGATAGAACTCGGCGAACTTCGGGTTCTGGCCAAAGGCCTTGGCGTAGATTTCGGATGCCTTGGCATCGCCTTCGCCCTTGATGGTCTGGGCGCGGCTGTAGGCGTCTGCAATGAGGATCTCGCGCTGTTTGTCGGCTTCAGCCCGAATTTTTTCAGCCTCGGCCTGGCCGGTGGAGCGCAGTTCATTGGCCACGCGCTTGCGCTCGGCAGCCATGCGGCGATACACAGACTGCGTGATGTCAGCCACAAAATCGACCCGCGTCAAACGCATGTCGACAATCTCCAGGCCGGTGCCGCTGACCGATTGCGTGATCACCTTCTGCACGTCGATCATGATTTTGTCGCGCTCGGAAGCCAGGACCTGACCGACCGTGCGGCGGGTGATCTGCTCGTTCAGCGCAGCCTTCACGATCTGGTAGAGGCGATCGTTGGCACGCTGCTCGTTGCCACCGTAACTGCGAATGAATTCAGTGGGGTTGACGATCCGCCATTTCAGGTACCAGTCGACCACCACGTTCTTCTTCTCAGCGGTGATGAAACGGTCGGTTTCGGGGCTTTGCAGCGTCAGCACGCGCTTGTCCAGAAACACCACGTTTTCCAATGGAGCCGGCCATTTGAGGTACAGCCCGGGCGACTTGATCACCCGCTTGATTTCACCCAGTGCGAAGACCGCTGCGTATTGCCGCTGATCGACAACGAACATGGAGGACACGAGGAGACCCAGAACGACGGCCAGGGCGGCGATGGCGAGAGTGATTCGATTCATGGCTGGACCTCAGCGGGAGTTGCGCTCGCGCAGACTGTCGCGCGAACTGCTGCCTGAGGCGTTGGCAACGGGGTTGGAACTCACCAGTGCGGCCGCGCTGTCGGCGGCAGCGGGTGCGGAGGCGGGCAACGTCGGCAGCGGCAGGCCAGCGGCTGCCGAGCGCGTCGGTGTCAGCGGCTGTGTCGTTGCGCCCTGTTGCAGCAGTTTGTCGAGCGGCAGGTACAGCAGATTGTTCGACCCGCGCGACTCCACCATCACCTTGCTCACATTCGACAAGATGTGCTGCATGGTCTCCAAATACATGCGTTCCCGCGTCACTTGCGGCGCTTTTTCGTACTGTTGCAAGATCAGGTCGAAGCGCGACGTGTCACCCTGCGCCTCCGCCACGACCCGGGCCTTGTAGCCCTCGGCTTCCTGGATCAAGCGCGAAGCGGTGCCCTTGGCACGCGGCACCACATCGTTGGCGTAGGCCTCGGCCTCGTTCTTCAATCGCTCGCGGTCCTGACCGGCCTTGATGGCATCGTTGAAGGCTGATTGCACCTGCTCCGGTGGTTGCACGCTTTGCAAGGTGACGTTGGTCACCAGAATGCCCGTCTTGTAGCGATCCAAAATGGACTGGATCAAATCCTGGACCTTGATGGCGACTTCCGCACGGCCCTCGTACAGCACATAGTCCAGTGTTTTGTTACCGACCACTTCACGGATCGCAGTTTCGGCCGCCTGTGTCACCACGTCGTCAGGGCTGCGATTGCTGTAGAGGTAGTTCACCACATTGCTGATGCGGTACTGCACGGCAAAGCGGATGTCGACGATGTTCTCGTCCTCCGTCAACATGGCCGAAGCCGGCAGTCCGGTGGTGCGAATTTCCCCTCCACGACCGATCTCGACCGATCGCACTTGCGATACGTTGACGATTTCCTCGGATTCGATGGGATAAGGCAGGCGCCAGTGAAAACCCGCCTCCTCGATATAGGCCAGCTTGCCGAAGCGCGTGACGACAGCCTGCTGACCTTCCTGCACGATGAAAAAGCCCGAGCCTAGCCACCCCAGTACCAGAACGACCACCAGGATGATCAACCCCAGGCCAGCGATCCTGGGCGAGGCATGGAAATCAGGCCTGCGCGGAGGTTTGAAACCACCGCCACCACCGCCCTTGCGGCCAAACAGACCGTTGAGTTTGCGATTGAAGTCGCGCCACAGTTCGTCGAGATCCGGCGGGCCACTGCCTTGACCCGGACGCCTGCCGTCCTGGCCGGGTCGCTTGTCACCTTGCCCCGTGCCGTTGCCGTTCTTGGGATCGGGGCTTTGCGGCGGCTGTTGATCCGAACCGCCTCGCCCCCAGTTGGGATCGTTCAAGTTCTGGCTGGGTTGAGGCGAGGCAGAAGCGGCAGGTGTCGTCGCTCGGGGCCACTTGAGTTGCATGGTGGAGGCGTTGGATGTCAAACGTGGAGGGTGGGTTCGGTGTCGGCTTCACGGCGGGCGACTAACCCCGCCAGATACTCTCTCACCGTATCGAGGCCCGCGCCTGTCAATGCGCTGACGTCAAAACTTTTGATGCTATCACGACCACCAAATCCAGCATGCGCCCCGTAACGACCTGTAAACGGGACCGTCGCCTGGAGCTTGTCGATTTTGTTGTAGATCAAGATCTGCGGGATGTCCTTGGCACCGATCTCGGCCAGTACGCTGTTGACTTGCTCAATCTGCTGCTCACGCTGCTGGTTCGACAGATCGACCACATGGAGCAAGATGTCAGCCTCCACGGCTTCATCGAGCGTGGCCTTGAAGGCATCCACCAGCGAATGCGGCAAATCGCGGATGAAGCCCACCGTGTCGGACACCACGGCAAAACTTCCGGGCGCGAGAAAGACGCGGCGCGTGGTCGTGTCCAGCGTGGCAAACAACTGGTTGGCAACATAGCCGTGGGCATGCGCCAGCGCGTTGAACAGCGTGCTCTTTCCGGCATTGGTGTAGCCGACGATGGAAACGCGCAGCAGTCCGGCCTTCGCACGGGCACGGCGCTGGGTGGAGCGCTGACGTTCGAGCTTGTGCAACTGCACTTGCAGGATCTTGATCTTGTCTTCCAGCATGCGGCGATCGAGTTCGATCTGCTTTTCGCCTGGGCCGCCACGCAGGCCAATGCCGCCTTGCTGGCGCTCCAGGTGCGTCCAGCCACGAACCAGACGGGTTGCAGCATGACGCAGTCGCGCCAGTTCGACTTGCAACTTGCCCTCGCCACTCCGAGCACGGCGCGCGAAAATTTCCAGAATCAGCGCGGTTCGATCCCAGACGGAAACGCCAAGTTCACGTTCGAGATTGCGTTGCTGGACGGGGGACAAAGGATTGTCGAACAGCACACAAGAGGCCCGGTTGTCCAGGACCTGCTGCTTGAGCTCGGCCACCTTGCCGGTGCCGAGATACAGCGCAGGATCGAGCCGACGGCGGGCGCTCCACATCCTGGCGGACGGAAGAAGGCCTGCTGATAACGCCAACTCACGCAACTCGCCAAGCGTGGAATCGGGGTTTGGCTGCCCGGTGTCGACCCCGACAAGCACTGCGCCGGGAGCAGCCTCAGGCCGCGTCTGACTCAGACTCACCGACGTTGAAACTCACGGGACGGGCCGGCACAACGGTGGAAATCGCATGCTTGTAGACCATTTGTGTCACGGTGTTGCGCAACAGGACCACGTATTGGTCGAATGACTCGATATGACCTTGCAGCTTGATGCCGTTGACCAGATAAATCGAAACCTGAACATGCTCTTTGCGCAGCAGATTCAGAAAGGGGTCTTGTAGCAACTGCCCTTTATTGCTCATGAAAAACTCCGGTTGTGATTGTTGTGCGAAACTGCAATTGACTGCTTGAACATAGCACAAACCCTTGTCAGCGCGGGCTCGTCAAATGATCGGGTCATAGGGGCAACAAGGTCACCTGCAGCCTTACCAGCGCTCCGTTTTGTAGGGGTTGTTGGAGGACCGATATTCCACCCGTAACGGGGTTCCGCTGAGCTTGAAAGCCTTGGAAAAACGTGACTCCAGATAGCGTGTGTAGCTGTTGGGCACCCGGTCCAGGGCGTTGCCGTGAATGACGATGACAGGGGGGTTCTGGCCACCTTGGTGGGCGTAGCGCAATTTGGGCCTGACCGTGCCGGCGCGCGGCGGCTGCTGGTAAGCAACCGCTTCCTCCAAGGCACGCGTGAGCTTGGGGGTGGACAACTTGACGAATGCCGCCTTGTAAGCCTCGTTCACGGACTTGAGCACAGCCGACAATCCCTTGCGCGACAAGGCGGAAATCTCGTGCTGGCGGGCGAAACCGAGGAACGGCAGGCGCTCGATGAGGGCGTTGTTGAACTGTTGCCGTTGGTATGCGTCAACCCGATCCCATTTGTTCGACGCCACAACCACCGCGCGACCCGACTCCACGGCAAAGCCGGCAATATGCGCGTCCTGATCGGACACGCCTTCGCTGGCGTCGAGCAGAAGCACGACGACATTGGCGGACTCGATCGCCTGGAGCGTCTTCAACACCGAGAATTTCTCGATCGTCTCGAACACCTTGCCTCGACGCCGCAGACCTGCCGTATCGATCAGGATGTACTCCAGCCCGTCGCGGCTGAACGGCACTTCGATCGCGTCGCGGGTCGTTCCGGGCTGATCGAACGCAATCACGCGCTCCTCCCCCACCAGGGCATTGATCAGGGTGGATTTCCCGACATTCGGCCGACCCACGATCGCCAGTTTGATGGCGCGTGGTGCGAGGCTGAATGCGAGGCTCTCGGGTGTGACCCCCTCGGGCAAGGCCGATTCGGCCTCGGGCGCATCGGCGGCATCATCGATGAAATCTTGATCGGTCAGCGGCGGTGCGGGTGGGCGAAGCAGCTCGCCAATGGCATCGAGCAACATGCTGACACCACTGCCGTGCGCTGCGCTGATCGGCAAGGGTTCGCCCAGTCCCAGCTCGTGGAACTCGGCCATGGCCGTCGGCGGCAGGCCTTCGGCCTTGTTCACGCCCAGCAAGACCGACTTGCCGGTTTTACGCAAGTAGGCGGCGATGCGCTGGTCTTGCGGTGCCAGCCCAGTTCGAGCATCGGTCAGAAAAACCACGACGTCCGATTCAGCGATGGCCTGCTTGGTCTGCTTGGCCATCTCGGCCACGATTCCGCCATCCACCACGGGCTCGAAGCCACCCGTATCGACCACAAGGAAAGACTGGCCCTCCCATTGCGTCTTGGCGTAGTGACGGTCACGCGTGAGGCCGGGAACATTGGCCACAATGGCGTCGCGCGAGCGCGTGATGCGATTGAACAGCGTGGACTTGCCCACATTGGGGCGGCCCACCAGGGCAACGACGGGGATCATGTGGAGGGCGTTGCCTGGTCCATGCTCATTGCGGCAGGAAACCGTAAAGACCGCCATCCGATGTGACGGCCACGATGGTGTTGCCGGAGAGGACAAGGGGCGAAAGAATGGCTGACCCGTCGGTGCTGACGCGTCCGATCAGTTGGCCATCCTTCGCCGACAGAAAGGTGATGTAGCCCTGGTAGTCGCCAACCGCAACCGTCACGCCCACCAGCAGCGGCGCACTCAGCTTGCGGTACTTGAGCTGGTCGTTGCTCCAGCGCCCGGCGCCATCGACGGCAGCGTAAGCCTGCACGACACCATCGCCCTGGGTCGCCAGCAGCAGGTCGCCATTCTGGCTGATGCCAGTATCCCCGTCAGCCTTGTCGGCCCACAAGAGACGCCCGGTATCGAGATCGGCGCAACCCACGACCGACTGGTAAGCGCGGGCACAGACCATGGACGCTGCAACCGATGGCGCCCCGGTAATGTCCACCACGCGCTCGACTTCGGTGATGCCACGTGGCCGTGCGAGTGTGACCTGCCATTGCACAGCACCCGTCGCAGCCGAGATCGATTCGATCCGTCCCAGCGATGTGCCCACCAGCAGGCTGCCGGCATGCGGGGTGATGCCGGAGGCCTGCTGCAGCAGCAGGGCGGGGGCACGCGAGTCCGCCGTCCAAAGTTTTTGTCCATTGGCCGCATTGAAGGCCCACAGACGCTGATCGGCACCTTGAACGGCAATGGTTCCATCCACCACCGCAGGCGCGGTGATCACACTCGTGGGCAGTTGGTAAAGCCACAACACCTGCCCCTGCGGGCCGATCGACACGACTTGGTTGTGCGCATTGACAACTGCCGTGAAGGTGCCATCGCTGCCCGTGCCGGCACTGATGCCACCAGCAATTCTGCTGCGCCAGAGCGTGCGTCCGGTACTGGCATCGAGGCGCTCCACCGTACCGTCGCTGGAGGCGACCACCACGCTGCCGCCGGTAGCGGCGGTGGAGAACGTGGCTGGAACGGGACCGATACGCGTCTGCCAGGCCGTTTTGGCCTGCAGGATGGACGCGACCGGAGTCAGGGGAGTAGGGTCCGGCAGCTTCGGCCCGGAAGCGCAGGACGCCAGCAACAAGGCGGAGCTTGCCGCAAGAACACCAGCCAGAGTCCGCATCATGATGCCAGGCCCCCGACGCTCTGCAGCTTGATTTGCACCAACTGACGGTAGCTTGAATCCGGCGAAAGCAGCCGCATCGCATCCTCGTAGGACTTGCGTGCCGCTTGGAGTTTGCCCAGCAGCGCCTCGATGTCACCCCGGCGGGTGGCAAAGAGCGCGTCGAACGCCGGAGCGGGGGACTGCTTCACCGTGGCCAGCGCGGCGTCGAACTGCTTGGCGTCGACCTGCAGTGCCGACAGATTGAGCAAGGCCGTGGCACGGTAAGCGTTGCTTTCGGCATGCTCTGAGGTCCAACGCAGCAAGGCCTCGGCCTCGGCCGTGCTGCCCGCATCGGCATAGGCCTTGGCCATGCTCAGGCCGCCCATCTGGGCATAGGGACTGGAAGAAAATTTCGTCTGCAAATCGACCCACGCGGGAGCCGCCTTTTGCAAGTCACCGCCCTCGAGTTCCTTGTTGATCTGGGCGAACAGAGCGGATGCCTGGGTGGTTTGGCGGACCTGCCACCATTGCCAACCGGCATATCCGGCCCAAGCCAGGGCGACGACCAGTACGAGTGACGAAATCGGCGTCCCCCAACGGCCCCAAAAGTCACGCAGGCTTTCAATCTGATCTTGTTCTTCGAGGTTGTAGCTCATGGATTTTGACGTTCAGTGCAGCCGGCATTCTAGGGGGCCAGAGTGCGTCGCGGATTGACACCGAGGTGTTCGATCAGAACCTCCAGCGGCTCGAGCGCAACGAGGCGCTGCTGACCGGCTTCACCTTGGCCTTGACGCAAGGATTTGACGGTCACGGCTTTGGCGACATACTCGTCTTCGCCGAAGATGAGCGCATGGCGCGCAGCACTGGCATCGGCTTTTTTCATCTGTGATTTGATGCCGCCGCCGCCAGCATGCAGCACGACATGCAGGCCCGCTGCACGCAGATATTCTGCAGTTTGCATGGCGACAGCCAGGGAGGGCGCATGCGCCAGAACAATGTAGGCGTGCGGCTCCAGGGCCGGAATCTGCATGCCCCCCTGCTCCAGCAAATCGAGCACCCGCTCGACTCCCAAAGCCCAGCCGCAGGCTGGCGCCGGCTTGCCGCCGATCTGCTCGATCAAGCCGTCGTAGCGTCCACCGGCGCACACCGTTCCCTGCGCGCCCAGACGGTCGGTGACCCACTCGAACACCGTGAGGTTGTAGTAGTCCAGCCCCCGCACCAGGCGCGGATTGACGCTGTAGTTCTGTCCGGCGGCACGCAGCAAGGACTGCACGCCGTCAAAGTGCGCCAGCGACGCCTCGCCGAGTTCGTCGATCAGCCGCGGCGCAGCATTCACCAGCTCCTGCATCTGTGGATTCTTCGTGTCGAGAATGCGCAGCGGATTGCTGTGCAGCCGGCGCCGCGCATCGTCATCCAGTTCGTTCTGATGCTGCTCGAGATAGCTGATGAGCTTGAGCCGGTGGCGCTGGCGCTCTTCGGGCTGACCCAGGCAGTTGAGTTCGAGGCGCACGTCGCTCAAACCGAGCATCAGCCACAAGCGACGCACCATCAAGATGAGTTCGGCGTCCACATCCGGCCCGGCGTAACCCAGGGCTTCGGCACCCACCTGATGAAACTGGCGGTAGCGCCCACGCTGCGGGCGCTCGTGGCGGAACATCGGCCCGCAATACCAGAGGCGCTTGCCGCCGTCATACAGCAGGTTGTGCTCGTTGCAGGCGCGGACCACGGCAGCGGTGTTCTCCGGCCGCAAGGTGAGTTGCTCGCCATTGAGCGCGTCGGTGAAGCTGTACATCTCCTTCTCGACGATGTCGGTCACCTCGCCGATGCCGCGCACGAACAGCGCCGTGGGCTCGACGATGGGGGTGCGGATGTTGCGATAGCCGTAAGCGCACATGAGTTCGCGCACCTGCGATTCGAACCATTCCCAGACTGCCGATTGCGGCGGCAGCAGATCATTCATGCCTTTGACGGCATTCAGTTTTGCATTCATGCGGAGGTTAATTCGCGTGGGTCCAAGGCGTCAACGCGGGGCTGCCCGAGGCGCCCTCATCCTCTTCGGACCGAGGCGACTGCACGTGCGCAGCCTGGGAACGGTGCAAGCCCCAACGCTGCTGGATGTAGTTGTTGACGATGTCGAGAAATTGTTCGGCGATGCGGTCACCACGCAGGGTGTGGCGCTTTTCGCCATCGATGAAAACCGGAGCGGAGGGTTGTTCGCCCGTCCCCGGCAGGCTGATGCCGATGTCGGCGTGGCGACTTTCACCCGGTCCGTTGACGATGCAGCCCATCACCGCCAGGCGCATGGTTTCAACGCCGGGATATTGCGCCCGCCAAACCGGCATTTGCGCCCGCAGATGGCGATCGATGTCTTGTGCCAACTCCTGGAAGACACTGCTCGTGGTGCGTCCGCACCCCGGGCAGGCCGTGACACTGGGAACAAAGCTGCGCAGACCCAAAGCCTGGAGAACTTCCCGTGCAACCACCACCTCCTGGGTGCGCGCCTCTCCGGGAGCCGGAGTCAACGAAACACGAATGGTGTCACCGATGCCGTCCTGCAGCAGAACCGACAGGGCCGCAGTTGATGCCACGGTGCCCTTGGTGCCCATGCCGGCTTCGGTCAGGCCGAGGTGCAGGGCGTAGTCGCAGCGGCGTGAAAGTTCGCGGTACACGGCAATCAGATCGCGAACGGCCGAGACTTTGCACGACAGCAGGATTTGGTGACCGGGAAGGCCCAGGTGCTCGGCGCGCTCGGCCGACTGCAGCGCCGATGCAATCAGCGCTTCGTACATCACCTGCTGCGCGTCGCGTGGCCGGGGCTGCCTCGCGTTGCTGTCCATCAAGCCGGCAAGCAGTTCCTGATCCAGGCTGCCCCAGTTCACACCAATGCGCACCGGCTTATTCCAACGCGCGGCAACCTCGATCATCTGGGAGAACTGGCGGTCTTTCTTGTCGCCCTTGCCGACATTGCCGGGGTTGATGCGGTACTTGGACAGCGCCTGGGCGCAGTCCGGGTATTGCGTCAGCAACACATGACCGTTGTAGTGGAAGTCGCCGATGAGGGGGACATCCACACCCATGCGGTCGAGCTGCTCCCGAATGGCCGGCACGGCCGCCGCCGCCTCGGGGGTGTTGACCGTGATGCGCACCAGTTCCGATCCGGCTTGTGCCAATTCCTTCACTTGTATGGCGGTGCCGATGGCATCCGCCGTGTCGGTGTTGGTCATGGACTGCACCCGCACCGGGGCATCGCCACCGACGGCAATGGTGTTCCCGCCCCAGCTCACGAGCGCTTGGCGCGTCAGCCGCCTCTGCGGCACAGCATCGGGAATCAAGACCGCATCGGACATGAAGACGCTTTGCCTCAGGGTTTGGGGATGGTCAGGCGGGAGACGTTGTTGTTGGCCTTGGTGGCCAAATCGACTGGCCGGCCACCAAGGCTCACCGCAGTTTGAGCTGCATTACCCACAACGAGTTGCAGCGGAAAAACGTGCGGGGAGAGGGTGATCTTTTGCTGGCCGGCCGCAGGAACGAGCCCCGAAAACAAGACGATTCCCTGGCTGCTGGTCACCTGAACCCAGCTCTCGGCAGCGGCCTGGATGCTCAGCGTCATGGCGGTGACCGTCGCCACAGGGCCGCTGGAGGCTGCAACCGGTTGTGGAACTGACGGTGAGCCGGCACTGGAATCGGTCGAGACAGGAATCGCTGACGCCGATGCCGAGGCTTTGGCCAAGGGCAGGGAGTTGGCGCTCGGGGTCTTTGCCGAGGTCGAAACAGACGACGAATTGGCTTGTGCCAGGACGGCGGAGCCCGGTTGCGCTGTCGTGGCCTGAGGTAACCACTTCGCCAGATCCTCGGCATGGGGCAGGAAGAACACCAGCAGCGCCGCCATGACAATCCCCACCACCGCCAACCACCAGAGCTTGCGTGCGCCATGGGACGCGCCCGCAGAAGCGGCCGGCAAAGCCCTGCCCGAACTCGTGGCTGTCGATCGGGTCGAGATGGTTTGGGTATGGGGCAGCGGCGGCAGCACCTGCATGATGGCGTCGGTGTCGGCCTTCAGCGCTTTGCTTGCGGCGCGCAGCAGACCACGAGCAAAGGCCGTGTCTGGCAGGTGCTCCCAATCTCCGGCCTCAAGCGCCAGGATCTTGTCGGACGTCACCTTGAGCTGGGTTGCGAGCTCGCTCGCGCTCTTGCCCGCGCTCTCGCGTGCAGCACGCAGCATGCCTCCAGCCTGGGCACGCGCTGCGCGCTGCGCATCAGCCTGGGAAAGGGGAGTCGTCATTGGCTGGGATCAGCGGGGCAGCAGGCTTGGGTCGTCAAATCTGCCTTGCTGGACGGCAATGGCCTCGCGCGAATCCGGAAAGCGCTGTTCCAGTTGCGTGGTCCAGGTGTCGGTATCGAGCGTATCGCCCGAGCGTCGCGCGATGAGGATGCCGACCCAAAGCGATTGGGCGCTGGCGTATTTGCCGGTGTTGACGCGCTGGATATAGAACAACGCATCCTTGAATTTGTTCTGACGATACAGCACCAAAGCCAGATTGGTCGACAGTGCTGGATTGGCCGGATCAAGGGAAAAACCGGCACGCAGAGTTTTCTCCGCTCCGACAAGATCCCCGGCGCGGTACTGACAAACACCGTAGGCCAGATCGGTGCGTTCCGGGTAACGGTAGCCGGGAACCGCCAGGGCGCGCTGGAACATGGTGAACGATTCGGGATAGCGATGATTGGTGCACAGGAACCAGCCGTAGTTATGCAGTGCATCGGCATTGCCCGGCGCAATCGACAGCGCCTTGCGGAAACTCTGTTCAGCCTGCGGATTCTGGCCCAGGCTCATTTGAATCAGCGCCTGCATGGTGTAGGCCGGCACGTAATCGGGGGCCTGGTCCAGCGCCTTGCCAACCTCGGAGAGTGCCACTTCAGCCTGACCGCGCTGGTAATAGCCTTCGGCCAGCTCCAAGCGAATTTGCGCGTTCTTGTCGGCCTCGGCATGGCCCGTGCTGGACGTCGCGCTCGCCGAGGCGTTGCTTTGGGCTGTATTGCTGGCGCAACCGCCGAGAGACCACAAGGCAATGCACAGCATCAGAACGGTAAGCGGCAGCGATGCAAAGCCACCACGCTCTGTCCGTCGGGTTTGCTTGTTCATGGCATCAGTTCAGGTTGGACAGGCGGGTGATCGGGCTGATGGCCTCGACCCGGATGGGGATGACGGGCTGTGGCAGCACGGCGGATGGCGCGGTTGCAGGCGCCGGCTTGCGACTGGTGCGATCTTGCACATCGCCAGCCAGCTGGCCGCAGGCGGCGTCGATGTCGTCGCCACGTGTCTTGCGCACGGTGGTGATGAAGCCAGCGTCCTGCAAGATCTGCGCGAAGGCCGCGATGCGCCCGGCTGGCGACCTTGTGAGGCCGGACTGCGGGAATGGATTGAAGGGAATGAGGTTGAACTTGCACGCAAAGCGATCGCGCAACAGACGGACCAGTTGCCGAGCCTGTTCGGGAGCATCGTTCACACCATCGAGCATGCAGTACTCGAACGTGATGAAGTCGCGCGGCGCGCGAGTCAGATAACGCTCACAGGCTTGGAGCAGTTCGGCCAGCGGGTATTTGCGATTGAGCGGGACGAGTTCGTCCCGCAAGGCATCGCTCGGCGCATGCAGGGAAACTGCAAGCGCAACAGGACAATCGGCTGCAAGGCGATCGATCATGGGCACCACCCCCGAGGTCGACACGGTCACGCGGCGACGCGACAAACCATAGCCGTCGTCATCGAGCATGGCCCGCAACGCCGGAACCAGGGCGCTGTAATTCTGAAGCGGCTCCCCCATGCCCATCATCACCACATTGGAGATGGCGCGCTCGCCAGCCGCCAGGCCGAGGGCTGCGCGCATGCTGAACTCGGCGTGCCAGAGCTGCGCCAGGATTTCGGCCGTGGTCAGGTTGCGGCTGAAGCCCTGCGCCCCGGTTGAACAGAAGCTGCAAGCCATGGCGCATCCGGCTTGTGACGATACGCACAAGGTGTTGCGCTGCACTTCAGGGATGAACACGGCTTCCACCGCATCGCCCGCGCCCACATCGAACAGCCACTTCACGGTGCCGTCGCGCGAGCGCTGCTCGGTGAGTACGGGCAGGGATTCGAGCCGGGCCACGCCCTGCAACCAAGCCCGCAAAGGCTTGGCCAGATCACTCATGTCGGCGAATTCGGCCACGCCCTTCTGGTGCATCCAGCGGAAGACTTGACGGGCACGGAAGGGTTTTTCGCCTTGCGTGGCGAACCAGTCCACCAGGCCGGCGCGGTCAAACTGAAGCAGGTTGGTGGTGGACATGGTCGCGCAGCGGGAATCAGCGACTGAAGACCCAGTTCGACGGAAAGAAAAAGGCGATCTCGGTCGCCGCGTTCTCGGCACTGTCCGAGCCATGCACGGCATTGGCATCGATGCTGTCGGCAAAGTCGGCGCGAATCGTGCCGGGAGCAGCCTTTTTCGGGTCGGTCGCACCCATCAGTTCGCGGTTCTTGGCAATAGCATTGCTGCCTTCCAGCACCTGCACCAGCACAGGGCCGGAAACCATGAAATCGACCAAATCCTTGAAGAAGGGGCGATCCTTGTGCACGGCGTAAAAGCCTTCGGCCTCGGCGCGGGAAAGGTGCATCATGCGAACGGCGGCCACTTGGAGACCGGCAGTCTCGAAACGATCGATGATTTTGCCGATGCAGTTCTTCGCGACAGCGTCGGGCTTGATGATTGAGAGCGTGCGCTCCATAAGGTTTTTTCTCCAGAAATCAAGTGATTAAAAATGAATTGTAAGGCCGGCACTCACGGCGAATGATGCGCCTAGACACCCGGAATGCGGCACATGGCAACCCCTGGCCGGGCCGCATCAGGACCAGCCAGAATTTGGCATGAGCCCCCGCCAGAAGGCGCAAGCATGCCGGCATCCACGGGCCGCCTCAGCGCGGGAAATGACGTCGCTTGCCGCCCTGCCCCGGACCTGGGCGCGGACCCTGGCCGAACCCTTGACCCAGGGCGGAACGCATGGGGTCTGGCTGGCCGGCGGACCCGCCTTTCTTGCTGCCGCGCGCCGAGCGCGGTTTGTTGTGACCACCTGAGCCACCAGCGCCCTTGCCAAACAAGGCATCGACGGCACTCATGGCGTAGCTGTTGGGGCCGGGTTCGCGCTCGGGGAATGGTTGGTCATCGTGCTCGTGGCGCGGAGCCGCACGACGGGCCTCGCGGGTGGCACGGCCGAAGAGCGCATCCACCGCGCTCATGGCGTAGCTGTTGGGACCCGGCTCGCGCTCGCCGCCCTGGCCACCACGCTCAGCGCTGCCACGGCCACTGGATCGGCCTTCCGGCCGATCTTGATCACGGCCATCGTTACGCCCTCCCTGAGCACGCTGCTCCTGCCGCTTGTCAGGACGTCCCCCCTGTTTGCGCTGGGATTGACCATTCACGCCATGGGCACCATGACCACCCGGTTTCTGGCCCCTGGCGCGATCCTCGGAGCCCTGGACCGAGCCGGAATGGTTCACCATGGCCCTCACGTCTTCACGCTCGATTTCCGCGAAATCGCCGCGGCGCAAACCGGCGGGCAAAGCGATGGAGCCATAGCGCACCCGAATCAATCGGCTGACCGTCAGGCCCACAGCCTCGAACAGCCGGCGCACCTCGCGGTTGCGCCCTTCGGCGATGATGACCCGATACCAGCGGTTAGCTCCCTCACCACCAGCTTCCTCAAGGCTCATGAAGCGCGCAGGCCCGTCGCTCAGGTCCACACCTTCCAGCAATTTCTGACGCGCCTGGTCATCCACCTGCCCCAGCACGCGCACGGCGTACTCCCGCTCGACGCCCTGGCTGGGATGCATGAGCTTGTTGGCCAATTCGCCCGAGGTGGTGAACAACAGCAGGCCTTCCGTGTTGATATCCAGCCGGCCGATCGCTGTCCACTTCGCGTTCTGCACCCGCGGCAGGTTACGGAACACCGTGGGGCGACCTTCCGGATCCTTGAAGGTCACGACCTCGCCAACCGGCTTGTGATACACCAGCACACGCGCCGGCGGCGGACTGATGCGAAACTTCAGCGGCTTGCCCTTGACGCGAATCTGGTCGCCAGGCTGAATACGCTGGCCCAGATGCGCCGGCTCGCCGTTGACAGACACCAGTCCGTCAACGATGAGTTGCTCCATTTCGCGGCGCGAACCGACGCCGGCCTGGGCCAGGACCTTGTGCAGTTTTGGCGCCTCGGGAGACGGCGGCAGCACACGACGGGCACCGGGCTCGGCGGCTTCGGCGATCTCGACGGCGCGGTCGAAATCACCGGATACGACTTCCTCGATGCGCACCGCGGGACTGTTTTTAGCAGGGCCGCGCAGCGGCGAGTTGTGTTTCTTCTTGCGCTGGTTCTGGTTTTGGCGCGGACGATCAGGCCGGCTCGGGTGATCCGCATGCGCTGGGCGATCAGGCTGATCCGGGTTGCCCACAATCTCCGGTTGCGCGTCCGTCGGCTCGGCCTGCTGCGCCGCCAGGCCGAGGGATTCTGCCGGGCGGGTTTCGG
The DNA here is from genome assembly GCA_021846025.1 of Pseudomonadota bacterium. Taxonomy (GTDB): domain Bacteria; phylum Pseudomonadota; class Gammaproteobacteria; order Burkholderiales; family Burkholderiaceae_C; genus Thiomonas_A. The sequence continues at coordinate 18,406 of JAJZDV010000053.1, forward strand.
CTGAGGTCGCGTCGAGGCTGGGCCCGCGGGGTGGACGCTTGCGGCGTCGGGGCCCATCGCCTGGCGCCAGGGCATCGCCCGCAGACTGACCGACTTGCGGACTCGTGCTTTCCGCGGGCCCTGCGGCGTCACCCGGATCGCTGCTGGAGTCCGTGTCGCCCGGCGAAGCGCTCGCGTGAGGCCCGGTGGGATGGGTCTGCACGCCTTCATCCGCGTCGTGCGCCAGGGCTGCTGCTTCGACAACCACGGCCTTGCGTCGCCGCGTCGGGCGTTGCGCGGCGGGTTCGGCAACCATCGGTGTGGCAGGGCTGGAACTGGCGTCAGCGTCGGAGATGGGTTCGTCGTGTTGCATGGAGTCGATGGTGAGGGGTGTGGGTCAAGCCGGTTCAGGCGGCAGGCAGGGAGCCGGATGCAGCGAGGCTTTCGGAGGCCGCCGATTCGGATGGATTCGGGATTGGGGGAGATGGGAGCGATGTGACGGCGTCCGAGGCTGCAGACGACGCATCGATGCCGCCGCCTGCCGCTGCCCGGCTGGCAGAAGAGGGCTCCAAGGGGCCTTCTGTCTCTGCGCCCGCGGGCAGCAGATCGATTTGCTGCGGGTCGGCGTGGGCACTTTCGGCCTGTAGCGCGGGAAGCTCGCCAATTGTGACCAGAGCGAGATCGTCGAGGAACTGGCGTGTGGTGGCGAACAACTCCGGACGCCCGGGCCCTTCGCGGTGCCCGATGGCCTCGATCCAGCCTCGATCTTCGAGTTGGCGCAGGATCTGCGCATTGACCGTCACGCCACGAATATCTTCGATATCTCCGCGTGTCACAGGTTGCCGGTGTGCAATGATGGCCAGCGTTTCCTGCACCGCACGCGAGTAGCGCGGCGGCTTTTCGGGGTTGAGTCGCTGAAGATAGGGCTGCATCTCCTCGCGGCTTTGCATGCGCCAGCCACCAGCCACGGCGCGCAACTCCACGCCGCGCTCGCGCCAGTCATGGCGCAGTTCGTCCAGCAGCAGACGCAGGGTGTCGGCTCCAACCTGTTCGTCGAACAGGGCGCGCAGCCGCTCCAGGCTCAAAGGTTGTGTGGCGCACATCAGCGCGGTCTCGACGACCCGCTTGGCCAGTGCAATATTCATGCGTGTCAGGAATCGTGCGCCGATGGTGGGTTGCCGGAATGGGACTTCGGCAAGCGGGTTGCTTGAACCCTTG
>JAJZDV010000195.1 GCA_021846025.1 Pseudomonadota bacterium
TGCCCCTGCCGGAAGTGCCCCTGCCTCACCAGCCGCCTCGGTGAACACGGCTCGGAACATCGCCGCAGTGAGTCGCCCGGTGTTCTGGTTGTAGCGGCTGCAGTGGTAACTGTCGTACAGGGTCCAGCCACGCAGTTCGTGACGAGCCCCGTGCGCGAAGCGCGCCGCCGATGCCTTCAGTCCCAGTGCCATGAGCACCGCACCATGGCCTACCGTGCCCAGCGCGACGATCACCCTGAGTTGCGGCATGGCCTCTATCTCGGCCCCCAGATAAGGGTTGCAGGCTCGCACCTCGGCAGGCAGGGGCTTGTTGTCGGGTGGAAGACATTTCACGCTGTTGCAGATGCGGCAGTTCAGCAAGACCAGCCCGTCTCCCGCGGTGATGCTCGAGGGAGGATCGGTGATGGCGACCTGCGGTTCGCGTCGCGCCAGTCCGAGTTCGGACAGCGTACCGTACAACAACGGCCCGGCACCGTCTCCAGTGAACGGCCGGTTGCTGGCGTTGGCGCCGTGCAGACCAGGAGCCAGGCCCACCACCAGAATCGACGCCGAAAGCGGGCCGAAGGATGGAACCGGCAAGCAGGTGTAACCCGGATGGCGCGCATGCACTGCATCGCGAAAATCTGCCAGGCGAGCACAGCGACGACAATGCGCGTCATACACACCCACATTCAAACCGTCGGCGCCTGCGCCGCCTAGCCGATGAACCAACGCGATACCTGGGATCTGTTCTGTCATGTCGTGGACAACTTCGGCGACATCGGCGTGGGCTGGCGTCTGGCACGCCAGCTCGCGCACGAGCATGGCCGCAATGTGCGGCTGTTCGTCGATGATTTGAACACCTTCCGAGTCATTTGCCCGCCCATCAATCCGCGTCTGGCGCAACAGAGTGTGGACGGCGTCCAGGTGTTCAACTGGGGACGTCAACTCCAGCTCGAACCCGGCGATGTGGTGGTCGAGCTGTTTGGCTGCAAGCTCGCTCCAGCCTTCCTGGAACGCGTCCAGCAGCGTGGCGCCGAGCGCCTGCGCTGGTTCAATCTCGAACACCTCAGTGCAGAACCCTGGGTGGAAGGAAGCCATCTCAAGCCCTCGCCCCAGCCTGGCGGCATCAACAAACTGTTTTTCTTTCCCGGCTTCACCCCGGCCACTGGCGGCCTCATTCGCGAAGCCGATCTGCTGGCTCAACGTGACGCCTGGCAAGCCATGCCCGCCGCCCGCCGCATCGCCCTACGCTCGCTCAATCTCCCGCCACCACCCGAGCATGCCACCACCGTGGTGCTGTTCAGTTATGCGCGCGCAAGGCTGGAGTCCTGGCTGCAAGGCCTCGCCACCGCCGATCGCCCCACCGTGCTGTGGATCTGTCCCGGCCCCATCATCGAAGCCGTCAACGACTGGCTGCACATGCAACTGCTCACCGGCCAGACCACGGTGCGCGGCAGCCTGACCCTCTGTGCCCTGCCCTTCATGCCACAGGAGCGCTTCGACGAACTGCTGTGGGCGGCCGATGTCTGCATCGTGCGCGGCGAAGACTCCTTCGTGCGCGCACAGTGGGCAGCACGCCCGATGGTGTGGCACATCTACCCCCAGCAAGACGGCGTGCATGACAAGAAGCTCGATGCTTTTTTCAACCTCTACCTCAAGGATGCAACGGCCGATGTGCGCGATGCCATCATTCCGCTGTGGACGGCCTGGAACCGCAACCTCGATCTGGACAGCGCCTGGTCCGAATTCGTCGCCGCGTTGCCGCAATTGCGCCGCCATGCCCGCACCTGGTGCAACCGACTGGCCAGCCAGCCCGACCTGGCCAGCCAACTGCTGACGGCTGGCCGCAGCCTGCAGGCGCGCACCGTGCCGCTGTAGCCAACGGTCAAGCTCAGCCCCCGGCTAAAATGGTGTGTTGACTTTTCAACAGACACCCGTTCTCCCCGATTTATGAAACTCGCTCAAGAAATCCGCGCCGGCAATGTCATCATGGTGGGCAAGGATCCCATGGTCGTGCAAAAGACCGAATACAGCCGCGGTGGCCGCAACGCTGCCACGGTGAAGATGAAGCTGAAGAACCTGCTCACCAGCGGCGGCACCGAAGTCGTCTACAAGGCGGACGACAAGCTCGATCAGGTCATGCTCGAGCGCAAGGACTGCACCTATTCCTACTTTGCCGACCCCATGTATGTGTTCATGGACACCGAGTACAACCAGTACGAAGTGGAAAAGGACAACCTCGGCGACGCCATCCACTACCTCGAAGACAGCATGCCCGTCGAAGTCGTGTTCTACGACGGCAAAGCCATCTCGGTGGAAATGCCCAACACCGTGGTGCGTGAAATCATCTACACCGAGCCCGCCGTGAAGGGCGACACGTCAGGCAAGGTGCTCAAGCCGGCGAAGATATCCACGGGCGTGGAAATTCCGGTGCCGATCTTCGTTGCCACAGGCGACAGGATCGAGATCGACACCCGCACCGGGGAATACAAAGGTCGCGTCTAGGGCTCGTGCAAGTCCAGTCACGTCCAGCGATCCAGAACCGACCCCGTTGAACCCGGTCGTGGGCTGGGTTCAACGGGGTCGGTGTCGAAGGCAGCGGTGCCGGTGGCCAACGCACTCGACGGCGGCGAGCTTGGCGGAGACACGGTTGGCGAAGCGGCCCTCGTGCTCCGCTCCCGCAACGCTCCGACCGGTGCTCGGCCCGGTTGAACTCGCGGCTGCCGGGCAGCAGGAACAGCCGCCGCATGCCGGGCGGCGTGGCGCGTTCGCCGGCGGTGTGCCAGCCGTTCATGGTCCATGGCCGTGAAGTCGAACTCCCCGGCCTGCGCCAAGCCTGATCATCCTTGGGCGCCGCGCAGATCAAACAGGCTGGTCGCTTCGAGATCCAGCACTTCGATACCGTGCTGATTGAAGAGCTGCCAGCGCCAGGTCAGGATACCCAGGTGTGGCTTGCTGGA
>JAJZDV010000054.1 GCA_021846025.1 Pseudomonadota bacterium
ATCGATCGGGCCCGCAAGCCCAGCGCGAGACAACGGGCATGCGCTGCGGGCGGTCGGCATCCGACCGCCCGACTGCGATGACTCAGCGGTTACCCCAGCACATGTCCATGCCAAACTTGGTGCCGTGACTCGGCACGCCTGCCTCCGGTTTGTCGGTGATCAGGTTGACGCCGGTGTTGTGGTAGCCGGAAACCATCTTGCCCGTCTTGGCGTACTCAACCCCTGCCTTGACGCCCAAGGCCGCCATCTTGAGGGGATACTGCTGCGCCGTGGCGGTGATGATGCCCTCCTTCACCTGCTCCACCCCCTTGCAACCGCCGTCGATGGCGACGATCGCGACGCCATCGGCTTTGCCCGCCTGCTTCAGGGCCTGGTAGGCACCCGCGGCAGCTGGCTCATTGATCGCGTACACCAGGTTGATGTTGGGATTTTTCTGCAGGCAGTTCTGCATGGCAGTCTGTCCCTTGGCCTGATCGCCGCTGGTGTCGGCCATGCAGACGATGTCCGGCGACTTGGACAATTCGTTGCTCTTCGCGCCGGCTGCCTTCAGACCGAAGCCCTTCATGAAGCCATTGTGGCGCTGAGCTCCCACGGGGCTTCCAGGGAAGAGATCGAGCGTGGCGATCACCGGTTTCTTGCCCTTCATGTCCACCCGCGCGTACTTGCCGATCAGTTCCCCCGCCTGGTAATTGTCGGTGGCGAAGAGCGCATTCACGGCGCTGGTCGGATCGGTGGGGCTGTCCAGGGCGATGACCATCACGCCTTGCTTGCGTGCCTTTTCAATCGTTGGCACGATGGCCTTGGAATCCCCGGGGGTGATCAGGATGGTCTTCGCTCCTGCAGCCATCATGTTTTCAATGGCATTGACCTGGCTGGCGTTGTCACCATCGAATTTCCCGGCGGCCGTGATCAGCTTGGCGCCGAGTTTGGTCGCCTCTTGCTGCGCGCCCTTTTGCATGGTGACGAAATACGGGTTGGTGTCCGTCTTGGTGATCAGGCCGATGACGGGTTCTCCCGCCGCGAAACAGGCCCCTGCATAACCCATGGCAACCGCAGCTAGCAATGCACTCTTGCGTTTCATGAAATGTCTCCTCTCGATACGGATGGGAAAGTGGCGTTGAACAAGCCCGCCGATAGGGCCGTCTTGCATACGACGATGCGTGGGCCTCGGCTGACTGCATTCTGGGCCTGGCGACTTACTAAATCAAGGGGATTAATTAATGGAAAACCCGGAATTTTCGGCCCCACCAGGCCTGTCGGGGCCCGCGACTGCGCACGGCCGGCGCCAACGCCACCCGGCAAAGCCGCGGCGCTGATACAAAATCAGTGTTAACCCTAAAAGCCAAAAAAATATCGGTCACAACCCTCGAATGATGTAGTTCGACGGCCTGACGCCGACTAATCTTTGCCTGCGATGTGTCCAAGTGTCTCGCAGCTTTGAGAACCTGGCCGCCACAGCGCCCACGAAAAACAACGACGGAGACACCCATGGCCCCTTACCTCGAACTCGTCGGCATTCAAGAGCAAGACTCTTTCAAGGTCTGGGCTCACGGCTATCCGTACGAAACCGTGCGCTGGCACTTCCACCCCGAGTACGAGATCAACCTGGTCACGGACACGACCGGGCGCTACTTCGTGGGCGACAACACCGGCATGTTCGAGCCCGGACAGCTGTTCATGGTGGGGCCGAACCTGCCGCACAACTGGGTCAGCGACGTGCCCGACAGGCGCCCGATTGCGCAGCGCTGCATCGTCCTGCAGTTCTCGGGCAAGACGCTCAGCCGCGGCATAGCGGCATTTCCCGAACTCTCCTACCTCGAGCGCCTGCTGACGCAGGCCCAGCGCGGCATCCTGTTCTCGCCGCCGGTGGCGCAGCGCGCAGCACCGGTGATCAACGCCCTGCTCACGCTCGGCGGGGTTCAGCGCGTGCATCAGTTCCTGGTCCTGCTCGACATGCTGGCGCATGGACAAGACAGCACGCTGCTGGCCACGCCAGCGTTTCGCCCCGACCCTGAGGGCTACCAGTCATCGGCCATCAACCAGGTCCTCAAATATCTCGCCGATCACCTGGCCGATCGTTTGCGCGAGATCGATCTGGCCCGCTACGCCGGCATGGAGCCCAGCGCGTTCTCGCGCTTTTTCCATCGCCACACCGGTGTTTCGTTCGTCCAGTATCTCAACCGCCTGCGCGTCGGGCGTGCCTGCGAGCTGCTCATCACAACCGACAAACCCGTCACCAGCATCTGCTACGACTGCGGCTTCAACAACGTGTCGAACTTCAACCGCCACTTCCTGGCCTTGAAGGGCATGCCGCCGTCGCAATTCCGGCGCTACCACGAGCTCAACGCCGAGCACGAGGCCTACGGATAAGCCGCCGGCGAACCCCTCTTCAGCGCGTGATTCGGACCCCGCGACCCCGTGGGATCGGGCAGCGCTTGGCCTCAAAACCGAACCTCAGGACCAAGATGAACGACATTGACAACCCGATGCAAGCCGTGGTGTGCCATGGCCCGAAAGACTACCGGCTCGAACGCGTGGAACGACCCAGGGCCGGGCCCAACGAACTGGTGATCGAGATCGGCGCGTGCGGCATTTGCGCCAGCGACTGCAAGTGCTACTCGGGCGCCGCCATGTTCTGGGGCGGCGAAGGCAAGCCGGCATGGGTGAAGGCCCCCGTGATTGCAGGTCACGAGTTCTTCGGCTACGTGGTCGAGGCCGGCCCGGGCGCCGAGGAGCACTTCGGCGTCGCGATCGGCGAACGCGTGATCGCCGAGCAGATCGTGCCGTGTGGCAAATGCCGCTATTGCATGTCCGGTCAGTACCACATGTGCGAGGTCCACAATATTTTCGGATTCCAGCGCGTGGTGGCGGACGGCGGCATGGCCGAGTTCATGCGCATTCCCGCCACGGCCAGGGTCCACAAGATTCCCGATGGCGTCACGCTCGCCGACGCGGCCATGATCGAGCCCATGGCCTGCGCGATTCACACCGTGAACCGCGCCGACATTCAACTCGACGACGTCGTCGTCATTGCCGGCGCCGGCCCTCTCGGATTGGGCATGGTTCAGGTGGCCAAGCTCAAGACGCCCAGAAAGCTGGTCGTCATCGACATGGTCCCGCAGCGACTGGCGCTCGCCGCGGCGTTCGGCGCCGATGTCACGATCAACCCGGCGGTAGACGATGCCAAAGCGATCATCGACAAGCTGACGTCGGGCTACGGCTGCGATGTCTACATCGAATCGACCGGGGTACCGGCCGGTGTGACCCAGGGTCTGGAGCTGATTCGCAAGCTCGGCCGCTTCATCGAGTTCAGCGTCTTCGGCAAGGACACCAGCGTCGACTGGTCCATCATCGGCGACCGCAAGGAACTCGACGTTCGCGGCGCGCATCTCGGCCCGTACTGCTACCCCGTCGCCATTGACCTGATGGTCAGAGGCCTGCTCACCTCGCGCGGCATCGTCACCCACAACTTCTCGCTCGGCGAGTGGGAGCAGGCGTTCGCCCTGGCCAACTCGCTGGACTCGATCAAGGTCTTGTTGAAGCCCTGAGGCACCGGACCATGAACGCGCCCATCCCGCATGTCATCGGTGTCGACATCGGCACCCAAAGCACCAAGGCCGTGCTGGTGACGGCCACCGGTGCGATCGTGGCACAGCGCTCACGGGCCTACCAGGTCGAAACGCCCAGGCCCCTGTGGGCGCAGCAGTGGCCCGATGTCTGGCTGCAAGCCGTGGTCGACAGCGTGCGCGAACTCATGGCCAGCGTCGACGTCGCGCCGGCGTCGGTCCAGGCGATGTGCGTCACCAGCCTGTACGGCGGCAGCGGCATCCCGGTCGACGCACAGGGCAAGCCGCTCTACCCGTGCCTGATCTGGATGGATCGCCGCGCCCAGGACGAAGTCGACTGGGTGCGCAGCCACGTCGACCTGCAACGGCTCTGCGACATCACCGGCAACGGCGTCGACAGCTATTACGGCTTCACCAAGATGCTCTGGCTGCGGGACAAGGAGCCCGACGTCTGGAAGCGCATCCATCGCTTCCTGCCGCCCAACACCTACGTCAACGCCCGGTTCACCGGGCAGGTCGCGGTGGACCACAGCTCGGCCGGCAACATCGGCGGCGTCTACGACATGACCCGGCGTTGCTGGTCTGACGAAGCGCTGGAGATGCTCGGCCTGGCGCGCTCGATGATGCCCGACCGGCTCGTCGAGTCCAGCGACTGCGTCGGCCCGCTGCTGCCGCCATGGGCGCAGGCGATGGGCTTGCCGGCGGGCCTGCCGCTGATGGCCGGGGGCGTCGATGCCGCCGTCGCCACGCTGGCCGCGGGCGCGGCCCGCCCGGGCAATCATGTGGCGATGATCGGCACCAGCATGTGCTGGGGCACGATCCGGCAGACCGTGGACGCGCGCCATGGGCTCATCAGCATGCCGCATGTGTTCAACGGCAGCCAAGACCTGTACGTGTTCGGCGGCGCCATCGCCGCCGGCGCGTCGGTCACCTGGTTTCGCGAGACCTTCTGCCAGGCCGAGATCCTGGCGGGCGCTGCCCAAGGCGTCGATCCTCACGCCTTGCTCGAACGCGACGCCGTCAAGCTGCCGCCGGGCAGCGACGGCATCCTGTTCCTGCCTTACCTGATGGGCGAACGCAGCCCTGTATGGGACGCACAGGCCAGCGGCACCTTCGTCGGACTCAGCCTGCACCACGGCCGTCCGCACCTGTATCGCGCCGTGCTCGAAGGCATCACCTACGCCTTGCACCACAACATGCAGGCTGGGGTGAAGGGCGTGGGCGCCATCGATCCGAGACTCGTGGTGGTGGGCGGCGCCAGCCATTCGGACCTGTGGATGCAGATCATCGCCGACGTGACCGGTCGCGAGGTGTTCACGCTGGCCGACGATGTGGAAGCCTCGCTTGGCGCCGCCATGCTGGCCGCCTTCGGGGCCGGCCTGATCGACGCCGACGCCGTCACCCGCGGCTGGGTTCAGCCCAGGGCGCGCGCAGTGCCGCGTGCCGATGCGCACCAACGCTACGCCGCCCTGTTCGAACAGTACATCGCGCTGTACCCGGCCGTCAGGCCGGTGATGCACCGCCTGCGCGAGATCGTCAAGGAGGAACACACCGTGGAATAGACCCAGGACATTTCAACCGTGCATCAGAGCCCCCGCACGCATCCGCCGGGGGAGAGCAGGAGACAAGCCGTGTGGCTGGGCGCCATCGACGACGACGCCTCACCCGGATTGGCGTGCAGTTCCATCAAAATCGGAGAAGAGCATGTTGAACACCTTTGCATCGAAACTGACCAGCGCGGCCGCGCTCGTGGCCTTGACTCTGGGGGGAAGCGCAGCATTCGGCGCGGCCGTCACCAATGCCAAGATCGCCTTCCTGATGCCCGATGAGGCATCGACCCGCTACGAGCTGCACGACAAACCCGGCTTCATCGCCGAAGTAAAGAAGCTGTGCCCGACTTGCCAGGTCCTGTACCAGAACGCCAACGGCAACGCCTCGCGGCAACAACAGCAGTTTGACTCGGTCATCTCGCAGGGGGCGAAGGCCATCGTCATCGATCCGGTCGATTCGTCGGCGGCGGCTTCGCTGGTCAAGCAGGCGCAGGCCCGCGGCATCAAGGTCATCTCCTACGACCGTCCCATCCCGGGCGCCAAGGCCGACTACTACGTCTCCTTCAACAACGAAGGCATCGGCAAAGCCATCGCCGAATCGCTCGTGGAGCATCTCAAGGCCATGGGCGTGCCGACCACCGGCGACGGTGGCCTGCTCGTGGTCAACGGTTCGCCAACCGATGCGGCTGCCGGCCTGATCAAGAAGGGCATTCACGAAGGCCTGGCCGGCAGCGGCTACAAGATCCTGGCCGAGTACGGGACACCCGATTGGGTGCCGGCCAAGGCGCAGCAATGGGTGAGCGGACAGATTTCGCGCTTCGGCAGCAAGATCATCGGCGTCGTCGCCGCGAATGACGGGACCGGCGGGGCCACCATCGCGGCCTTCAAGGCCGCCGGCGTTCATCCGATTCCTCCCGTCACCGGGAACGACGCCACCATCGCCGGGCTGCAATTGATCATCGCCGGCGATCAATACAACACCATTTCCAAGCCGAGCGAGATCGAGGCTGGCGCCGCAGCCAAGGTTGCGGTCGAACTGCTGTCCGGCCAGACGCCCAAGGCTGACACCATGCTCTACGACACGCCGTCCCAGTTGTTCACGCCCGACGTGGTGACCGCCAAGAACCTCAAGGCCGAGATCGTCGACAAGATGATGGGTGGCAAGCCGATCGAGCCGGCCTCGGTCCTGTGCGTCGGCAGCTACATCGCCGGCTGCAAGAAGCTCGGCATCACGCCGTAACCGACATGGCACCCGTCAACGCTCAACGGCCGGCGCCCAGCGGGGAGCCGGTCCTCAGCCTTCGTGGTGTCTCCAAGCGCTTCGGCGCGGTGGCGGCACTGACGGACATCGATCTGGACGTTCATGCCGGCGAGGTCGTTGCGCTGGTTGGCGACAATGGCGCCGGCAAATCGACCTTGGTCAAGGTCCTTGCCGGCGTGCATCAGCCAACCGCCGGGACCATGGCGTTCTGCGGCAAGCCCGTGACCCTGGAGGATCCGAGCGCTTCGCTGGCGCTGGGCATCGCCACGGTCTTCCAGGACCTGGCGCTGTGCGAGAACCTGGATGTCGTCGCCAACATCTTTCTCGGCAGGGAACTTCAGGCGCTGCGCCTGGACGAGGTGGCAATGGAGCTCAAGGCGTGGACGCTGCTCAAGGAGCTGTCGGCGCGCATTCCCAGCGTTCGCATTCCGGTCGCGTCGCTCTCCGGCGGCCAGCGCCAGACCGTCGCCATCGCCCGCTCGCTGCTGCTCGAGCCGAAGCTGATCCTGCTCGACGAGCCGACCGCGGCGCTCGGCGTCGCGCAGACGGCCGAGGTGCTCGACCTGATCGAGCGCGTCCGCGACCGTGGTCTCGGCGTGCTCATGATCAGCCACAACATGGAAGATGTGCGCGCCGTCGCCGATCGCATCGTGGTGCTTCGGCTCGGCCGCAACAACGGCGTCTTCCATCCCGATGCCTCGAACCAGGAGCTGGTGAGCGCCATCACGGGCGCCTCGGACAACTCCGTCTCGCGTCGATCCGAGCGACTCGAGGCCCAACTGCATCCGACTCACGACCAAGGGCAGCCATGACCACCGACACTGGAGAGACCCCGCAGGCCAAGCCGCTGCTCGACCGCAGCGACGAGCGTGTGAAACATGAGCGCGGCATCGCCGGGGCGATTCGCACCTTCATCGACCGCGTGCGCGCCGGCGACATCGGCTCGCTGCCGGTCGTTGTCGGACTGGCCATCATCTGGACCATCTTCCAGAGCCTGAACCCCATCTTTCTGTCCAGCAACAACCTCGTCAACATGCTGTTCGACGCCTCCACGGTGGGGGTGATTTCGCTGGGCATCGTCTGCATCCTGATGCTCGGGGAGATCGACCTATCGGTCGGCTCGGTCAGCGGATTCGCCTCGGCGCTGGTGGGTGTGCTGTGGGTCAACCAAGGCTGGCCCGTCGGGCTTGCCATTGCCGCTGCGGTCCTGAGCGGCGCGCTCATCGGACTCCTCTACGCCCAACTGTTCAACCGCTTCGGCATGCCCAGTTTCGTGTCCACACTCGCGGGTTTGCTCGCGATCCTCGGCCTGCAACTCTACATTCTCGGCCCCACCGGGTCGATCAACCTGCCGTATGGGTCCGGTCTGGTCAACCTCGGCCAGTCCTTGTTCATGCCGCACAGCATCGCCTATCTGGTGGTGACTCTGGCGGGCCTCTTGATGTTCGTGACGGGCTTTCGCACGGCCGCCCGGCGCCGTCAGGCCGGCCTGTCCTCGGAGTCGATGAACGCCTTGCTGCTGCGCGCCAGCGTCGTCACCGTCGTGCTGGAATTCCTCGTCTACTACTTCAACCTGGACCGGGGCGTCCCCTGGATGTTCGGCATCTTCGTCGGCCTCGTCATCGTGATGGGCTACGCCCTGACCCGCACCCAATGGGGTCGCGCCGTGCATGCGGTGGGCGGCAATCGCGAAGCCGCGCGCCGCGCCGGCATCAACGTGCGGTTGATCTACACCAGCGTCTTCGTCCTGTGCTCGATGCTCGCCGCATTCGGCGGCGTGCTCGCCTCGGCGCGCCTGGCCTCCGCAAGCCAGCAGGCCGGCACGGGCGATGTCAATCTCAATGCCATCGCCGCTGCCGTGATCGGTGGAACCAGCCTCTTCGGTGGCCGCGGCAGCGCCTATTCCGCGCTGCTGGGCATCATCGTCATCCAATCCATCTCCAGCGGACTGACGCTGCTCGACCTGTCGTCGTCGCTGCGCTACATGATCACCGGAGGCGTGCTGGCCATCGCCGTGATCGTCGACTCGCTGGCACGCCGGTCGCGCGTGTCGCACGGCCGGGCCTGAATCCGCGCGTGGCGCTGGCTGGCGAGCGCCACGCCGTCCAGGTCCGAGCGGTGCCGCAGGGCGACGGGCGTCGCGGTGCCGAATCGCTTGGCACCATGTGGCCTGCGCCGCCAACCCCGCGAGGCTGGCGGCGCAGCATCGTCAAAAGGCCTTGACGAGTTCGGCCCGCTTTTCGTCGTACTCCTGCTTGGTGATCAGACCGCGCTGGTACGCGTCTTTGAGTACCGCCAGCCGATGCTCGATCCCCTCGGGGCTGTTGCGCGGATCGTTCTCGCTGGGCTGCGGCGCGACCCCAGGGGCTGCAGGGCTCGGCGCGAGCGGTGCTGCGGCAGCGTTGGGGCTTGCAACCGCGTTGGGCGCCTGGATCTGCGCGAGCGCGATCTGCAGCCAGTCAGTCCGCTTGTTGCTCCCCAGAGGACTGGACAACTGCACCTTGCCCGCGTCGCTGCGGCTGCCGTAGTGGAAAACCGGCTTTTGCATGGAGCCGCGATATTGGTCGTAGAAATTGTCGCGCGCGTCATGCACGATCAGATCGAGCTTGCCATCATGCACGAACATCCGCCCCGTCACCGCCGTGGGCCCGACAAAAAATGCGCCGTTTCGGCGCGATGCGCTCGAAAAGACGATGTCTTGCCCCGGCTTCGCGGTCGCCAGCGCGTGCGCCAACGCGGGCACTAGGTCTTCAAGTTCTGTGCTGCTGAACAGCGGTTGTTCACCATCCTTGGCGGCGAAGTTGACCGAACCCAGCGCGCGGCCCAGCCCCTCGATGGGGAGCATGACGGGCTGCTGGTTCGGCGCCGCGCCGCTCTCGGCTGGCACGATGTGAATCAAGGAAAACTCGCCGATCTGCCACTCGGTACGACCCGGCTCGGCCATCGCCAGCCGCGGGGCACTTGGCCCGAAGGCCGAGCCGAACCATCCGGCGTGCGCCGCCGGAAGGCCGCCGAAAGACAAGGCAAGCGCCAGCCCGATGGGGGCGAGCGACGGGATTTTTGCGTTCATGGTGCGTTCCTGCTCGATGAAGAAGGGATGAATGACTCTAGCCTAATCGGCCCGGGCTCGCCGCGCACGCATGACCCGGGGCTGCGCGCCCGAAGCCTGCCGAGGCCGGCGCGTCTGACGGGGCCATCGCTCGGACGGAGCCATAAAAAAAGCCAGCCCGCTTCCGAAGAAACGGCGCTGGCTCAAGTCCTACTCTGGAGAGACTCGTAATGCAACGGGTTGCGAGGCAACCGATCAGAACCAGGTTTCGACCTGGACGCCGACGCTGTTGCCGCTGGTGGAGGCGCCGTTCACTAGATACCCCGGCAACCCATTGTCACCGTTGTAACCTGAGTTGGCGGGATCGTTGGCTGCGGCAGCATTCCAGGACGCGTGGGTGAAGTACAGGCGAATTTCAGGCCGCGAGTAGTACACCTTGGCGTCGGGGACGATGCCCAGGCCGATGGTGGCGATGGTCAGCTTCTCGGTGGGCTGCCCGTCCGGGGTCTTGGTCATATGGCCCAACTGGCCGATCACCCGCAGGTTGTTGGTCAGGGCATAGGCGAAGCGCGCACCGATCGAGGTGTTTTTGTACGCCACCGAACCGCCTTGAACCGCCCCATTTAGGTAATTAATAGGCGTCCCGTTGGCGGTAGCCTGGAGACTATTGTTTGCTGTGCCAGCATCGTGATGCCCATAAACGAGGTCGGCCTGACCGCTGAAGTTGCCGACTTGCCAATTCAGCGCATCGGCAAGCCGCCAAGCGCTGGCGCTGGTGGGAGTCGTGGGGGCACCAAAATTCTGCGCCAGGGATGCCGAGCCGCGCGCCAGTTGCAGCCACAACACGTTGCCTGCACCAAGAACCTGGATGTCCTGGTTGTGCTGGAAGCTGATCGCTTCACCCGTGGTGCCACCGACCGCGTTGCTCTTGGTCAAGGTGCCCGTGATGCGCAGTGTGCCGCCCGGGTTGACAGGAAGGCCGGTGTAGTCGAAGTTGAAGCGACGTCCAGACGCGATGTTGGTTGCTACGCCGGAGCCTTGCACACCCGGGCTGTAGTTGTCAGAGCCAAAATAGGCCAAGCCGAGTTTTCCGGGGCCAAGGCCGATATTGTCGGCACCGCCGCCCACACCATCCATGCGCACGAAGAAATGGTCGAGCATGTCGATATTGGCACGGCCGTAGAAACGCTGGCCGGCCCAGAAATGCACGTTGGGGGCAAAATCGACGCCGCTGATTTCCGAATACATCTGCTCGAAACGTGCATTGGAGCTTCCAATGTCGGTGCCGGGGCTGTATTCGTTGATCATCACCATGTTGTGGTATTTGATCCCGTTTGCCGTGCCGTAATCGTTGAAGCCGAATTCGCCGTACAAATTGCACTCATTACCCAGCCGGTAATGCCCAGCATCCACACCCGGCAGGTTGTAGCACTGGCGCGCCGGCCCGCCGTTGGAACTGGCCGACGTCGTGCCGGCGCCGGCACGAAAATAACCGTTGAAGCCGAACGTGTCGGCATGTGCTGGCGCGGCCATGCCGAAAGCCGCCGCCACCGCCAACCCCACGGCGGACAGATTCATCCTTGCTATAAGCTTCATGACTTTATCTCCGTTTATTGAAGTTCCGAGGCTTCGTGCTCGGAATTGTTGATGAAACGCGTTGATGAAACGCCCTCTCGCGTCTCAAAAATCTTTCTGCATCAAGTCACCACGTCTTGGATGTTGAATGGTTTGGTCTCCTCCTGGCTCCCATGTCATTGTTGATTCATCATATGAATGCGCCTGACCCTTCGCAAGCAAAGCACAACCTGTTGCGACGCAGCATGTTGCAAGGCTCCGACAACCCGGATGCATCGGGTTTCCGCAGCCGCATGCACCCGTCTGTGCGGGCCGGCCTGCGGGTGAATCCGGTCACCCGTGCAGACCACGGGCTGGTCTTCGCGGCGCGAATGCCTCATGTCTGGACGGCCTGAAAATCGCACACCAGAATGGCCCCCAGGTCCGCGCGCAACGTTTGCGCGAAGGCGCTGTGCGCCGGGTGGTGGAGATAGGTGTCGCGTTCCGCGCTGTCGAGAAAACTCAGCATGGCCGCGTGGGTGTAGCCATGGTCCAGGCGCTCGGGGCTGATGTTGGGGCCGGCCTCCACCGCGGCGATGCCGCTGATGGACGTGGCCAGCTGGGCAAAACCCTGCAGATGCTGCGCGATGCGCGCTTGCGAAGTGCCGGGCGCGAACGTCATCAGCACCACATGGCGCAGCCGCGCCTGCGCGGCGCCCAGGGCGCGCAGCACGTCGTGGCAGGCGCCCATGGTGTGATAGTCGGTCTTGCCGGCAGGGCTTTTCTCGTCGGTCAGCTTGGTGTTGTCGGGCGCGAGGATGCGATACCAGGCGCCGTGGACGTGATCGACGAAGTGCGTCCAGGCATACGTCCAGATGCGGTCGTACCAGTCCCAGTAGCGCGGCTCGCCCAACCGCAGCGCGAGGTGTGCGGCAGCGGCCAGACTTTCGGCCTGGACCCAGAAATATTTGTCGCCATCGCACACCGCGCCATCGGGGTCGAAACCGTAGACCAGGCCGCCATGCGCCGCGTCCCAGCCGCGGTGCATGGCGGTGTCGAAGAAGGTCTGCGCACGCTGCAGTAACCAGGCGGGCCGCGCGTTGGCGGGCAGGCGCTGTTCGAGTTGCAGCAGCAGTTTGGCCCATTCGGTGAGGTGCCCGGTCTGGTAGCCCCAGGGGCGGAAAATGTTGGTCTTGTCGTGGCGGTGGTAGTCCCAGTCCACGCTCCAGTCGGCGCGGTAGTGTTCCCAGACCAGTCCCCCGGCCAGATCGGCCTGCCGCAGGGCGATGGACTCGGCCAGTTGCAGCGCGCGCTGCAGGTCGCGTTGCTCGCCTGTGGCATCGAAGGCGGCGAGCAGGGCTTCGCAGGCATGCATGTTGGCGTTTTGGCCACGGTAGGACCCCACGCGCCAGTCGGGCGTGGCTTCGTCGGCGTAGAGGCCGTGCTGCGGTTCCCAGAAATGCTGCTCCATCAGTGCCCTGGTCTGCTCGAGGCCGGCCCGCGCGTGCTCCAGTCCGGCCATCAGGGCATGGGCGTGGGCCAGCAGCACGAAGGCCAGGCCATAGCAATGGTTGGTGCCGTCGCGCACGGTGGACTGTCCGTCGCGCCAGTCGATCTCCCAGGCGTAGCCGCCTTGCGGCTGCGCATGGCCGCGTTGCAGAAAGGCAAGGGCATGGCGGGTGCGTTCCAGGTCTTCGGCTTGGCCGAAGCGACGGTAGGCGGTGGCGTGGTTGAAGACGAAGCGGGCACTGCTGACGAGGTGGCGGGTGTGGGCGTCGTACACCGTGCCATCGTCCTTGTAATAGTGATGAAAACCGCCGCTTGGGTCGACGCTTCGGGGGGCGTAGAAGGACAGGGTGTGGCGGATATGGTCGCGCAGGAACCCTGGCGCCCGAAAGTTGGGCCCGGCGGCTACGACCGGCGGCACGCAGGGGCAGGCGAGAGCGGCCATGACGCCTCAGGCCGGGTAGGAGATGGCCTGGCCGCAACCGCTGGCGGCGGAGGCCAGGCCAGCCAGGGCGACCGCCACCGAGCGCAAGCCGTCCTCGCCGCTGGCCAGCGGTGCGCCATGTCCCGCGCAGGCGGAGACGAAGGCGCGCACGGTCTGGGCGTGCAGATCGGCTTGCTCCACGGGGATCGCGTGTTCACCGCGGGCGTCGCGCAAGGTGATGACGGGTGTGCCCGACACGGTGAGGGATTGCATGCAGTTCAGCGTGCCCTCGGTGCCGAGCAGGTCCAGGCGTGTGAGGGTGTGCGCGGCGACGAAGGATTCGTGCAACTGCGCGAGCACCCCGCCTTCGAACGCCACGATGCTCATGGCGCCGTCCTCCAGACCGGCCTGGGTCAGGCCGTTGTGCTGCGCCACGGTGTGAATGGTCTGCGGCTCCGTCCCCAGCACGAAGCGCAGCAGATCGACATCGTGCACCAGGATGTCGAGCACGACGCCGCCGCCGGCATCCGGCTGGTTCAGGCGCCAGCCATGCAGCTGGCGCGGCAGGCTCACGGCGTGCGACAACTGCACGCCATGCACGCGACCGATGGCGCCTTCGGCGACGAGCTCGCGCAGGCGCTGGTGGGCGAGGGATCCGCGCAGGTGGTGGTTGGTGGCGAGCACCCGCTGGCGCAGCGCGGCGTGCCGCACCATGCGCGCGGCATCGTCGAGGTTGATCGCCAGGGGCTTTTCGCACAGCACATGGCAGCCGGCGTCGAGCGCGGCCAGGGTTTGCGGGGCATGCAGCTCGTTGGTCGAACTGATGTAGACCGCCTCGGGCCGGGCCTGGGTGAACAGCGCGTTCAGGTCGGTGCAGCTCTGGGCGACGCCTTGCGCCGCAGCGAAGTCGCGGCCGCGCTCCGCGCTGCGCGAATACACCCCGACCAACTCCTGGCCCTCGATGCTGCGCATCGAGGCGCATACACGCTCAGCAATCCGGCTGGCACCGATCAATCCCCAACGCATGGCATCGTCCTCGCTGTTGTCCGCATCGTGAGTTGCCGCAGCGCCGATCGCGGCGGCCCGACCTTGTTCTCACGCCCCGATACGCGCATCGGTCTTGAGGTCGAAACAGACCAGTTTGCTCAGATCGAGGAACAGGTCGACGTCCTGCCCGACGCGCAGTTCGGCATCGGGTTCGAGACGGGCCGTGAACTCGACACCACCGATCTGCAGCACGACCAGGGTGTCGGAACCCGTGGGCTCGATCACCTCCACACGGGCGCGCGCCGCACACCGGAGCGGGCCGGCCTCGCCGCGGTCATGCGACAGGCAGATGGCTTCGGCGCGCAGCCCCATGAGCACTTCCTGCCCGACATGGGCCGAGAGATCGACCTGCGCGGTGGGAACCTCGATGATGGCCTTGTTCCCCTGCGCGCCGCCCAGGGTGAGTTGCCAGCCAGCGTCACCGCGGGCGACCTGGACCTTGGCCAGATTCATCCGCGGCGAGCCCATGAAACTGGCGACAAAGGTGTTGGCCGGGCGGTTGTAGATCTCGTAGGGGGTGCCCAGCTGCTGGATGATGCCGCCCTTCATCACCGCAATGCGGGTGGCCAGGGTCATGGCCTCGATCTGGTCGTGGGTGACGTAGACGATGGTGGCACGCAGGCGTTGATGCAGCTTCTTGAGCTCGGTGCGCATGTCCAGACGCAGTTGCGCGTCGAGGTTGGACAGGGGCTCGTCGAACAGATAGAGCTTGGGTTCGCGCGCCAGGGCGCGACCGATGGCGACGCGCTGGCGCTGGCCGCCGGAGAGCTGGCGCGGCTTGCGGTCGAGCAGATGCTCGATGTGCAGCAGCGCGGCCACGCTGCGCACGCGCTCGGCACGCTGCGCCTTGGGCACCTTGCGCATGGCCAAGGGAAACTCGATGTTCTTTTCCACGGTCATGTTCGGGTACAGCGCGTAGGACTGGAACACCATGGAGATGTTGCGGTCCGCCGGCCCCAGGCGGGTGATGTCCTGATCGTCCAGCCGCAGGGAGCCGCCTGTGGGCTCTTCCAGCCCGGCGATGATGTTCATCAGCGTGCTCTTGCCGCAACCCGAAGGACCGACGAGGACGAGGAACTCGCCATCGGCCATCTGGATGGTGACGTCGTGCAGCACCTTGACGGCGCCGAAGCTCTTGTTGACATCGAGGAGGTCGAGGGTTGCCATGTGTTTCAGCCCTTGACGGAACCTGCCATGAGGCCCCGCACGAAATACTTACCGGAGAGGATGTAGACAACCAGCGTGGGGACCGCGGCGATGATGGCCGCGGCGAAATACACGTTGTATTCCTTGACGCCCATGGAGCTGTTGACCAGATTGTTCAACGCCACCGTCAGGGGCGACGAGGAGTAGCTGCTGAAGGTGGAACCGAAGAGGAACTCGTTCCAGATGTTGGTGAATTGCCAGATGACGGTGACCACGATGATGGGCGCGCTGTTGGGCAGGAGGATGCGCCAGAGCACGCCGAAGAAGCCGGCTCCGTCCATGCGCGCCGAACGCACCAGTTCATGCGGAAACGCGGAGTAGTAATTGCGGAAAAACAGCGTGACGAACCCGATGCCGTACACCACGTTGACGAAGATCAGGCCCTTGATGGTGCCCGACAGGCCTATCGCGCCCAGCAGACGCGCCATGGGAATGAGCACGATCTGAAACGGAATGAACACCGCAAACAGCAAGCCGGCGTAGAGCCACTGAGAACCCCGGAACTGGTACTGGGTGAGGATGTAGCCGTTGAGCGCGCCGATCATCGTGGAGATGACCACGGCCGGAATGGCGATGAGGAAGGAGTTGAGAAAATAGGGCTTGAGGCCATGCGCCGAGACACCGATCTGCGCCGTGCCCCAGGCCGTGAGCCAGGGCTGCAGGGTCCAGCGTCCGGGCAAGGCGATGAGGTTGCCGGTTTCGATTTCGCTCAGCGGCTTGAACGCGTTGACCAGCATCACGTAGAGCGGGATCAGGAAGACCAGCGCCATGACGATGAGCACGGCGTAAAGCACGATGCGCGAGGCGCGAAAGCCTGGCGCAGCGCGGGCGCCTGGGGCTGCAAGGGCATGCTCAGCCATGTTGGATTCTCCGCACTTCACTCACCAGATAGGGCAGCACGAACAGGCCCACGGCCAGCAGCATGAGCACCGAACTGGCCGAGCCCACGCCCATCTCGCTGCGCGTGAAGGTGTACTGGTACATGAACACCGAGGGCAGCCAGCTGCCGTTGGCCGGGCCGCCGCTGGTCAATGCCACCACCAGGTCGTACGACTTGATCGCCATGGTCACCAGCACCACGAAAGCCGAGGCGAAAACGGGTGCGAGCTGCGGAATGATGACGTGCACATAGATTTGCCAGGTGCGTGCGCCGTCGATGCGCGCGGCGTTCACCGGCTCGGTGTCGATGCCGCGCAACCCGGCGATGAACATGGCCATGATGAATCCGGTGGCCTGCCAGATGGCGGCCACCACGATGCAATAAATCGCCATGTGACTTTCGGTGACCCAGCGCAGGGTGAAGTCGCTCCAGCCGAGCATGCGCACCACATGCTGGAAACCCACGCCCGGGTCGAACAGCCATTTCCAGGCGGTGCCCACGACGATGAACGACAGCGCCATGGGGTAGAGGAAGATGGATCGGAACATGGACTCGGCGCGGATCTTCTGGTCGATCAGGATGGCCAGGAACAGCCCGAGGGCCATGCACACCACGATGTAGAGAAGGGCGAAGATCCAGAGGTTGTTGACCGAGATCCACCAGTTTTGCAGACCCAGCAGGATGGTGTAATTGGTCATGCCCACCCACTCGTAGTTGGGCAGCATTTGCGACGCGGTGAACGACAGATACACCGTGTAGGCGATGAAGCCATACACGCAGGCCAGCACGAGCAGGACGCTCGGGCTGAGCATGAGCTTGGGCAGGATTCCAGCTTTCATGGGACGAAGCTCCCGGAGTGCAGGCGCCTTGGGCGCCTGCACTCCGCAGGGATCACGAATCAACCGGTAGGTTGGACTGTCCGCCGGGGATCAGTACTGCGCCTTGGCGGCCGCTGCCAGCTGCTTGACGGCTTCCTGCGGCGTGATCTGGCCGTTGAACTCGCGCGAGATCACGTCATAGAAGGCGTTCTGGATGGCCGGGGGCACCGCGTAGCCTTGGGACATCGAACCCAGCAGGGTGTTGTGCTTGTCGGCATAGGCGAGGTCGGCGATGGCCTTCTTGCCGCAGGCGTTGAAGTCCGCATCGGATGTGCCCAGCACGGCAGGCGCTGCGCCCTTCAGGACATTGAAGCCCGATTGCACCTTGGGCGACATGATGTCCTCGGCCATCAGGTCTTGCGCCGCCTTCTCGCTCGCACCCACCTTGAAGAAGACGAACACGTCGGAGTTGTAGGTCACGGAGCCCTGCGTGCCCGGCACGTTGAAGCAGAGGAAGTCCTTGCCCGGCACCTTGTCGGCGTGGTTGAATTCGCCCAGCGCCCAGTTACCCATGATCTGGAAGCCCGCCTTGCCGTTGATCACCATCCCGGTGGCCACGTTCCAATCGCGATTGGCGAAGTTCGGGTCGACATATTTGCGCAACGTGCTCATGCGCTCGAAGGCCTTGAGCATGAGCGGTGAAGTCAGCGCTTTCTGGTCGAGCTTGATGAAGGCGTTGCGATAGAAGTCGGGCCCGCCGGTGGAGAGCACGACGCCGTCGAACATCGTGGCTTCCTGCCACGACTGACCACCGACAGCCAAACCGATGAAGCCAGCCTTCTTCACCTTCTCCAGATCGGTCACGAACTGGTCCCAGGTCTTGGGCTCGGTGGTCACGCCGGCCTTCTCCAGCACAGCCTTGTTGGCCCACACCCAGTTGGTGGAGTGCACATCGATGGGGGCGGCGATCCATTTGCCCTTGTAGACGTCGAACGCCTGCAGTGCCTTGGGCACCTTCTCCGCCCAGTTGCCCTTCTCCGCGAGCGGCGTCAGGTCTTGCAGCACGCCCTGCTTGGCCCAGTCGGTGATGTTGAAGCCCAGCATCTGCGAAGCGGTGGGCGGGTCATTCGCCAGCAAGCGCGCGCGCAGCGTGGTCATGGCCTGCGAGCCGCCACCGCCGGCGATGGGCACGTCTTTCCAGGTCACGCCTTGCGACTGAAGGTCATTCTTCAGCACGCCGAGCGCGGCGGCCTCGCCACCGGATGTCCACCAGTGGATCACTTGCACGCTTTTATCGGCGGCATGCGCTGGCGCGGACAACACCGCGGCTGCCGTCATAGCGAGGCATAACAGGGTCTTTTTCATACTCGTCTCCTAGTCGATTGGATGTTTTTCCAAGCCATGACTCGAGCCATGGTCCTGGCCTACAAACAAGCCGCCATACGCAAGGCTGGCGGGTGCCGCATCGTGATGAGGGTTACTGGTGCTGGATGCGTTGTTGCAATGTAGCAATACTACGTTTTTAGTTCCCTAGGATTTACCCTAAATCCGGCGCATCAATGGACGACATGAGCGAGCAAAGCGGCGTGCCTTGGATTCGAAAGGCCCGCGGGTTGGCTGTCGTAAAAATACATAGGATGCAGCGCACAACGCAAATTTTGGGCTGTTGACATGGGCACAGCACCCAGGCCTAGCCGCGGTTGACTTTCCATGGAAACGTTTCCATAATGCCAGCCTGAGATCCCAATCGCACCTTCGATGCCGGACAAACCCACCTTGCACACCCTGGTCCAGGCCACCGGCCTGTCGCTGGCCACGGTGTCACGCGCCTTGAGCCGCTCGACGCAGGTGTCGGCCGAAGCCCGGGCGCGCGTGCTGGCCGCCGCGCAGGACCTGGGGTACACCCGCGACCCGACGGCGGTGCGCCTCAAGACCGGGCGCTCGAAAACGCTGGCCTACCTGATGGATCCGCGTGCAGCCTTGCAGCCCGGGTTCATGCCGTTGCTGGGAGGGCTGAGTGCAGCCGTCTGGGACAGCGACTACCACTTGCTGGTGCTCCCCGAGCCGGCGCAGACCGACCCGCTGGACACCACACGCTACCTGCTGCAGCGCCGCCTGGCCGACGGTGCCGTGCTCACGCACACGGCACCGCAGGACGCGCGCCTACGCTTGCTGCAGGAACGCGGCTATCCCTGCATCTCGCACGGACGCACGCGCCTGCCCACGCCGCATGCCACGGTGGATTTCGACAATGCCGCGTTCGCGGCCGATGCCGTTGCCAGCCTGGTGGCGCGCGGGCGACGCCGCCTGGCCATCGTCCTGCCGCGCCCGGATGCCAGCTACCGGGAACATCTCGTGCAGGGCTTCGACACCGCTTGCCAGCGCGCCGGCTTGA
>JAJZDV010000055.1 GCA_021846025.1 Pseudomonadota bacterium
TGATAACTGCTAGCGTTTCTGCCCCGCTACGACAAACAAAGTGCCATCCACATAATGCTGTCACAGGCTGGTGCGGCATCCGGCGCGAGAGCTTCGACACAAGCCGCGCCGTCGCCGGGCCTCCGTGCAAAAACGCAATTGACGATCAACGTCAAGACCGGTCGGGCTCACCCGACCGGACCAAGCACCTTCCAACGACAGGAGACAAGATGGCAACGAAAACTCAGCTTGCGGGGTTATGCATCGCCACGGCATGCGCCCTCGGCCTATCAACGGCCCAGGCCGGCAACCTGGAACCCGCCGGAATCAACCTCGGCGGGACGAGTTTCTTCGATGGCTTCGGGGCCACACAGCCGGGCTGGACGTATCTGGGCTATTACCAGTATTCGCAGCTCCATCACATCGAGGACAACAGCGGCAACGACTCACCGGCATTCAAGAACCCGAAGATCGATGTCGTCCTGATGCTCAACCAGCTGGCCTACACCACCAGCCAGACGTTGTTCAACGGCAGTGCACATCTCGGTTTCACCGGCCTGCTGCCGCTGCTGCACTTCAACACCGGTTTCGATGCCAACTCACCCGTCAAGCTCAACTCTGCCGACGGCTTCGGCGACCTGACGCTGGGTGCCTATCTGCAGTTCAACCCCGTCATCAGCGGTGGCCGCCCGGTGTACTCGCAGCGCGTGGAATTCGACGTCATCGCGCCCATCGGCCGCTACAGCACATCCACCGACATCAATCCGGGGGCCAACTTCTGGTCGCTCAATCCGTATTGGGCCGGCACCTGGCTGCCCACGCCCAAAACCGAGGTGAGCTTGCGCGTGAATTACCTCTACAACTTGTCCAACAACAGCCCCAACGCCCTGCCTCCCAGCGTCTCCAGTACCCAAGCCGGTCAGGCTGCGTGGGTGAACTTCACCGCGTCCTATGCGGTGCGTCCCGACCTGAACGTTGGCCTGAATGGGTATTACCTCAAGCAATTCACCAACGATGTCTACAACTACACCAACGGGAGTTCCGACAACGGCCTGCAATTCGGTGACACGGGCAAGGCGGAGCTCTTGGCCGTGGGTCCAGGCCTGTTCTGGAAGGCCGGCCCCAGGAACATCTGGGCCGCCAATCTGTATTTCCAGACCAGCGCCCAAAACCACACCCGCGGCACGGTTCTGAACCTTCACTGGATTCATCCGTTCTGAGGGAGCTTGCCGCGCCCGGCACCATGACGCTGGGCACGATACCGCCCATGACATTC
The DNA here is from genome assembly GCA_021846025.1 of Pseudomonadota bacterium. Classification (GTDB taxonomy): domain Bacteria; phylum Pseudomonadota; class Gammaproteobacteria; order Burkholderiales; family Burkholderiaceae_C; genus Thiomonas_A. The sequence continues at coordinate 1,256 of JAJZDV010000055.1, forward strand.
ACGATCTAGCATGCAACAACCGGCCGATGCGGCGCCGGTCGCAAACTTCCCGGTTTCTTGGCGCACCCCGAAGTCTGACCCAATACGGAGACCCCTCATGCAACCTCAAGACCCCACAACGCAGCAGCACATGTCCATCGACGCCTCCAGGCGCCAGTTCGTCACCTTGGCAGGCGCCGGTGTTGCCAGCACGCTGCTGCCGTGGTCCGCGGGAAGCGCCAGCGCGCAACCCGCCGTTGCCGGCAACCTCAAGATCGGGTTCATCAGTCCGTTGACCGGACCGCTTGCCGGGTTTGGCGAGGCTGATCCGTTCGTGCTCGATCTGGTGCGCAAGAAGACCGGCGGCAAGATCGAGATCGCCGGCAAGACCTATGCCTTCGAGTTGCTGGGCCGCGATACGCAGTCCGATCCCTCGCGTGCCAGCCAGCTTGCGAAAGACCTGATCAACGACCAGAAGATCGACATGATGTTGACCACCTCCACCCCGGAAGTGGTCAACCCGGTTGCCGATGCGTGCGAAGCCTCCGGCATGCCCTGCCTGTCCACCGTGGACCCCTGGGAGTCCTGGTATTACGGGCGGGGTGCGAAACCCGGTCAGCCCTCACCGTTCCATTGGACGTATCACTTCTCCTTTGGCACGGAACAATTCGCCAAGATGTACATCTCGACCTGGAACCTGATCCCGACCAACAAGAAGGTTGGTGTTCTCTACCCCAACGATGCCGACGGCAATGCGTTGCGCGCCCACCTGATTCCGGATCTGCGCAAGGCCGGTTTCACCATCGTCGATCCGGGCGCCTATCAGGACGGCACGACCGACTACTCGTCGCAGATCGCCCGGTTCAAGAGCGAGGGCTGCCAGATTCTGACCGGAGCGCCGATTCCCAACGATTTCATCGTCTTCTTGCGACAGGCGGCGCAGCAGGGACTCACCCGCACCCTGAAGATCGTGATGCCGGCGAAATTCGGGCTTTTTCCCTCGGATATCGAAGCACTGGGCGAACTGGGTTACCACCTGGCCTCCGGGGCTTATTGGTCGCCAGTCTTTCCCTATTCCTCGCCCGTGACCGGCTTGAGCTCGATGCAGCTGGCAAATGCCTACGAGCAAGCCTCCAACAAGCAGTGGACGCAGCAACTGGGGGCTTCGATGGCGCTGATCGATGCCGGTTTTGCGGCCTTGAAGAACAGCGGAGCGCCGAAGGACAAGGCGGCACTTGCCAAGGTCATGCGCGTCCTCGATACCGTCACCACCGTCGGGCGGATCAACTTCCCCAAGGGGCCTGTTCCCAACGTCGCGACTGCACCCATCATCGGCTGCCAGTGGATCCAGTCAAAGCCCGGCAGCCGCTTCAAACTTGACCTACCGATCGTCGAACATGCTTGCGACCCCAGAGTCCCCATCCAGGCCAAACTGCTTGCGTACGCTTGATCACGCGGGTTGCGCCGCGGTGACGCCAGCAAGGCACGCCCGTCCACGACCTGTTGACGGGGTGCCCTGCGCTCTGGCGGCCAGGGACATCGGCAAACACTTCGGCGCCCTGGTCGTCCTCGCCGCGGTCAACCTGGACATCGGGCAGGGGGAAGCCGTGGGCATTGTCGGCCCCAACGGCGCCGGGAAAACGACCCTGTTCAACGTGCTGTCCGGGGCCTATCCGCCGAGCCGGGGGAGTGTGCAATTCGAAGGCCGCGACGTGACCGCCCTGGGGGCTCCGGCGCGTTGCCGACTGGGCATTGCGCGTTCGCATCAGGTGCCCCGACCGTTCGGCGGCATGACCGTGTTCGAGAATCTGCACGTCGCTGCGGCAGCCGGCGCCGCACTCAAGGGCAGTGCCGCCCACGAGGTGTGCATCGATGCGCTCGACCTCTGCGGCATGTTGACGCTGGCCAACCGGCGAGCCGACACCCTCGGCCTGCTGGATCGCAAGCGCCTCGAGATGGCGCGGGCTCTGGCGACCCGTCCGCGGGTCCTGCTGCTCGACGAGATCGGCGGCGGCCTGACCGACGGCGAGGCGCTGGAGCTGGTGGCGATCATCCGCGAAGTTCTCGACCGCGGCATCACCGTGGTCTGGATCGAGCACATGGTGCAGGTTTTGCTGCAAGTCGTCACACGGCTCATCTGCATGGAGTCGGGCGGCATCATCGCCGATGGCGAGCCGGACGCGGTGATGCGCGATCCCGCCGTGATCACCGCCTATCTCGGAAGCATGACGGCATGAGCTTGCTGGATGTCGAATCCCTGGATGCGCGATATGGCCTGCTCAGGGCGGTTCGCGATGTCTCGTTTTCCTGCGACGAAGGCGACATCCTCGCGCTCGTCGGCGCCAATGGCGCCGGAAAGACCACCCTGCTGCGCAGCATTGCCGGGGTCCATGCCCCGCATGCAGGGCGCATCGTCTTCGACGGCGCGGAAATCTCCGCGCTGAGGCCGGCGAGGCGGGTGCGACTGGGCATCGCCATGGTGCCCGAGGGACGTCGCCTGTTCGGCAGCATGACGGTTGAAGACAATCTCCGGGTTGCGTCCATGCACGCCCGACCGGGACCATGGACCATCGACAGCGTCGTCGATGCATTTCCGCAATTGAAACCCAAGCTGAAGTCCCTGGCCGGACAGCTCTCCGGCGGCCAGCAGCAGGGCACGGCGATTGCCCGCGCGCTGATGACCAACCCGAGGCTCCTGCTGCTCGACGAAATCTCCCTGGGCCTGTCGCCCATCGCCGTCGACCAGGTCTATGCGTCGCTGCAGCGCCTGGTGGCCATGCGCACCACCATCGTGCTGGTGGAGCAGGACCTGGGCCGGGCCCTGCGCTTTTCCAGCCGCGTGATCTGCATGCTGGAAGGTGGCATTCCGCTGCGGGGCAAGAGCCATGAGATCAGCCGGGAGGCCATCATGGACGCCTATTTCGGGCTCGACCGCGGCGAGCCCGGCGCGAGGCATTGAGACCATGCTGAATCAGATCATCCAGGGCATTCTGCTGGGAGGCTATTACGCCATCCTGGCCAGTGGACTGTCGTTTCTTTTTGGTGTGATGCGCATCGTCAATCTGGCACACGGCAGCCTGGCAGTCCTGGCTGCCTACCTGATCCTGACGCTGATCCATCACGTCACCTCCAATGTGGTGCTGGCCCTTGTGCTCGCGATGCCCGTGATGGCCATCGGCGGCTGGCTGCTCAACCGTCTGCTGTTGCAGCGGAGCATGCGCGGCGGGGCGCTGGTGCCGATCCTGGCCACCTTCGGGTTGTCGATCGTGATCGACAACCTGCTGTTCGAGCGCTTCGGTGCCGATACGCAGTCACTCGCCTCGAACATCGGCGCGCTGTCCTATTCGAGCTGGAATGTCCACGGCAACTTGTACATCTCCCAACTCGACGTGCTGACGTTCACCACGGCCATCGTGGTCTTGGGCGTTCTGCAAGGGATCCTGTCCTACACCGCCCTGGGGCGGGCCATACGGGCCACGGCCGAAGATCCCGCTGCGGTCGACCTGATCGGGATCGATTCCCGCGCCGTGTACTCGGCTGCGTCCGCCATCGCCATGATCCTGATCACGCTCGCGGGCGTCTTCCTCGCCATGCGTGCCACGTTCACGCCCTACGCCGGATCGTCGCAGTTGCTTTTCGCCTTCGAGACCGTGGTGATCGGCGGGGTCGGTTCGCTCTGGGGCACGCTGCTGGGCGGCATCGTCCTGGGTCTGGCCCAGAGCATCGGGGCGCAGATCAATCCCATCGGCTTTCAAATCGCCGGCCATGCCGTGTTCCTCGTCATTCTCATCGCCAGGGTCTACGCCGGCGAATTCAAGAGCCTGGGCATCCGTTGGTCGATGCCGCGTTCCGAGCGTCCCAAGGGAGTCTCGGCATGAGGACGTTGCACAAGGCCCCCGCGCGGGAAGGAATCTCGATCCAGCGCTGGACACCGCAGGCTGCCGTTTTCACGCTGGTCCTCGGGCTTGTGCTCAGCGTCCTCGCCTGCGGGCCGTTGTTCTTCCCCCCGGAGGTCATCGACCGGCTGACGACCTTGTTCGTCTACATCCTGCTGGCGAGCATGTGGAATGCCCTGGCCGGTTACGGCGGGCTCGTGTCCATCGGCCAGCAGGCGTTTCTCGGCCTGGGTGCCTACGCCTTGATCCGACTGTCGAATGCCGGCCTGAACGTCTATGTCGCGCTGGTCGTCGCCGTGCTCCTGGTGGGGCTGGTGTCGATTCCGCTCGGCAAACTGATGCTCAAGCTGCGCAGTGGCGAGTTTGCCATCGGCATGTGGGTGCTCGCGGAGTTGCTGCGCCTGCTGGTGACGACCGATCCCATCATCCAGGGCTCGACCGGCACCTCGCTCATCGCCATGAACGCCTACGCTCCCGGCGCGCGCAGGGCCTTGACCTACTGGATGGCCTTGGCCTTGCTGGTCGTGCTCATGGGAGCCCTGTTCCTGCTGCTGCGCGGCCGGATCGGCGCGTCCCTGCAGGCCATTCGCGATGACGACACCGCCGCCGCGTCCATCGGCGTCAATGTGTTCAAAAGCAAGCAAGTCCTTTTCATCCTTTCTGCCGTCGGCTGCGCCGCCGGCGGTGCCCTGTGGCTGGCAACGTCCATCACGTTCCAGCCCGGCAGTTACTTCAGCCCGCAGTGGACGGCCTACATGCTGTTCATGGTGATCGTCGGTGGCCTGGGCACATTCGAGGGCCCCATCGTCGGCGCCATCCTGTTCTTCATCGCCGAGACCGAATTCGGTGGAACCGGGGTCGAGTACCTGATCGGCCTGGGCATCCTGGCCATCGGTTTTGCCCTGTTCTTCCCCAGCGGCCTCTGGGGTGCCCTGGAACAGCGCTACCCAATCCGGCTGATTCCGATCGGCTATCGACTTCGATTGGCCAGCCTCAAGACCAACATCGGGCTGAAGGATCCGGAGGAATAAGCCGAGCCAGTCGACGTTCGCGTGCCCGGCTGTGACGGCAGCCAGACCGGCGCACCGATCCGCCAACCGCCCCTGCGCCTCTCGGTCCTTGGCTGACCTGTTCTTTCACCGCACAGACCCTTCGGAGACATTCGTGAACACCATTTCGATGCTGATTGCCGGACAACGTGTCCAGGCGGCCCATGGGGCCACGTTCGATCGCCGCAACCCCCTTGACGGCAGCGTGGCCACCACGGCGCCAGCCGCCAGCGCGGCCGATGCCGTGGCCGCAGTCGATGCGGCCGCGCGGGCTTTCCCCGCCTGGGCCGCCATCGGCCCGGGGGAGCGCCGCGCCATGCTGATGAAGGCCGCGCAGTCGCTCGAAGCCAAGGCCGAGGCTTTCGCGCATGCCGTTGCCGCAGAAACGGGCGGATCCGCCTTGTGGGCAGGCTTCAACGTGCATCTCGCGGCGGGAATGCTGCTGGAAGCGGCCGCGCTGACCACCCAGATCGGCGGTGAAGTCATTCCCTCGGATGTTCCGGGCAATCTGGCCATGGCGGTGCGTCAACCGGCCGGCGTCGTGCTGGGCATGGCGCCCTGGAACGCGCCCGTCATCCTGGGTGTGCGCGCGATCGCGACACCGCTGGCGTGCGGCAACACGGTCGTCCTCAAGGGCTCGGAACTGTGTCCGGCAACCCACGGTTTGATCGTGGAGGCGCTGCAGGATGCGGGCCTGCCCGCGGGTGTGGTGAACTTTGTCACCAACGCGCCGGCCGATGCCGCCGAGGTCGTGGAGGCCATGATCGCCCATCCGGCCGTGCGACGCGTCAACTTCACCGGCTCGACGCGCGTGGGCAAGATCATCGCAGCGGTCTGTGCCCGATACCTCAAGCCGGCGGTGCTCGAACTCGGTGGGAAAGCGCCACTGGTGGTGCTCGACGACGCCGACATCGAGGCCGCGGTGAATGCCGCCGCCTTTGGCGCCTTCGCGAACTCCGGCCAGATCTGCATGTCGACCGAGCGCATCATCGTCGACGAGCGCATCGCGGACGCCTTTGTCTCGCGCCTGGCGGCCAAGGCGAGCAGCCTGCCGCTCGGGGATCCGCGCCAGGGCCCGGCCGTGCTCGGCTCGGTCGTCGACATGAGCACGGTCGAGCGTTGCAACGCCCTCATCGACGACGCACTGGCCCGAGGGGCTTCCCTGGTCTGCGGCGGCAAGGCCGACAACACGCTCATGCCCGCCACCCTGCTGGATCACGTCACGGCAAGCATGCGCATTTTTCACGACGAATCGTTCGGCCCGGTCAAGCCGATCGTGCGGGTCAAGGGCATCGAGGCGGCGATTGCCTGTGCCAACGACAACGAATACGGACTGTCCGCCGCTGTGTTCGGGCGCGACGTAGCGCGTGCCATGAACGTGGCCAGGCGCATCGAATCCGGGATCTGCCACATCAACGGACCGACCGTCCACGATGAGGCGCAGATGCCCTTTGGCGGCGTCAAAGGCAGCGGCTATGGCCGATTCGGCGGCAAGGCCGGTGTGCACGAGTTCACCGAACTGCGCTGGATCAGCGTGCAGACGACGCCGCGCCATTACCCGTTCTGAGCCCGCCTCGAATCCAGGAGAGATCAAGATGCGACTGCTTCATACGAAGATCGTGGTGACCGGCGCAGCATCGGGCATCGGTGCGGAAACCGTCAAGGAGTTGAAGCGCGAAGGGGCCACGGTCGTCGGTGTCGACCGCAACCCTGCAGAGGGCGTGGATCATTTTGTACGGGCCGATTTGTCCGACCCTGCTTCCATCGCGCATGCCGCGGCCGCGGTGGGCGGCGGGATCGACGCGCTGTGCAACATCGCCGGACTGCCCCCCACGCGCAGTGCCGCAGCGGTCCTGCGCGTCAACTTTCTGGGCTTGCGTGCTTTCACCGAGGCCCTGATCGGACAGATGAACAACGGGGCCTCCATCGTCAATCTGGCTTCGCTGGCCGGACTCGGTTGGGCACAGGCTGCCGATACGGTTCGCGCCCTCATGGCGCTGCGCGCATTCGCCGAGGTCGAGACGTTCTGCGAGGCTCACCGGATCGACGATGCACGCAGCTATTTCTTGTCCAAGGAGGCGCTCATCGTCTGGACCCTGCGCAACCGCTGGACGTGGCGTGATCGCGGCATCCGCATGAACTGCGTCAGTCCCGGCCCGGTTCAGACCCCGATACTTGCCGATTTCATTCAAACCCTCGGCGCGCGCGCCGAGGAGGACATGAAGGTCATGGATCGTCCAGGAACGCCCCAGGACATCGCCCCTGTGGTTGCTTTTCTCTGCTCCTCACCGAGCGCCTGGATTCGAGGCGCCAATCTTGCCTGCGATGGCGGCATGTATGCCCACGTCCTCTCGCAGATGCACGGCTTCGAGTAGGTCATGGCCGAACGCCTGGCACCGGGCCGCACCTGGAGCCTGGCAAGCCGGTCAGGCCGGGTCGACCCGGGCTTGACCGACTCTCCGGCTTGCTCCTTCCTCAGGCGTTGCCCGCTTGCCCGCCCGACGCGGATGGGTGCCCCGCCGCCCTCGACGCGGATGCGACGCATCCCAGCACCAGCAACACCGGGACGGAGACGGCCCTGACGCCGCGTTCAAGCTGGCTTCAAGTGCGCAGGCCTCGGCTGGGCAACAACCGGTCACGCGCTGAGCGCTGACCCCATCCTGCCATCGGCATGCGCCGATGGCAGGATGCGAAAACCGAGACGGCTGCGCAAGTCCTGGTCCGGCATGGCCGCCAGAACCATGGGCTCGAGCCCGGGCAGAGTCAGCAGGTGGAGCGCATCGTCCAGCCAGGGCGCCAGAAGGCAGGTATCCAGGCTATGGAGAATGCCCGGGCCTTCGCTGCTGGCAAAAAACAGCCGGCCGCTGGCATCGACATACCCGGCGCGGATGTCACAGGGCCGGCCGGTGTGGGTCTGCCAGCGCGGCAGGTCGCAGGGGTCATCGCCAATCTGCAGGCGCAGCACCAGCGGCGCGGCTTCCAGATCCACATAAACCCGCTGCGGCCCGTTCTGAAAAAACCAGTAGCCGTGTTCATCCGCGGCGTAATTGCGCTGGATGAAGTCGAGCAATTTGGGGTGCCGCACGAGGCTGGCTCCGGTTTTGTCGAGCCGGCCCTGGGCATCACGCGGCCAGGGGTGGATCTCGGCGTCGCGGATCCACCATTGCCCGCGCGCATCCAGCGCCAGCCAGCCGGTGCAGGCCGGAACATGGGGCCAACGCAGCAGAGCCTTGCGAACCAGTTCATCCATAGCCGTTGTCGATCCAGAGGCAGCGTCAGACTCAGGTGCCCCGCTGAAAAAAGTGCAGCAGGCGTTGCGGCATCCATGCCAGATGGCCCGGGATGGCGCCCTGGGCAAAGCCGGCATGACCGCCGTGTTCGGGTTGCTCAAGCCACACACCGGGGGCGACCTCGCCGGCCGCCGGCAGGGCGGCCGCTGGCAGGAAGGGATCGTTGCGGGCATTGATGACCAGGGTCGGCAAGCGAATGCTGGCCAGGCGGGGTTTGCTGGAGGCGCGGCGCCAGTAGTCGTCGGCATTCAGAAAGCCGTGCACAGGCGCGGTGAACGCGTTGTCGAAGTCGTGCAGGTCGCGTGCTGCGGCAACGGCGTGCGCATCGGCCAGGCCCGGATGCCGGCGGATCATGGCCAGCGCCTTGGGTTTGAGCGTACGCAGGAACATGGGCGTGTACACCCGGCGGTTGAAGCCGCGGGAAATGGCTGCCCCACCCGCGACCAAGTCCAGCGGGGCACTGACGCTGGCCGCGGCCTGAATGACGGCGGCAGCCTGTGTGCCTGCCTCCTGAGCCCAGCGTAACAAGGCATTGCCGCCAAGCGAGATGCCGGCGGCGCAGAGGGGACCGGCATGCGAACGGCGGAACCGCCGAAGTATCCAGTCGATCTCCTCCCAGTCACCCGAGTGGTAGGCGCGGGGAGCACGGTTGAGTTCGCCGGAACAACCGCGGAAATGCGGCACGGCCAAGCTCCAGCCTGCGCGCCGGCAGGCCTGCGCGCAGGCCAGTGCATAGTGGCTGCGCGACGAGCCCTCCAGACCATGAAACAGCACCAGCAGCGGCCTGGGTTCGGGTGCTGCGACAGCCTCGCGTGCAGCCATTGCGACGGGATCGATGCGATCGACGTCGATGAAGTCACCATCGGGCGTCTCCCAGCGCTCGCGCATCCAGGCAAGCGCCGGGTCGCGCGCTGCCGCCAGCCCGACCAGATCCTTGCCGGGTCGCCACCATCCCATGGACACGGAAAAACCCCGGGCCGTCGTGCGTTCCCGCGCAGGGTGTGAAAACAGTGCCGGCCAGATGGTCTGTGCCTGGCCTCCAGGCAGCCAGCGCGGCGCGGCGTAGAGGGGCAGCGGCGGCCGCATGCACGCATTCATGGCGCCTGGAACGGGGGCGGAGATGGCGGGGTCGGTCGCGCCGGCGACTGGAGCCATCGCGTCGTGGCCAGGCTTCAATGCAGGCGCTCGGACGTCGCCATGACTTCAGCCGCTTCTTGCACCGTACCGGGGCTGGCGTGGTGCAGCACCAGGCGCCAGCCGTCGGGCGTCTTGACGTAGACATTGGTGGCCAGCACGAAGGCCAGCCGCGGCTCGCCCGGATCGCCCTGCACCAGCACGCGCTCGACCACGTTGTGCACGGCGCCCCCCAGTGTCACGGTGCGCAGCACCCGCTCGGGGGTGATGCGCACCGGGCCAGCCGCGAGCAGTTGCTCGAAGCTGGCGCGTATGGCAGCCGTGCCAACCAGGCGCGGGCCGCCAGGATGCACGCAGACCAGATCGTCCTCGTCGGCCCAGACCCGCATGAGCGCGTCCACATCGGCCTGTTGCAGGGCCTCGTAAAAGGCCGACTCGGCGGCCTCTGCCGAGCTTTGCAAGCCTGCCGGCCGCGAAGTTGCGCGTTGCATGAAGCACTCCTCAATGTTCGGTTCGACATCACTGCGCGGCCATGGCCAGTCCAGCACCGCCGCCATCTGGATTGGAACACCGCCGTTTCAATTCCGCCCGAAGCTTCCGTAGCGCCCCCTGGCCGGGGCGCTGGGGCTCGCATGCCACGCGCCATCGACCGGCCGATCGCGGCGTGCGATTCGATCCGGCTTGAATCGAGCATGCGCCTGGCCTCAGAGCCGGCAACGGGAAACCGACCACGCCGTCGACCCATCCGATGAAGCCAGACCGCATCCTGTGCGCGTCGGCCCATCAGGCTGGCTCGGACTGCCGGACGGCTGCCGGCGCAGGACGGCGATTCCTGTGCCTCCAAGGAGTCGTCATCATGAAGAATCGTTCAACGGCCAAGTGCCATGTCGCCCTCCCGGGGGCGCCCTTCTTGCCGCTGGCTGCCTCGCACACCCTGGCCGCGACCATCCACACCCAGGGGTCCTTCCCGTGCGTCTGCGGCGGTCTCGGCCAGGGTTCGCGCAGAACATGCAGGCTCGGCGGCGAAGTTCAACCTCGGGGCCTGGATGGTGAAGGGGACACAAGGGGAGTCTCTGGCCCCTGTGCCGGTGAAGGTCGTGCACGGCGGCACGACCTTGGCCAAGTTCATTGCCGGCGGGCCGCCGTGTTACCTCGAGGCCCCCGCGGGCAGTTGCATCATCGAAGGTCGTCATGACGGCAAGCTGCGCCCCCTTCTCAGGCGCACAGCGGAACCGCCGCGCAGGATCGGCGCTGGTGAGCGCGTCGCGCGACCTCAGAACTCCATGTCGAGTTCATCGATGTCGGTGTGCTCCAGGCTCGCGGCGGCCATCCATTCCCGCATGTCCGGCAGCGCCATGATGCGCGCGGCATACGCCGTACAGGAGCCGTCGAGCGCCACGTCGTAGGTCATGAATCGGGTCACCACCGGGGCGTACATGGCGTCGGCCATGCCGCGCCTGCCGAACAGGAATGGACCGCCGTAAGTCTCCAGGCAGTCGTGCCAGATGGCGAGAATGCGGTCGATGTCGGCCTGCGCGCGGGCCCATACCTTGTACCCGGGGTAATGGGCTTTGAGGTTCATCGGAAGGGCCGAACGCAGGTTGGCGAAGCCGGAGTGCATCTCGCCACAAATGGCGCGGCAATGGGCACGCGTTGCCAGGGTTTCGGGCAGCAGGCCGGATTTGGGCTTGACTTCGTTGAGGTACTCGGCGATGGCCAGCGTATCCCAGACCTTGATGCCGTTGTGCCTCAGGCACGGCACCAAGATGGACGGCGACAGCAGCAACAATTCCTGACGTGCGTCAGCGTCGTCGGGCGAGACCAGGATTTCGTCAAAATCCAGCTTGGCGAACCTGGCGAGCAACCATCCCCGGAGCGACCAGGACGAATAGTTCTTGCTGCTGATGCTGAGTGTGGCGCGCGCCATGACCTCGTCTCCGCTGGGTGTAGGGCAAGACCTGGGGCCTGCCGGGTCCACCCAAGGCCAAGCAAACGCTGTGCCAGCGAACGCTGCCAGCCCATGCCGGTGCCGCTCGGCGAACGGCCGCCCTCGCGCGAGACGCCGGCAAATGGCTTGAAACTTGCTTGCTTGACACCGACTCCAGCCATCGACACAGCGCGCCAAGACGGCCGCAACCGGTAGCGCCGTTTCAATCCGTGAGACCGCCATGCTCTACCAAGCTTACGAAAACCAGGCCGACATGCTCTGGCCCCTGCGCGAGTTCACGCGCATGGCCGCACCGGCGTGCCGTGATGCCCGCCTCGGTCTGATCGAGTGGATGCCGTTGCGCAAGATGTCGGCCGCATTCGAGGTGCTGGCGCTGGCGCGCCTCACGCACCAGCGCCCTGATTTCCAGATCGACTCCTTGGAGCATGACGGACGCACCATCGCCGTGCATGCAGAGCCGGCTGCCGCCACACCCTTCTGCACCCTGCTGCATTTTCGCAAGGACATGGATCAGCCGGGGCCGGCCGTGCTCCTCGTCGCGCCCATGTCCGGGCACTTCGCCACGCTGCTGCGCGAAACCGCACGCACGATGCTGCAGGACCATGATGTGTACATCACCGACTGGCACAACGCCCGCGATGTGCCGCTGCGGGAGGGCCGCTTCGGTCTGGACGAATACACCGAGCACCTGATGCACTTCCTCGAATGCATCGGCCCTGGTTCTCACCTCATGGCCATCTGCCAGCCCAGTGTGCCGGCGCTGGCCGCCACCGCGCTGATGGCCGAGGACCGCCACCCCGCCACACCCGCCAGCCTGACCCTGATGGCCGGACCCGTCGACTGCCGCATCAGCCCCACCGGGGTCAACCTGCTGGCCACCTCCAGGCCCATCGCGTGGTTCGCGAGCAACCTGGTCAGCCCGGTGCCGCTGCAATGCAAAGGTGCCGGACGCGAGGTCTACCCGGGCTTTTTGCAGCTCACGGCGTTTCTCAACATGAACCTGGAGCGCCACACCGACATGTTTCGCCAGTATTTCGACGATCTGGTGGAGGGCAATACCGACCGTGCACGGTCCACGCGCACGTTCTACAAAGAATATTTCGCCGTGGCCGATCTGCCAGCCGAGTTCTACCTGGAAACCGTGCAAAAGGTGTTTCAGGAGTACGACCTTGCGCGCGGCGCCCTTACCTTCCGCGGCCGCCCGGTCAGGCCCGCAGCCATTCGCAACACCGCGTTGCTCACGGTGGAAGGTGAGCGTGACGACATCTGCGCACTCGGCCAGACCCTGGCTGCTCAGGACCTCTGCTGCAACATCCGCCCCTACCAGCGCACCCACTATGTCCAGCCCGGCGTGGGGCATTACGGCGTGTTCAGCGGCAAGCGCTGGCAACAGCAGATTTACCCTGTGGTGCTCAACGTCATCCGTGGTGCGCACCGCGGATGACGACGTCCCCACCTGGGTCTGATGGCGGCCGGCGGAGGCGGCCATGCCTGGCGCCCGGCAACCCGGTCATCCCAGCCCTGCCCTGCATGTCTGCGCGGTGGATGCCGCGCGGCAGATTCAGCCGCTCTTGATCCGGCTGACGATGGCGGCGGTGAAGGTCTTGGTGTTGGCTTTGCCGCCGAGGTCGCCGGTGCGGACATTGTCGGCATTGAGCGTGGCGGCGATGGCCTGGCGCAGGCGCGCAGCCTTGTCGTGGAGCTTGACGTGATCGAGCATCAGCGCCGCCGCCAGCATCAGCGCGATGGGATTGGCCAGGCCCTTGCCGGCGATGTCGGGCGCCGAGCCGTGCACCGCCTCGAAGATGGCCGCATCGTGGCCGATGTTCGCGCCCGGTGCCATGCCCAGCCCGCCCACCAGCCCGGCGGCCAGATCCGACAAAATATCCCCGAACAGGTTGGTCGTCACCAAGGTGTCGAATTGCCAGGGGTTGATCACCAGCTTCATGCAGCAGGCGTCGACGATCACGTTGTCCAGATCGATCTGCCCGGCGTACTTCTCGCCATGCAGCTGGTAGGCGGTTTCCAGGAAGATGCCGGTGAGCGCCTTCATGATGTTGGCCTTGTGCACCACCGTCACTTTCTTGCGCCCCAGGGCAATGGCGGTCTGGAAGGTGTAGTTCAGGATGTTGAGCGCCCCCTGGCGCGTGTTCACCCCGGTGGCGATGGCCACGGCGTGCGGGTCATCGTTGATCGGGATGTAATGCTCATAGCCCATGTACAGCCCCTCGACGTTCTCGCGGAACACCAGCAGGTCGATGCCGTCGAAGCGCCCGCCGGGCACCATGGTCTTGGTCGGGCGCATGTTGGCGTAGAGCTTGAAGGCCTCGCGCAGGCGCACATTGCTGGAGCGGTAGCCACCGCCTGACGGCGTTTCCAGCGGGCCCTTGAGCGCCAGGCGGGTGCGGCGAATGCTGTCGAGGGTGGCCGGCGGCAACGGATCCCCGGCGGCATGCACCCCGGCCAGCCCGGCCACCTGCACGTCCCAGTCAAACGGCGCTTGCAGCGCGTCGAGCGCGGCCAGCGTCGCGTCCATGATCTCGGGCCCGATGCCGTCGCCTGCAATCAGGGTGGCGGGAAAGCGTGTACGCATGCGATCTCCAACGATCAAAAAGCTGCCTGAGGAAAAAGTCCGCAGACAGCCCGCAAGCATAAGCCGTGCCCAGGAACGCTTCACCCGGGCCGTTGCACCACGGCGCCTCCGCCTGGCTCTCTCAGACTGGGCCGGGCTCCAAAAACCCCCCCGCGCGCCAGGTCAGCACAAGCGTGTCGCGCCAGCCTGTTTCAGCCGCGTCCGTGGGTTGGATGGGGGTGGATTCGTGAATCACGCGGCTGTCGTCCATCAGCAGTGCGCTCCACGGTTGCTGCAGGGTGAAGCGCACGCCGTGCGGTCCATCGGCCTGGAACACGCGGGTTTCGCCGCCGCGAATGCCATGGCGTTGCACCAGGATGACGGCGACGAAGTCGACCCCATCGCGATGTGCACCCTCGGGCGTTGGGCGGCCGATGCCCTCGTGAGTATCAATGCGGAATTGATGGGCCTCGACAAACCATTGACGCTGGGGCCGCAACTGCGCGAACAGGCGCCCCAGCCCGAGCAGCAGTGCCGTCATGCAGGGTGAGGCGAGCAGTTCCGCGTCGAACGGCGCATACCAGCGCAACATGCCGCCATGCAGGGCGTTGTACGTGGTGGGCTGGTAATGGGCACGGTGCGGGGCCACGACCAACGCGCGCTCGTCCGCCGTTGCCTGCAGCCTGTGGATGTAGCTGGTGTGGCGGCGGCTGCGGTAATGCCCGCCGTCTTTCAGATAGCTGTCCGGCGGCAGTGCGTGCCAGTAGGCAGCGGCCTGGTCGCAGGCTTGCGGATCCAGGCCGCACAAGGCCGCCAATTCGGTGGCCGGCAGCACGACGTAGCCTGCCGTGCGCAAGCGCTGTGCGGCGTCGGCATGATGGCCAACCGCAGCTTCTTGGCCGGCAAGAAAACCTGCAACAGCCTCGTCCGGGGCGGTGAGCGCGCGGTTCATGGCCGGCTCACTTGCCCCAGCCGTCCTTGAGCGTGGCGGTGCGGTTGAACACCAGCCGGCCAGGGGCATGGTCTTTCGCGTCGGCGACGAAATAGCCGTGGCGCTCGAACTGCACGCTCTGCCCCGGCTGGGTCGAGGCTTGGCCGGGTTCGACCCAGGCCTGCACGATGCGCAGGCTCTCGGGATTGAGCACGGAGAGGAAATCGCGCCCGCCTGCATCCGGCTGGGCCTCGGTGAACAAGCGCTCGTACAGACGCACTTCGACCGGCAGGGCATCGGCCACGGCCACCCAGGTGATGACGCCCTTGACCTTCACTGCGGCGGCTCCGGGCGTGCCGCTTTTGGTGTCGGCGACCAGGATGGCCTGCACTTCGGTCACCCTGCCCTGCGCGTCCTGCGTGGCACCGGTGCACTCGATCACATGGCCGTATTTCAGGCGCACACGGCTGCCGGGGAACAGGCGGAAGAAGCCTTTGGGTGGATCGAGCACGAAGTCGTCGCGCTCGATCCACAGCTCGCGGCCGAACCTGAAATGGCGCACGCCCCACTCGGGATGATGCGGATGCACGGGGGCCTGGCAATCATCCAGCATGCCGGCGCCCATCAACGCGTCCCAGTTGGTGAGCACAAGCTTGACGGGGTCGAGCACGGCCATGGCGCGCGGAGCCAGCGGATCGAGGTCTTCGCGCAGCGCGCCCTCGAGCGTGGCGTAGTCGATCCATGAATCGGATTTGGTCACGCCGATGCGCTCGGCGAACGCGCGCAGGCTGGCCGCGGTGTAACCACGACGGCGCAGCCCGGCGATGGTGGGCAGGCGCGGGTCGTCCCAGCCGGCGACGTAGCCTTCGTTCACCAGTTGCGCCAGCTTGCGCTTGCTGGTGACGACATAGGCGAGGTTGAGGCGGGCGAACTCGTGCTGGTGCGGCAACGGCCGGGCGAGCACGCCGAGATCGGCCAGTTTGCCCAGGACCCAGTCGTAGAAGGGACGCTGGTCTTCGAATTCGAGCGTGCAGATGCTGTGGCTGATGCGCTCCAGCGCGTCTTCGATCGGGTGGGCGAAGGTGTACATCGGATAGATGCACCAGGTGTTGCCGGTGCGGTGATGCTCGGCGAACTTGATGCGGTAGATGGCCGGATCGCGCAGGTTGATGTTGGGCGAGGCCATGTCGATTCTCGCCCGCAGCACCATGCTGCCTTCCGGGTGCTGGCCGGCGCGCATCGCCTCGAAGCGTTGCCGGCTCTCGGTGGCTGGGCGGTCACGCCAGGGGCTGGCCACACCGGGTTCGGTGAGGGTGCCGCGGTTGCGGCGCATCGTCTCGGCACTCTGCTCGTCGACATAGGCCAGGCCGGCATCGATCAGGGCGCAGGCAGCGCGCCACATGCACTCGAAATCGTCACTGGCGAAGTACTCGTGATGCACACCGCCAGCCACCCAGTCGAAACCCAGCCAGCGCACGGCGTCGCGGATGGCATGGACGTATTCGTCATCTTCCTTCTCGGGATTGGTGTCGTCGAAGCGCAGGTGGCACACACCGCCGTAGTCTTGCGCCAAGCCGAAATTCAGACAGATGCTCTTGGCATGGCCGATGTGCAGATAACCATTGGGCTCGGGCGGGAAGCGGGTGCGGATGCGCGCGGCATCGAACGGCGCTGCGGCCAATTGCTGCGCGTCCCCCGGCACACCGGCGAAGCGTCGCCCGACATCACGCCCGCTCGCCAGGTCGGCCTCGATGATCTGGCGCAGGAAGTTGGAAGCCTTGGGGCTGCTGGGTGGATCCGTGGGTTGCATGGGAAATGAAGTGAAAAGGGCGATTTTCCGTCAAGTGCGGCGACGCCGGGGGTCGCCAAGCCAAATTCTTGCTGCGCCGAGGGCAAGCAGCGGCCTGCCGAGGACTCGCATCGCAACCCACGGCATGGTGCCGTTCAAGCCGTGCAGCAGGCCCGGGACGTGACGATGCCCAGCGCGACGGGATCGGCATCGGGAAGGGCCATGGCGTCAATGACTCGGCGCAGCCCGTGTGGCACTGGCGAAGCGTGAGGACGCGCGCGGCCGCGTGAACCAGGCCACGGATGCGCCGAGCAACGCTCCCGCCAGTGCGTCGACCACGACATGCTGCTTGGTCGCCAGGGTCGAGTAGACGATCAGCACGCACCACACGACGTTGATACGACGCCAGCGCTGGCCAAAGCCCAACGCTGGCGCCATCCAGTCCAGCCAGAACGCGGCGAACACCGCCGTGGCCACGTGCAGGGACGGACAGGCGTTACCGGCCGCATCGACCCCGCGCAGAATGGCAAAGTCGGGATGCCGTGCCCAGTCGATGGGAAATACAGGCACCCGGGTCGGCCAGACATAGAACACCCCGAGGCCGATGAGGCAGACGATGGCCATGCGCGCGCCATACCCTGCGATCTCGCGCCGCGTCGCCATCAAGGCCGGTGGCAGGCTGACGTACAGCCACAGGGAAAAATAAAACGGCAGGGCCCAGGGCTGGAGCCCGATCCAATGGTCGAGGGCCGTCATGGGCATGACCGTGACCATTCCGTGCGGATGTCTGAGCAAGTCGAAATAGGCCAGAAAGAACACCCAGGTGAACGCCGTGGTGCCGATGGACTTGAACCAGACATGGCGCATCAGGGTGCGCCATGTCTGCAACGCCAGCGCGCCCCCGGTCGGAGCTGCCGGGCACTTGCATGCACGCGATGGGGTCATGATCGACTCCCACCCCAGGCCCAGGCCGCCACGCAGCGCGCGATCAGGCAGGCATGGCCGTCGGGCCCGCCCAACCCGACAGCGGCACGAGCACGGACCAGCCGCCACATCACCCGGTCGGTGGTCATGGTGGACATTGCCCGGATCACCGCAGAAGCCATGCTGGATGACCTGGGCAAGCACGTATCCCTCTGAGTTCCCACGGTTTTTTGCCTCTTGATCGGGTCGATACATGCTAGCAGCGGGCTGCGCCATGGCCGCCGGAAAAGCCGGCGGCCATGGTTGCGTGGCGAAGGCAAAAAATTTGCTCGTGGTTGTCAGCACAGCCTCAAGCCACGGCGTTGAAGGCTACAACTTGGGAGATCCATCATGTTGCGACAAACCCTGCTTGGACTGGCATCAGCTGCCGCCGTTTTCGGCGCTCCAAGCGCCCACGCGGGTGACCTGTGGTGGTCCGTTTC
>JAJZDV010000056.1 GCA_021846025.1 Pseudomonadota bacterium
CTTCCTGGGCGGCAGCTTCTACTCCATCGACATGCTGCCTGCATTCTGGCGCACGGTGGCCTTGTTCAATCCGGTGGTCTACCTGATCAGCGGCTTTCGCTGGAGCTTCTACGGCCTGGCCGATGTCAGCATCGGCATCAGCCTGGGGATGACGCTGGCGTTCCTGCTCATGTCGCTGGCGATCGTGGCCTGGATCTTCAAGACCGGCTATCGGCTCAAGGCGTGAGTCTGCGCGTGCCGGCACGGCAGCCAAGAAACCGGCGTCGCGGTCGACGTCACGAAACGGTGGTTGCGCAGAACGCGGGCATTCCGGCCCGGCCCGGCCGCCGTGCCGAGGTCGACTCCAGGCTCATGCCGGCGCCATGACGATGAGCGCATCCAGCGCAACCGCGCCCTCTCCGGCCGGATAGACCACGACCGGATTGACGTCGATTTCGAGGATGCGTGTGTCGGCGCGGATCAGCCGTCCAACCCGGGCCACGAGGCTCGCGGCTGCAGCGACATCCAGCGCCTTCTCGCCGCGCAAGCCGTCAAACAAGTCGGCACCTTTCAGGCCGGCCAGCTCCATGGCGATGTCGGCGGCCGACAGATTGGCCGGAATCGTTCTCACATCGTGCAGCAACTCGGCCAGCACGCCACCAAAGCCGACCAGCAGCACGGGGCCCCAGTCCGGGTCGTTGCGTGCGCCGACGATCAGCTCGAGGCCTTTGCGACACATGCGCTCCACCAGCACGCCATCCAGCTCCAGGCCCGCACGAGCTGCCGCCATGTTGGCGTGCAGAAGCTGCCAGCCGCGTTCGAGCGCCTGCGGCGTTTCCAACCCGAGCACGACCCCGCCGGCGTCGCTCTTGTGCGCCAGGTGCGGGGACTGGGCCTTCAACACCACCGGGTAGCCGACGGCAGCGGCTGCGGCCAGCGCCTGGTCGAGACGGCGCACCAACCTGCCCGCAGGCACGGGGATGCCCAGGCTGCGCAGCACTTCCTTGCTCGTGTATTCCGCAAGGACGCCGGTTGCATCGGCGAGCAGCGGCACAGCCTCCTGTGCGCCGGGAGGGCCAGGGTCTGCAGGGGTCGGAGCGGCCAGGCAGGACACGGCGCGCAGCGCGCGCTCGGCCGAGGTGAAAAACGGGACGCCTTGCGCGCGGAACTCGTCCACATAAGCCGAGGGGACGGCAGCGCCCTCGTCCAGCCCGGCAAAGACGATGCACTTCCTGGGCGCGAGGGATTGCAGTGCACCGAGGATGTGTGGCAACTTCAGATCGCAGGTGCTCTTGTCCGTGAGGATGATCCCCAGGACAACGCAGCCGACCTGATCCTCGTTCAGCAAGACGGCCAGCGTGCGCCGGTAGAGGTCCGGATCCACCAGGGCCTGCGCCGTGAGGTCCAGGGGATTGCTCGGAGGGATGAAGTCGGGAAGGGCTTCGATCAGTCCGGCCTGCGCCGTCGCGCTCAGTTGCGCGAGTTCCAACCCAAGCTGTTCGCACAAATCCAGCGCCAGCGCCTTGAATGCTCCAGACTCGGTCATCACGGCGCAGTGGCGAGTCGGCAAGGCCGGACTGCGCAGAACGATCTCGGAGACGTCGAGCAACTGCTCGAGGCTGTCGACCAGGATCACTCCCGTGCGTGCCACCAGCGAGCGCATGACGGCGTAGTCGCCCGTCATGGCCCCGGTGTGCGTCACCGCCGATGCACGCGCCGCACGGCTGCGCCCCGGGTGGAGGAGGACGATGCGTTTGCCCAGCGTGCGCGCTCGCCTGGCCAGAGCCAGGAACCGGTTGGGTTTGCGGAACTGCTCGACGATCATCGTGATGGCATGCGTGTTCGGCTCGTCGAGCAGCGCGTCGACATAGTCCTCGACGCTGCTGCAAGCCTCGTTGCCCGTCGAGATGGAGAACGACAGGCCAAGCTCGCGTGCCGTGAAGCTCACGCCGAGGACTGCCGCCATGGCTCCGCTTTGCGAGACGATCGCGATGCCCCGGCGCCCGGCAAGTCGTTGGGGCTGGGTCTGCACGAAGGTCAGCGCAATCCCATCGACGTAATTGACCATGCCCAGACAGTTCGGTCCCTCGACGACCATGCCATGTTCATCGGCGATGCGCGCGATTTCCGCCTGATCTTCCCGGCCACCGGGCCCGCCCTCGGCGAACCCCGCCGAGAAAATGACCAGGCTACCGATCCCGCGTCGGGCGCAGGCCTTCACCGCATCCAGCACCGCGGAGCGCGGAATGGCGAGCACGGCACAGTCCACCCCGAAGGGCAGGGCGTCGATGGTGGCGACGCATGGGCGACCCCTGATGTCGGCTCGCTTGGGGTTGACGAGGTGAATCTCCCCCGGATACCGACTGCGCTCCAGGTTCTCAAGGACACCGGCGCCGAGCGCCCCGGGTGTGGGCGATGCGCCAACGATCGCAACGGACTGCGGGCGAAGCAGGCGTGAAATCGAACGTCGGGCATCAG
This sequence comes from Pseudomonadota bacterium, assembly GCA_021846025.1. GTDB lineage: Bacteria > Pseudomonadota > Gammaproteobacteria > Burkholderiales > Burkholderiaceae_C > Thiomonas_A. The sequence continues at coordinate 2,458 of JAJZDV010000056.1, forward strand.
GACTGGTGGCTGATTCTTGCATCGTCTTCTCCGCGGTCGATGTTGCACAACCCGGCTTGTTTGCGCCCGGCCACGCCCCCACGGCGGCGGCCCCTTCGGGCGCGATGGCAGCCCGGCGCGGCATCCGGTGGTCGTCGCCTCGACGTGGCGAACCCGCTCAGGTCCGGTGCAGCCGTCGCGCCTCACGTCCCCGGCGCGCAGCGCCGGGGACGTGAGGCGCGAAACCGCCGCTGCTCATCGGCTTGCGTCCTAGCGTTTGTAGGTCTGCAAGCCGGGTTTGATGGATTTTTCGTCGAGGAATTGTGCGAGCCCCTTGGCACGGCCCTGTTCGGGGTCGCGGCCATTGGACTGGTCGATCTTGGCGTACAGGTAATCCTCGTTCTGGTCCCAGGTCAGTTCGCGGCAACGCTTGAATCCATGCTTGGCAAAGCGCAACACGACCGGGTTCTTCTGCAGCAACTTGGCCGCCAGCGTCTGCACTTCACCGCGCAGCAGGGCGCGGGGGACACTCTTGTTGACCAGACCCATTTGCGCAGCCTGCGCGCCGGTGAATGTTTCGCCGGTCATGATGTAGTACAGCGCCTGACGATGGCCCATCGTGTCGGCGACAGCCTTGCTCACGAGGTTGCCCGGGGGTATGCCCCAGTTGATTTCCGAGAGGCCGAAGACGGCATCGTCCGCCGCGATGGCGAGGTCGCAGGCCACCAGCGGAGAGAATGCGCCGCCGAAGCACCAGCCATTGACCATGGCGATGGTTGCCTTGGTGTAGAAGCGAAGCAGCTTCCACTGCCATTGCGAGCAGTCGCGACGCATGCGTTCCTGGTAGACGTCGGGCTGGCCATCGGTCTCACGAAAATATTCCTTCAGATCCATGCCTGCCGACCAGGAATCGCCTGCGCCGGTGAGCACCAGGACTTGTGCGTCCTGATCGAGTTCGAGCGTTTCCAGGACGTCGATCATCTCGCGGTTGAGGGTGGGACTCATCGCATTGCGCTTCTCGGGACGATTCAGGCTCACCCAGGCAATCCCGTCCTCGACGACCACCTCGACCGTCTTCCAACGTCCCGGATAATCAGCCATGTCTTGTCTCCTGTCCGCCATTGCGCCATTGCGCCATTGCGCGCATATCAGGTAACCTGATCATGACTTGAGTCTACACGCCGAACACATGGCACGCAAGGAGCGGCGATTGAGCACAACCAGCACACCGGACACCGCCTTCCAATCGGCCCCGCGGGGCATTGCCTACCTGGTGGGCCGTCTCGATCGGCTGCTGCGACGGCACCTCGGCGAGGTGCTGTCCCCCCAGGGCCTGAGCGTTCAGCAGTACACCGCCCTGGCGATGCTCGGGGCCCGTGGGCCGTTGTCGAATGCGCAGTTGGCGGATCGTTCCTTCGTCACACCGCAGACCGCGAACGAAATGGTGAAGGGGATGGAAATGCGGGGATGGGTGGACCGGGCTTCCGACCCGGAGCATGGCCGTGTCATCTTCCTTCGGCTGACGACCCGTGGTCGCGAGGTGCTGGACCGGGCCCATGCAGCGGCTGCGGCCCTGGAGACCAGGATGTTGGCCGATCTGAGCGAGCCGGAGCGCGCTCGCATCCACCGCGCGTTGAGCCTCTGCGTCCAATCGCTCGGGGCGATGCTTGCTGAAGACCGTGCGTGACCGCGCGCACGGCGGCCAGATCGTCCCCGGCTGCAGCACGCGGTCGCAAATCCTGCCCCCGGCCGAGGTGCTGGAAAACTCGCACAATCGGTCTTGAACCAGGCCCGTTCGCCTGCCCACGCGCCAAGGACCATCCGCATGACCACCACACTCGCCTACGCTGCCCATTCCCCCACGACGGCGCTCGCCCCCTTCCGCATCGAGCGCCGTGCGCCAGGACCGGACGACGTCCAGATCGAGATCCTGTACTGCGGGGTCTGCCACTCCGACCTCCACACCGTGCGCAACGAGTGGAGCAACACCCTCTACCCATCGGTACCCGGCCATGAAATCGTCGGCCGCGTCAGCGCAGCGGGCGCCAACGTCAGCCAATTCAAGCTGGGCGACATGGTCGGCGTCGGCTGCATGGTGAACAGCTGCCGGCATTGCGCGTCGTGCAACGAAGGGCTGGAGCAGTACTGTGAAAACGGCTTTACCGGCACCTACAACGGCCCTGTTTTCGGCGGTGACAACACGTTCGGCGGCTATTCAAGCCGCATCGTGGTGCAACAGCAATTCGTGCTCAAGATCCGCCACAAGGACAATCTGGCGGCCGTCGCGCCGCTGCTGTGTGCCGGCATCACGACCTATTCGCCGCTGCGCCAATGGGGTGTGCAAAAAGGCCAGAAGGTCGGCATCGTCGGGCTGGGCGGTCTGGGCCACATGGGGGTCAAAATCGCTGCTGCGATGGGCGCCCACGTGGTGCTGTTCACCACCTCGGCCAGCAAGATCGAAGACGCCATGCGTTTCGGCGCCGCCGAAGTCGTGATCTCGACAGATCCGCAGGCCATGGCCGCGCACGCGAACTCGTTCGACTTCATCCTCAACACCGTCGCCGCCCAGCATGACCTCGACCCGTTCATTGCGCTGCTCAAGCGTGACTGCACGCTGACGCTCGTCGGCGCCCCGGAGCATCCGCACCCGGCGCCGAGCGTCTTCGGCCTGATCTTCAAGCGCCGCCGCTTGGGCGGATCGCTGATCGGCGGCATCCGCGAAACGCAGGAGATGCTCGATTTCTGCGCCGAGCACGGCATCGTCTCCGACATCGAGATGATCGCGATCCAGGAGATCAACACGGCCTACGAACGCATGCTCAAGAGCGATGTGAAGTACCGCTTCGTGATCGACATGGCGACCCTGCAGGCCGCCCCGTCTGCGGCCTGACGCGCATCGCGCCGCTCGTGGCGACCCGCCAGCGGCGAGTGCCCGATCGGGTTGCGCTCAGCAAGGCATCCAGGGCGGCGGTCACGGCGGGCTTGTCCAGGCGATCGGCGAACGGGGAACGCGGCACCCCTGCGTTTCCAGCAGCACCGTGACCGGCACACGCAGCCGCGCGTCCTGCTCCAGGGCCGACTGCAAAGCGCGCGCCGGCAGCGCTTGGGGGGTGATGATGCCAATCCTGCGGAGCCTGTGCCGCGTCGAGGCGACGGCAAACGGCTCCCAGACATGGGGATGACGCAACCCACGGGGCCCGGCCTGCCCGGAAAGACCACACCGCGACCCCATGGGTCCCGGCGAGTTGCCGGCCGACAGGCAGACCGCAGGCAAAATGATCCCGTCAGCCGGATTCTTGGTCCGCGCTCGCATCCGCTTCACTCTGTTCTCGAACCTGTCAGGGCAACCATGGATTCTGCTCGTGCCGTCTTCGCAACGGTCTCGACGACTGCGGCCGTTGGCGTGGTGATTTCAATCGTCGTGCCTTGCCATGACGAGGTCGGCAATCTGCAGACGCTCTACGCGCGGGTGCGCAAGGTCATGGAGCAGCAAGCTGAAGCTTGGGAAATGGTCTGCGTCAACGATGGCAGTCGCGACCAGACCCTGGCCCAACTGCTGGCGTTGCACCGCGCCGATGACCGGGTGGTCGTGATCGATCTGTCGCGCAATTTCGGCAAGGAAGCGGCACTGACTGCGGGACTGGAGCATGCGCGCGGCCAAGCCATCATTCCGCTGGACGCCGATCTGCAGGACCCGCCCGAGCTGATCCCCGAGTTGTTGGCGAAGTGGCGAGAGGGCTACGACGTGGTCAACGCCGTGCGCATCGCGCGCGACGGCGAGGGCTGGCTCAAGCGCATCACGTCGCACATGTTCTACCGCGTGATCAACCGCCTGAGCCATGTCGACATCCCCCCCGACACCGGCGACTTCCGCCTGATCACGCGCCCCGTGCTCGAAGCCCTCATGGCCCTGCCCGAGCGCCGTCGTTTCATGAAAGGCTTGTTTGCATGGGTGGGATTTCGCACCGTCGCCGTTCCCTACCGGCGCAACCCGCGCCACGCCGGACACAGCAAGTGGAATTACTGGAAGCTGTGGAACTTCGCGCTCGAGGGGATCACCTCGTTCAGCATCGCACCGCTGCAACTGGCTTCCTATCTGGGATTTGCGGTGTCGTTGTTCGCTTTCGCCTACGCAGCCTGGGTGGTGATGCAAACCTTGCTGCATGGCAATCCCATCAAGGGCTATCCGTCGCTGATGGTGACCTTGCTGTTTCTGGGCGGCGTCCAGCTCATGGCCCTGGGGGTGATTGGCGAGTACCTCGGCCGGCTCTACGAGGAAAGCAAACAGCGTCCCGTCTATCTGGTGCGCCGGACTTGGCCGGATCGGGCTGGGGGCGAGATCGGCGCGGGGGTTTCGACCGAAACCTGATCGGGAACCGGGTCGCGGCGGCGAAACACCCAGCGTTTGGCCGAGATGAAATTCACCGCCATCCCAGCCAGCGAGCCCGCCGCCACGCCCAGCAGCGGCTTCAGGGCGCCGGCCGCGCCCAGCGCATGCAGTGCCAGCATGTAGGTGGCCAGGTTGACCACGCCACCCACCGCCATGGCCGACAGGTAGCGCCACCACTCGCCCCAGGTCGGCGGCACATGCCTGAGCGCGAACGTGTGGCGACGGTTGATTTGCCAGGTGACGACAACCGCGCACAGAAAAGATGCCAGCCGCCCGGCACCGTAGCCCAGGCCCAGATGCAGAAAAACGTACAGCAAGCCGGCATCGACGGCAAAACCAAGCCCGCCGCTGAGGGCGAATAGGATGGGCTGTCTGAATCTCGACAACGTCGTTCTGAACAGGTGGGCCATGATGTTTTTGATGCCAAGAGTCAGCCGTGTTACCGCAGTCCGCTTGCTGATTGCCCTGGCTACGCTGAGTTTCATGTTGACCCTGCGCGCCGAGTATATGGGCGAGGAAGCGGTGTATTCCCTGCTCAGCCTCGAAATGCATCACTACGGGAGCGATCTCACGCCCATCCTGTACGGTGCCGCATACGGCCGTCCTCCGCTGTTCAACTGGCTGATCATGCCGTTGGCCGACGGGCTGGGCTGGCAGCATGTGCTGCAGGCGGCCCGCATCGTCACCGCGCTGGCAACCTTGGGGACCGCGGGCCTGACGCTCTGGATCGCGCGCATGTCGGGCTTGACGCAGCAGGCCGCCGAGTTGGCGGCGCTGGTGTTTCTGAGCATGGCTTACGCCCTCTTCTGGTACGGCTGGATCTCCTATTCCGACGCGCTGTTCGGGTTTTGCATCATGCTGGCCATTGCCGCCGGCATCGCCGCCGTGACCGACAGGCGCCACGCCTGGCTGGTGCTGGCCGGCCTGGCCTTGATCGCCGGTTTTTTGACCAAAGCCCTGACGATCTACGTGTTCTACGCGGCGTCCATGCTCGTGCTCGCCGTGCGGCAAAAAAGCTGGAGGTTCCTGTTCCACTGGCGCAGCCTGCTCATCCACGCGGCGGCGCTGGCGTTCCCATGGATCTGGTGGCGCATCCTCACTCCCGGCATGTCGCAGGGCTCCGGCATGCTGGGTGACATCCTCAGCCGCATGCAGGAACAGCATCACCAGAATTACCTGGAAGATCAGTTCGGTTTTGTCGTCGACGGGTTCAAGATGCTGCTGCCGCTCTCGCTGGTGTTTCCGCTGCTGGCGTGGCGGGATCGGCGGCGACAAAGGCTGGCTGGATCAGCAGGGCAGCCCGCCACCTTGCCATCCCTGGTGTGGACCCTGTTCTGGATCGTCGCGCTGAACGTCCTGCCCTATTTGATCGCCCCGCAAAGCAACGTGCGTTACGTCTATCCGCTCACGGGGCTGGTGGCCGTGATCTTCGCCGCCGTGGCTGCAAGCCGAGACTGGGAGCGCGCCGTGATCGTCGCTGCGGCCTGCTGCATTGCGCTGAAATATGCCCTCGGCATCGGGTGGCTTCCGGCCTACCAGCAGCGCGCGCACAACTTCAGGGCCGCGGCCCTGGACATCACCAAGGTGGTCGGCTCAGCCCCGCTGCATGTGGACAACACCGCGTGGCAAGGACTCAGCGTGACGGCCAACATCGACGTGATGCGCCTGCAGCATCCGCTGCGGTTTCCACGGCCCGGCGATCAGGGCTATCTGCTCGCCTACAGCCAGCGGCCCGATTGGCCGATCGTCGTCAAGGTCTATCGCTTCGGCGATCCGCTTTATCTGCTGTGCCGCGGCTCCCTGTGCCCACGACCCGGGGCCCATCCCTAGCGCCTGTCTGCGCCAGGGACCCGCGCCAGCCCGGACGGCATTCGCCTGAACGGTTTCCAGCACAGCCCTGTCCGCATGCCCTGTTGATGATGCCGCTCGGGCCCACCCCTATCCCCATGAACCGTTCATCCCGACCCCAGGCCGATCTCCCCGGCCGCAGCCTGCGTGCCGTGTGGCACCCCTGCACGCAAATGAAACGCCACGAAGGTGCGCCGCCGCTGGAAATCGTGCGGGGGGAAGGGGTCTGGCTGATCGACGCGCAGGGGAGGCGCGTTCTCGATGCGGTGAGTTCCTGGTGGGTGAATCTGTTTGGCCACAACCAGCCGCAGATCAAGGCGGCGATCTCGGCGCAGATGGATCGCATCGAGCATGTGATGCTCGCCGGGCTGACGCATGCGCCCGTGGTGGAGTTGTCGGAGCGTCTGCTTGCGCGCACCGGCCTGGGCCATGCGCATTACGGCAGCGACGGCGCCAGCGCCACCGAGATGGCACTGAAAATGAGCGCGCATTTCTGGCGCAATGGCGGCCGGCCGCAGAAAAACCGGTTCATCGGCCTGGCTGGCGGCTACCACGGCGAAACCGTGGGCGCGCTGGCCGTGACCGACGTGCCGCTGTTCCGCCAGAGCTACGCGCCGCTGGTGCGCGTGGCCGCCACCGTGCCGGTGCCCGACCTGCGGCGCAAGCCCGCGCAACTGAGCGAGGCCGAATGGGTGGCGCATTGCGCCGGCGCGCTGGAACGGCATCTGCAGCAGCATGCCGACCGCACCGCCGCGCTCATCGTCGAGCCGCTGGTGCAGTGTGCCGCCGGTTTCGTCGTCTACCCGCCCGCCTACCTCGCGCGCGTTCGCGAGCTGTGCACCCAATACGGGGTGCATCTGGTGGCCGATGAAATTGCCGTGGGCATGGGACGCAGCGGCAGCTTTCTGGCCTGCGAGCAAGCCAACGTGCGGCCCGACTTCCTCTGCCTGAGCAAGGGCCTGACCGGGGGCTATCTGCCGCTGTCGGTGGTGCTCACCACCGACACGGTGTACGCCGCGTTCTACGACGACGATGTCGCGCGCGGCTTCCTGCATTCGCACTCCTACACCGGCAACCCCCTGGCTTGCAGCGCGGCGCTGGCGACGCTGGATCTGCTCGACGATGCCCGCCTGGCCGCCAACCGCGAGCTGGCTGCCCGGCTCGACGCCATCTTCGCCCCGTTGCACGCGCACCCGCGCCTGACGCATGCGCGCCACCTCGGCCTGATCTGGGCCTGGGACGTGGCCGACGCGCCGGCCGACTTCGCGCGCCGCTTTGCCGCCGCAGCGCTGGCACGCGGCGCGCTGCTGCGCCCCATCGGCAGCACGCTGTACTTCATGCCGCCCTACGTCATCGACGAAGCCGGCGCGGAGCATCTGCGCGACGCCGCTCTCGGCGCGCTGCATGCGGTGCTGGGCGCTGCACGGCCATCGGCAACGCCGGCCCACCCTGCCGCGCCGGAACGCGCGCTGCCATGAACGCCCGTCCCGCCCCCGCCTGGTTCGTCGCCGGCACCGACACCGAAATCGGCAAGACCCTGGTGGCCTGCGCCCTGCTGCACAAGCTGCGCACCCGGTTCACGCGCGTGGTCGGTGCCAAGCCGGTGGCGGCGGGCCTGGAGGCGGATGGCATCAACGCCGACGTCACCCGACTGCGCGCCGCCAGCAACCTGCAGGTGCCGGCCGAACTCGACAACCCCTACGCCCTGCGCGAGCCGGTGTCGCCGCACCTGGCGGCGCGCGCGGAAGGACGCGCGATCGATCTGCACCGCATCGCCGGCGCCGTGTCGCAACTGCGCCTGCTGGCCGACGCCGTGGTGGTGGAAGGCGTTGGCGGCCTGCTCGCGCCGCTGTCCGACACCGCCGACGGCGGCGACCTCGCCCGTCTGCTGCGCCTGCCCGTGGTGCTGGTGGTCGGGCTCAAGCTGGGCTGCCTCAACCACGCGCTGCTGACCCAGGAGGCGATCGCTACGCGCGGCCTGCATTTCGCCGGCTGGGTCGGCAACCGCATCGATCCCGCCATGCTGCGCGCCGACGACAACCTCACCACCCTGCGCAGCCGCCTGCGCGCACCCTGTCTGGGCGTGATGGCGCACATGGCAGAGCCCGATGCGGCGACTGCAGCGAGCTTTTTGGAGTTGCCGACTTGAGGCACGATCCAGAGGAGTTATCGGGGATCCGCAGCGCGTTGAAGTGACCGCGCGGTCTGGATGGCCGCCGTTGGTCGTGGCCAGGACTTGGTGACCGCTGTGGAGCCCGTGGCGCGTAGGATGCAAGCATCGAACTGCTTCGCGGAAGCGACTCTCGCCCCATTCTGGATGAAGCCCTTCCTGCTCCCGCTGGCTCTCTTCGTCGTGTCAGCCCCCCTGCTTGCTGCTGACCTGCCAGCGAGCATTGCGGCGCAGTTGCCGATGGGTTACGTGCCGATGCTGTTTCGCGCCGGGCCGCGCATCGAAGACCATCGGCAGAGCATGCTTGTCGTTGTCCACAGGCCCGGCGACTCAGCGGCAAACCCATCGCCGCGCCCGCTGCTGGTCTTCGAGGGGCAGGCGAACGGTGGATACCGCCTCTCCGCACGCAACGACACGGTCGTGCTGCGCGCCGACCAAGGTGGTCAATGCGATCCGTTCGATGACGGCGAAGATGGGCTCGCGGTCAAGGGCCGCTTCTTCACGGTGCAGAACGCCGTTGCTTGCGGAGCCCATTGGACCGATTTCATCACCTTCCGCTACGACCTCGAACGGCGCACCTGGCTCTTCGACAACGAGATCCTGACCTTCTCCGATCCGCTCAACGGCGCCCCCGACAAGATCAAGATGACCCATGCAAGCCGTGCGAACCCGGTCAGGTTCGAGACCTGGCGCCGCATGCCTTGAGGCCATGCCATTTGCGGCCGGCCGCCGTCCGGGCCCTCGCGTGCACCGCCTGGAGTGGCGCTGTGCCATCTTGGCCGCGAGCCCGTGGCGGTTGTACGGCAACGCGCAGCGTGAGGGCTGCAAACCCGCGGGTACCAACAACGGTCAGATCGGGCGGTCGTGTCGGGGAAGATGCCTGGCGTTGCGCCCCTCCGCCGCCGCTGCCAGCGTCAGCAACCGGGGCCATGCTGACCGGCGATGGACAAGCCGTGCGGGTCGTACCGGCGGCACCGGCAGCGAACGCCCCACAGCAGCCGCCACCTGCGCAGACCGTGCGCAGGCAGCGCGCTGCAAAACCGAATGCTGTTGCGTCCCGATGCAGTCCCTCCGGGAGCCGGAATGTTCAAGCGCTCGGTGCGTGTTCCCGCCCCCGTCCGGCGGGATCCGAAAACCCGCGGCGGCCTGGCTTTTCCGGCGGGATCGTCCCAACCCGAGGCGCATCGCCCCCGAGATCACCCCTTCGCCCAGACTCCGTTCCAAGCCCATGATCCCTGATTTTTCCGCCAACCTCGCCGCCCTCGACGCCGCCCACCTGCGCCGCAAACGCCGTGTGGTGACGCACTACGGCGGCGCGCATCTCGCTGTGGATGGCCGCATGATGCTGGCGTTCTGCGGCAACGATTACCTCGGCCTGGCGCAGCACCCGACGCTGATCGAGGCGGCGCAAGACGCCGCGGCGCGCTGGGGCGTGGGGGCCACGGCGTCGCCGCTGGTGTGCGGCCACAGCGCGGCGCACGAGGCGCTGGAGGCGGAGCTTGCGGCCTTCGTCGGCCTGCCGCGGGCGCTGTACTTCTACGCCGGCTTTCCCGCCAACGTGGGCATCGTCCCCGCCCTGGTGGAGCGCGGCGACGCGGTGTTTTCCGATGCGCTGAACCACGCCTGCCTGATCGACGGGGCCCGGCTGAGCCGTGCCGACGTGCAGGTGTACGCCCACGCCGATGCCGATGCCCTGGGCACGTTGCTGGCGGCCAGCGGCGCGCGCCGCAAACTGGTGCTGACCGACGCCGTGTTCAGCATGGATGGCGACGTCGCCCCGCTGCGCGACATGCTGGCGCTGTGCGAGCGCCATGGCGCCCTGCTGCTGATCGACGACGCCCACGGCTTCGGCGTGCTCGGCCCCGAAGGTCGCGGCACGGCCGCGCACCTGGGCCTGCGCAGCCCGCACCTGGTCTACATGGCCACGCTGGGCAAGGCCGCGGGGGTGGCGGGCGCCTTCGTTGCCGGCGACGACGCGGTGGTGGAGTGGATCATGCAGCGTGCGCGCAGCTACATCTTCGCCACCGCGGCACCCGCGCTCATCGCCGAGACGCTGCGCGCCAGCCTGAAGCTGATCGCCGCCGAAGGCTGGCGGCGCGAGCGCCTGCGCACCCTGGCGGCACGGTTGCAGGCCAGTGCCGCGCAGCTGCCACCGGGGTGGACCTTGGGCCAGTCGGACACCGCGATCCAGCCCATCCTGATCGGCGACAACGGCGCCACGCTGCAGGCCATGGCCGCACTGTGGCGCGACGGCCTGTGGGTGCCGGCCATCCGCCCGCCCACCGTGCCGGCCGGGACTGCGCGCCTGCGCGTCAGCCTGTCGGCGGCGCATACGCTGGAACATGTGGAACGCCTGATCGCGGCGCTGACCGCAACCTGCGCTGCGGCCTGATGCCGCAAGCGGCGCCGGCGCCGCTCAGTCGGCCGCGCCGGCGAGGGCTTTTTCGATGCGCCGATCCGGCACCAGCCACGTCAGCGCCACCGCCACATACACCACCTGCGCCAGCGCTGGCGACCACGGCGAGAGCGCGATGCCCAGCACGTACAGCAGCGGCGAGAGCTTGCCCTTCCAGTCGCGCCCGATGGCATGCCCCAGCGTGACGGAGCCGGCGTTGATGATGGTCCGCTGCAGCACCCAGTAGGCCAGCGCCGCCATCAGCAGCACCAGGCCGTAGAACGCGGTGGGCCAAGGCGCAAAGTGGTTCTCGCCCATCCAGCCGGTGGCGAAGGGAAACAGCGAAAGCCAGAACAGCAGAAGCAGATTCGCCCACAGCACCGCGCCGCTGACCTTGCCGGCGGCGTGCAGCATGTGGTGATGGTTGTTCCAGTAGATGCCGACGTAGACGAAGCTCAGGATGTAGCTGAGGAACACCGGCAGCAGCGGCGCCAGCGCCTGCAGGCCGGAGCCGTGGGGCACCTTCAACTCCAGCACCATGATGGTGATGATGATGGCGATGACGCCGTCGCTGAAGGCTTCGAGTCGGTTCTTGCCCATGCCGCGCTCCCTGTGCTTGAGTCGGGAGAATTTTCGCAGACGGTCCCGCTTCAGCCGCGCGGCCAGGCCTGCACATGCGCGGCGCGAATGTCCACCCGGAGCTCCTGGCCGAGCGCCAGTGCGTGATGATCGGCCAGACGGTAGGGCGCATGCAGCCACAGCAAGGCGTCGCCACAACGCAGCGCCGCGGTGGTGTCGGCGCCGCGCACCATGAGGTGTTCGATGCGGCCTTGCACCGGGTTCTCGCTCGGGCGCAACTCGTGCTGCTTGATGGGCGGCAGTCGCACGTCGTCGGCCGACACCACCCAGTCCACCACGGCGCCGGGCGCGAGGTGCACGAGCTGCCGGGCTTGCGGAACCCGCAGGGTGAGCGCGGCTTCGTCCCAGCGCAGCAAGGTGCAGGCGCTTTGCGGCTCGTGCCTGAGCACGGTGGCGCTGAAGCGGTTGCGGTACCCCAGCAGCGCCGCGGCCTGAATGCTCGCGGGATGGGCGAAGACGTCGCGCGGCGTTCCCTGCTGCACCACCCGACGCCCGGCCAGCAGCACCATCCAGTCGGCCATGGCGGCAAGATGGGCGTCGTGCGTGGCGGCCAGCGCGGGGATGGACAGTTGGTGCATGCGCGACACCAGTTCGGCCATGACATCGTCGCGCGTGCTGGCGTCGAGGGCGGAGGTGGGTTCGTCGAGCAGCAGAATGTGCGGCTTGCGCGCCAGCGCCCGCGCCAGGGCGACACGCTGCTGCTGACCACCGGAGAGTTGCGCAGGGCGCGACTCGGCATGTGCCGCCAGGCCCACGGCGGCCAGCAGTTCGCATGCCCCATGGCGTTGCGCGGACAGGCTTCCGCCCAGGGCGTAGGCCACGTTCTCCCAGGCACACAAATGCGGGAACAGCGCATGGCCTTGCGGCAGGTAGCCCACCGCGCGGCGCTGCGGCGGCAGACCGTCGAACGGCGTGCTGTGGGCCGGCACCAGCCCGGCAATGGCCTTGAGCACCGTGCTCTTGCCTTCACCGCTGGCGCCCAGCAGCACCGTGAAGCCGCGCACCGCGAAGTCGGCGTCGAGCGCGATCGGCTGACGGAGCTGGACGCGGATCTGCATTGCCCCCAGGCCGGCAACCTTGGGCACGGGTACGGGCTCAGCCTTGCGCATACGGCCGTCGCGACAGTGCGCCCATCAACAGCGGCAGCGGCAGGCCGATGAGAAAGAACAACCACAACAGCGGATAGACGGCCGACAACCCGGTGTCTTGCAGGTTCACCCAGAGCTTCACCGGAATGCCTTGAGGGTAGTAGGCGACGATGAGCACGATGCCGAATTCGCCCAAGGCGCGCACCCAGGCCAGCGCCACGCCAGCCCCAAGACCCAGGCCCGCCAGCGGCACGGTGATGCGCCAGAATGTGCGCCAGGGTGATTGCCCGAGGGTGAGCGAGATTTGTTCCAGTTCGCGCGGCACGCCTTCGAAAGCTGACCGTGCGGCGACGATGAAATAGGGCGCGCTGCCGTACACCTGGGCCAGGAGAAAGGCTTGCGGCGTGTTGGTCAGGTTCAAGCCCAGGCGGCCCAGCGGCTGGCCCATCCAGCTGTACGGTCCGTAGCTCATCGACAGCAGCAGGCCCATGGCCAGCGGCGGCGTGAGCAGGGGCAGCAGCACCAGCCATTCCATCGCCCACTTGCCACGAAACTCGTGCCTTGCCAGCCACCAGGCCACCGGTGTGCCGAAAATGATGACGATGCCCAGCGCCACCAGGGTGTAGGCCACCGACACCCCGAGCGCGCCGAGGTCGCCCTGCTGCAGGTGCAGGGCACTCCACGGCGTGCTGACGAGCAGGCCGACGAACGGCAGGCTGAGGAAGACCAGCCCGGCCAGGCCGAACACTGCCACCACCCAGGCACGCTGCGCCGGCGCCTGGGGAGGCTGATGGGGCGGCAGGCGCGTTGGCATGTGGGCCGTGGCGGCGTCATCCAGCGGAGTGATCGGCATGGTGCAAACGAAGCGGCTGCCGACAGCGGCAGTGTGGCCGCCATTGTCGCCCGCCGCCTTACTGCAGGTCGCCGCCCTTGGGTGCGCTGTAGCCGTAGTCCCTGAACATCGTCTGGCCTGCGGCGCTGGTCATGAGCTGGATCAAGGCTTTGCCCGCCTGCGGGTTGCGCGCGTTGTTCAGCACCGCGGCGTAAAACACCAGTGGCTGGGTGGAGAGACGATCGGTCTTGCCGTTGGGCAGTTCGAGGTTGAAATGGGCCTTGCCGTACCAGTCCCGGATCATGCCGGGGTCGCTGAGGTTGATCTGCACCGGCAGCTTCACATACGGCAGCTTGTGCGAGATGACGGCGCTGAGGTAGCCCGACGTGGCGTCGAGCTGGCCCGATTCCAGGCGCGACAGCAACGAAGGCTCCGTGAAAATCTGCTGCTGGTTCTGGACCTTGCCCAGGATTTTTGCCGCCAGCCCCGGCTGCTTGTAGAACCGCTCGGCCAGCAGCATGGTGAACACGATGTTGCGGCCTTGGGGGTCGGTGACAGGGTCGGTGCGGCCGAAACGCAGGCCCGCTTGTTGCAGCACGGCGTACCAGGCTGTCTGACCCGCAGCGGCGGCCTCGAAGTCTTTGGCGAAGCGGCTCTTGGGGCTGTAGGCGATCACCATCTGGGTGCTGGCCACGGGCACTGCCGTGCCGATCAATCCCGCTTTTTGCAGCACCTCGATCGGGCCCGGAGTGATCGACACGAATACATCGGGACGGATCTGTCCGGCCGCGATGAGATGCGCCAGGCCGAATGCACCCGCGCCCTGGCCCTGGTACTGCACCTGCGCCTGCCTGGCGATGGCCGGGCCGAGGCCCTTGTCCATCAACGCGCCCATGGAGCCGGCATAGGCCACGGCCAGAACCGGCTCGGCCGCCTGCGCCGCGGGCATGGTCATGGGCAGCGCCGCAGCCAGGGCGACGGCAAGACCCAGGGTTGTCAAGGTGCGTCGACGCATCGTCAGCTCCATCGGTTTCAGCCAGGGGAAGACCCGGAACGGCAGGCTCAACACGGAAACAGCCGCATCGGCGTGTGGTCGTGGCTTGCCATGCAAAATATGCACGGGAATATATCGAAAGCCGAACCGGCACGTGGTGCAAGATGTAACGGCGGCTGCTCCCGCAGCCCTCGGCCCGGCCACGCGCATGGCCTGCGCCCCCCGGCCCTGCGCCGTTGCGGCACGATGCGCCGACAGCGGCGATTCAGCGCGCCGCCCGGGCGTCAAGCACCTGGCTGGTCTCGGCGTCGATCGCAAGCCGTGCCGCAGCCGCAGGCGCCAACGAGGCCTGGGCGGCCGCTGGCGGCCGACTGCCCTGGCGCACGAAGGCGACGACGTCGTGCAGCACCGGCGACATCCAGCGCAAGGGCTTGGCGAAGCTGCCGATCAGGGTCTCGTGGTTCACGCCCGTGTACAGGTCGAGCGTGACCTGCGCGCCGTCGGCCCTGAGCTTGTCGGCCAGCTGCACGCTGTTGCGCTGCGGATTCACCAGACTGTCGACCTTGGCCGCGCCGATGAACGTGCGCGGCACCTGCGCGTCGTGCACATGGTCGATGGGCATGCAGCCCGCCGGGTAGTCGGGAAAATGGAACACCGGCTGCACGGCGCGGTCGGTGATGGGCAGAAAATCGTAGGGCCCGGCCAGGCCGATCCAGCCCGCCAGCATGCTGGGATTCATGCCGACGGCGTCGAGCCAGCGCGGGTCGAGCGCCAACATGGCGGCGTTGTAGCCGCCGGCGCTGTGGCCCATGATGTAGAGCTGATGCGGGTTGCCGCCGTATCGGGCAATCGTGTTGTAGGTCCAGGCCACGGCGCGGGCGTTGTCGCGCAGAAAGGCGGGGTAGCGCACTTCGGGGTAGAGGCGGTAGTCGGCAATGACGGTGACGATGCCGCGCGCCGCCAGCGCCTCGCCGACAAACGGGTACATCGCGCGGTTGCCGCTGTTCCACGAGCCGCCGTAGAAGAACACCACCACCGGATAGCCCGCAGCGGGCTGCGGGTTGCGGGCGCCGGCGATGGGTTGGTAGATGTCCAGGCGCTCACGCGGCGCCGGGCCGTAGGCGATGCCGCCACGCAGAACGTAGGTGTCGGTCGGGGTGAGGCGGTTGAGCATCGCCACCGGCGAGCAGGCGGCGGCCAGAGGCGTCAGGCAGAGCAGGAGGAGCTGTTTGAGCGAACGGCGTGGGATGGCGGCGATCATGGGCGTCGGTGAGGTGGATGGGGCACGGATCGTTGGCCGCACACCATCCGCACTACGCCCGGATGGCGTCGTCGGATTCAACCGGCCCTGCCGCCCGCCTTGCGCGGGCGGCCGCGGGGTCGCGCCGCGGTGGCGGCCGGCATCCCGGCGGCGGCGTCAGCCGGGGCCTTCGCCCCGGCAGCGTCACGAGCCGCAACGGCCGCGCCGGCCTGCGCTGCGGGAGCGCCGTGCTGCCCGGCAGGGCCTGCGCCGTTCGAGTCGTCGGCCAAGACATCGTTCGCTGTCTCGCCACCTTCGCGCAACAAGGTGTTGAACACCCGCATGTCGGCCTCGATCGCGCGCATGGCCTTTTGCTCCAGACGCCGGTAGCGCCGCAGCACCTCATACCCCAGGGGCGTGAGCAGCGCGCCACCACCGCCGCTGCCGCCCTTGCTCGCCTCCACCAGCGGCTCCTTGAAGGCGCGGTTCAGACTGCTGGCCAGCAGCCAGGCGCGGCGGTAGCTCATGTCCATGTCGCGCGCGGCTGCCGAGATCGAGCCGGTGCGCGCCAGCGCCTCCAGCAACTTCGCCTTGCCCGGCCCGATGGCCGTGCCCTGCTTGATTTCCAGGCGAACCTTGGGAAGGGGTACTGAAGAATCGGATGGAGACATGGCAACGACTCGGACTTGGAAATAGAAGGGAGTCCAACCGGGA
>JAJZDV010000057.1 GCA_021846025.1 Pseudomonadota bacterium
GCGTGATTGATCGAGTATCTGGGAATCTCGATGGTCACGTCCTGGTCGCTCAGTATGGCCTGGCAAGACAGGCGCGAGGTCGGCTCCAAGCCCCAGGCACGATCCAGCAGATCGTCCTCGCTCTCGTCGGTCTCACCCAGCGAGGCATGGCCCTGGCGCACGATGACGTGGCAGGTGGTGCAGGCACAGGACATTTCGCAGGCATGCTCGATGGGAATGCCATGCTCCAGCAAGGCTTCACACACGGATGTGCCGCGCTCAGCCTCGACCTTGGCACCTTGAGGGCAGTATTCGTGATGCGGCAGGATGGTGATGATGGGCATGGGCTCAACGCTCGGATGGGTTTGTTGCCGACGCGGACAGCGTGGCTTCCGTCAGGCTGGAGACGTTGCGTCCTGTCAGCGCCGCGCGAATGCTGCGATTCATGCGCAGGGCGGCAAAAGACTCGGTGGTGCGCGCCAGATGCTCGATGGCGTCGCGGATGGCGAGATGGTCGTCGCTGCCGGCGGCCTGCGCCAGCATGGCCATGGCGGCATGAATGCGGTCGCGCTCATCAGCGCCGAGCAAATCGGCGTCGGCCTGCATGGCGTTGCGGGTCGCGTCGAGCATGCGCTCGGCGTCCACCCGCTCCTCGCGCAGCACACGCTGCACGGCATCGAGATCGGCCGTGGCGAAGCTGGCTTGCAGCATGTCGGCAATCTGCGTGTCGCTCAGGCCGTAGCTGGGTTTGACGTCCACCTGCGCCAGCGCGCCGGTGCTCTGCTCCCGCGCACTCACCTCCAGCAAGCCGTCGGCATCCACCTGAAACGTGACGAGAATGCGGGCGGCGCCGGCCGTCATCGGGGGAATGCCGCGGAGCTCGAAACGCGCCAGCGAACGGCAATCGGCCACCAACTCGCGCTCACCCTGCACCACATGGATGGACATGGCCGTCTGGCCGTCCTTGAAAGTGGTGAATTCCTGCGCCCGCGCGGTGGGGATGGTGGTGTTGCGCGGAATGATGCGCTCCACCAGACCGCCCATGGTTTCCAATCCCAACGACAGCGGAATGACGTCGAGCAGCAAAGGGTCGTCGTCCCGGTGATTGCCGGCCAGCGCGTGCGCTTGGCGCGCAGCGCCAATGGCCACGATCTCGTCGGGATTCAGGTTGACCAGGGGTTCGCGGCCGAAATAACGCCGCACGGCTTCGCGCACCACGGGCATGCGGGTCGAACCGCCCACGAGGACGATGCCGGCTATGTCCTGCGGGGCAACCTGCGCGTCGGCCAGCACCTGCGCCAGCAAACTGACGGTGCGTTGCGTCAGCACCTGCGAGCAGCCGGCGAATGCCTCCTGACCGACGGTCTGGTCGATGTGCTGGCCAGGCCCGAGTTCGGCCTGCACTCGCACCCTGCGCTGGTTGCTCAACAATTCCTTGGCGCTGCGCGCGGCTTGCAGCAAGCGGCTGTACGCCGGGGCTGCGAGCTTGCCCAGGCCGGCCTGCTGCGCCAAGGCGGAGGCGAACAGGCGGTCGTAGTCGTCGCCGCCCAGTGCGGTATCGCCGCCGGTGGCCATGACTTCGAACACGCCCTGCGTCAGGCGCAACACCGACACGTCGAAAGTCCCGCCACCGAGGTCATACACGGCGTACACGCCTTCGGCCGCCTGGTCGAGACCGTAGGCCACGGCGGCCGCAGTGGGCTCGTTGATCAAGCGCAGCACGCTTAGCCCGGCGACACGCGCGGCGTCTTTGGTCGCCTGGCGCTGGGCATCGTCGAAATAGGCCGGAACGGTGATGACGGCACCCACCAACTCGGTGCCCAGTGCCGTCTCGGCCCGTTGCTTGAGCACGCGCAGAATGTCGGCCGAGACATCGACCGGTGTTTTCAGGCCTTGGGCCGTGTGCATCGCCACGACCCCGGGCTGATCGGCAAACCGGTAGGGCAGTTGCAGCTCCGTGCCAAGGTCAGCCAGGCTGCGGCCCATCAAGCGTTTGGCCGAAACAATGGTGTTGTGCAGATCGTCGACCTTCGCCGCCAGCGCGTCCCAGCCCACGACAGGCTCGCCCTGCGGCAGGTAACGCACCGCCGAAGGCAACAACACCCGGCCTTGCGCGTCGGGCAAGCATTCCGCCACGCCACTGCGCACCACGGCGACGAGCGAATGTGTGGTGCCGAGGTCAATACCGACCGCCACGCGGAGCTGGTGCGGATCGGGTGACTGACCGGGTTCGGAGATCTGGAGCAGAGCCATGCTGCGAAAAGCACGTTGGAGCGCGCGGTTGATGGCAGCGCTCAGGCTGCGGGATGGATCGATTGGGCTGGATGCGAAGCCTGGCTGGCGGCACGCGCGGCCAGCGGGGCAAGGTCTTGCCGGAATCTGTCGATGAACATGAGCACACGCACCTGATCGGCCGCCTCCAGTGCACTGCGCACCCGCTCGGCGTGCGAGACGTCGTCGAGCAGCGTGGTGAGCCGCTCCAGAACCTGACAGCGCGCCCGCTCGACGGTTTGCAGCAGGTCGTGAATACCGGCTGCATCCGCCGCCTCGCGTGCTTCGTCAAGGGTCTCGCGCCACTGCATCTGCTGCATCAGGAATGCCGCGGGCATCGCCGTGTTGCGCTCGGCATGAATCGCGGCGCCACGCAGTTCGCACAGATAAGCGGCGCGCAACTGCGGATCCTTCAGTGTGTGGTAGGCCGTGTTCACCCGGGTGGACCATTGCATGGCCAGACGCTTGTCCGCCGCGGTCGCGCCGGCAAAGCGGTCGGGATGCACGGCGGCCTGGATCTGGCGCCAGGCCCGGGTCAAGTCCGCGCCATCGAGCGCGAAGCGCTGCGGCAGGCCAAAGAGGGTGAAGTGGTCTTGGGTGAAATCGGCTTGGCTTTGAGCCAGAGGCATTGCGGCAGTGGGCATGCGTGAGTCTGGAAACAAGGCCTTGAATGCAAGGGCGGTCAAACCCGGAAGGATTCGCCACAACCGCAACGATCGCGCTCGTTGGGGTTGTTGAACTTGAAGCCTTGCTGCAGGCCTTCGCGCACGAAGTCCAACTCGGTCCCGTCGAGATAGCTCAGACTCTTGGGATCGATCAACACCTTGACGCCATGGCTCTCGAACACCTGATCCTCCGCGGTGACAGCATCGGCATATTCCAGCTTGTACGCCAGACCGGAACAACCGGTGGTCTTGACCCCCAGGCGTACGCCCACACCCTTGCCGCGCTGCGCCAGGTAGTTCTGCACATGCCTGGCGGCTTTTTCGCTCAACGTGATCGACATGTCGGGCCTCCGTTCCTAGCTCGCTCAGGCAAGCTCCGCGTGCGCAGGCTTCGCGGAACCGGTCGACGATGAAGGTCCCTGACCCAGGCGTGATTGGTAATCTTTCACCGCCGCCTTGATGGCGTCTTCGGCCAGGATGGAGCAGTGAATCTTCACCGGCGGCAGGGCCAGTTCCTCGGCGATTTGCGTATTGCGAATTTGCATGGCGTCATCCAGCGTCTTGCCCTTGACCCATTCGGTCACCAGCGAAGATGAAGCAATGGCCGAACCGCAGCCGTAGGTCTTGAAGCGGGCATCTTCAATGATGCCCTCGGCATTGACCTTGATTTGCAATTTCATCACGTCGCCGCAAGCCGGCGCTCCCACCATGCCGGTGCCCACTGTGGGATCGTCCTTGGCAAAGGAGCCGACGTTGCGCGGATTCTCGTAATGCTCGATGACTTTGTCGCTGTAGGCCATGATGGTCTCCTGATGAGGGTTGCGCTTCAGTGCGCCGCCCATTGAATGGTGCTGATGTCGATGCCGTCCTGGTGCATCTCCCAGAGGGGGGAAAGCTCGCGCAGCTTGGCCACCTTCTCGTGCAGAATGTTCACGGCGTAGTCGATGTCGTCTTGCGTGGTGAAGCGACCGATGGTCATGCGCAGCGAAGAGTGCGCCAGTTCGTCGCTGCGGCCCAGCGCGCGCAGCACATAGGAAGGCTCCAGACTGGCCGAAGTGCAGGCCGAGCCGCTGGACACCGCGATACCCTTGATTGCCATGATGAGCGACTCGCCTTCGACGAAGTTGAAACTGGCGTTGACGTTGTGCGGCACACGGTGCTCGAGGTTGCCATTGAGGTAGACCTCTTCGATACCTTTCAGTCCGTTCAACAGGCGATTTTGCAACATGCGGATGCGCTCGATTTCGGTGCCCATTTCCAGCTTGGCGATGCGATAAGCCTCGCCCATGCCGACGATCTGGTGCGTGGGCAGCGTGCCCGAGCGCATGCCACGCTCGTGCCCGCCGCCGTGCATTTGCGCCTCGATGCGCACCCGCGGCTTGCGCCGCACGAACAGCGCGCCGATGCCCTTGGGGCCGTAAGTCTTGTGCGAAGCCAGGCTCATCAGATCGACGGGCCAGTTCTTCAGGTCGATGGTCACCTTGCCCGTGGCCTGCGCTGCGTCCACATGGAGCAAGATGCCGCGTTCGCGGCACAAGGCACCGATGGCCTGCACATCCTGAATGACGCCGATCTCGTTGTTCACCAACAGCACCGAGGCGAGCATGGTGTCCGGTCGCAGCGCCGCCTTGAAGCGATCCAGGTCGAGCATGCCGTCGGCCTGCACATCGAGGTAGGTGACCTCGAAGCCCTGGCGTTCGAGTTCGCGGCAGGTGTCGAGCGTCGCCTTGTGCTCGGTCTTCAGGGTGACGATGTGCTTGCCTCGTCCCTGGTAGAAATGCGCCGCACCCTTGAGCGCCAGGTTGATGGACTCGGTTGCGCCCGAGGTCCAGACCAGTTCCTTGGCATCGCCGTTGACGAGGTCAGCCACCTGGGCGCGTGCTTTTTCCACCGCGGCTTCAGCTTCCCAGCCCCAGGCGTGACTGCGTGACGCCGGATTGCCGAAGTGCTCGCGCAACCAGGGGATCATGGCATCGACAACACGCGGATCAACCGGCGTGGTGGCGCCGTAATCCATGTAGATGGGAAAGTGGGGAGTGGTGGACATGGGTTGGCTCTTGAAAAAGCGAAACGACCGAGGCACTTGGCCTGGCTCCGTCTCAGGTCATGGTCTGGGCAAGATTGAACACGGAATTCGCGGCCCGCACCTTCACCGGTTTGTTCGTCGGCATGGGCGAAACGGGTTTGCGCACCACCGCCACTTCTTCGATGGTCACACCTTGCGCCAGGTTTTGATCAACCATGGTTTTCAGGTTCACCGAATCGAGAAACTCGACCATGCGTGTATTCAGCGCCGCCCACAGATCGTGGGTCATGCAACGGCCTTCGCCATCGTCGCCCTGGCAGTTTTCCTTGCCGCCGCACTGCGTGGCATCCAGCGGCTCGTCGACGGCGATGATGACGTCGGCAATGCTGATTTCTTCGGGCTTGCGCGCCAGGCTGTAGCCGCCGCCAGGACCACGAACCGACTCGACCAGTTCGTGCCGGCGCAACTTGCCGAACAACTGTTCGAGATACGAGAGTGAGATATGTTGGCGCTGGCTGATGCTTGCCAGGGTCACGGGCCCGAGATGCTGACGCATCGCCACATCGATCATGGCCGTCACTGCAAATCGCCCTTTTGTCGTCAGTCGCATGGTGAATCTCCAAGTGTGTGAGCGGATGACCGCTGCAGCCGCCAAGCCGACTGCCACGCATCGCCTTTCAAGTCTGCCGCCGGTCGACCCTCCGGGAAATCCTGTCGGGCAAGACCACCGCAGGCGGTGGTCAAGGGGCGCTCAATACCTGACGAATTCAGTAGGATTCTAGCAGAATCCCGAGTGAATCCTTCAACTGCTAGGACTTTTTGTCCAGGACAAAGTTCCATGAGCTGCCTTATACGCCAAGCTCTTGTGTAGAGTGAGAGTCGCTCCAAAACCCCGAGTTCCACTCAAGATTAGAGGTTATTGCAAGCGGCTGTTTCGCCTGCCGTTTTCCACAGTATGCGTGCGCATGGCTGCGCGAAATCTCGAACTGCCGCGCCCATGTCTGGGGCAGATCGTCCCCCTCTAAACGGAATTTTCGACGAAAATTGCACCAATTAACCTGAAACTTCGATGAGGCTGACGCTCCGACAACTCGACGTGATGGTGGCCATTGCCCGCAGCGGCAGTACCACCGAAGCTGGCAAGCAACTGGCGCTATCGCAATCGGCGGTGAGCGCTGCATTGGCCGAGCTGGAATCCCAACTCGGGACCCGCGTGTTCGACCGCGTTGGCAAACGCGTGGTGCTGAACGACTGCGGCCGACTGCTGCTACCTCGGGCACTGGCGCTCCTGGACCAGATGCGTGAGGTCGAGACCCTGTTTGCCGACGGCGCTGCCGCGTTGCGCGTCAGCGCCAGCACCACCATCGGCAACTACCTGATGCCGGTGGTGCTGGGGGCTTACCAGCGGCGTTGGCCACTCGCGCAGATCCAGCTTGAGGTGTGCAACACGCAAGACGTGATCCAAGCCGTGGCTGACTACCAGGTGGACATTGGCTTCATCGAAGGCGCCTGCCACCACGACGAGTTGGAAATTCATCCCTGGCTGAGCGATGAACTGGCGGTGGTGGCGGCACCGGGGCATCGCCTCGCGCAGGGGCCGGTCAGCTTGGAGCAACTGGCGGCTGCGCGCTGGATACTGCGTGAGCCGGGCTCGGGCACGCGTGAAACCGTGGAAGCCCTGCTGCTGCCGCACCTGCAACGCTTCGGTTCCACCATGCACCTGGGCAACTCCGAGGCCATCAAGCATGCCGTGGCCGAAGAACTCGGCGTGAGCTGCCTGCCACTGCGGGTGGTCCATGACCTGCTCCTCGCAACGCGCCTGGTGCGTGTGGCCACGCCCCTGCCCCTGCTGAAACGCACGCTCTGCCGCATTCAGCCCAAGCGCAAGGTCTTCTCTCCGCCGTTGCAGCGCTTCATCGACCATTGCAGCGCCTGGCACGAAGCCGCGGCCTGAACTCCAGCAGCGCGGATTCCCAACGCCTCAGGCGCCGGAGGCAGATCCAAAGCTTGGCGACCACGGCGCTCGTTGCGAGAACGCAGGAGCGCTGCAGACCCTCCGTCACGCCGACGCGCCGACACGCACGCGCGTGCTCGCTCACATCCAGCAGCCGAGCTTGGCATGGATGGCCATGCACCGGACTTTTCCCGCGATAGGCCGGATCACGGGGGTAATCCCCTGCAGACTGCAGGTGTTACATCCATATACTTCGCGCTACAAATTTCAACAATGCGCGCCTTGCCCTCGGATTGCCTGAACCGATCGGCGCCATTCAAGACAAGGAGACATCGTGGTTCGACTGCTTTCCCTCGCCCGCGGGATCGACTGGATCAGCGACAAAATCGGCAAGCTCACTTGGGGCCTGGTGTTTGCCTCGGTATTCATCAGCGCCGGCAACGCCGTCGTGCGCAAGGCGTTCGACTACAGCTCCAACGCCTGGCTCGAAATCCAGTGGTATCTGTTCGCCGGTGTTTTCCTCCTCGGTGCGGCCTACACCTTTCTGCATAACGAGCATGTCCGTATCGATGTGCTCTCGAGCCGTCTTTCCAAGCGCGGGCAGACCTGGATTGACATCCTCGGCATCCTGTTTTTCCTCTTCCCGTTTTGCTTCGAAGTGGTCAGGCTGTCGCTGCCAGTCGTGGGCAACGCCATCGCTTCGGGCGAAATGTCGTCCAACGCTGGCGGCCTGATCCGCTGGCCGGTGTTTGTGCTGCTGCCCATTGGCTTTTCCCTGCTGGCGCTGCAAGGGCTCTCGGAATTGATCAAGCGTGCTGCCTTCCTCATGGGCACGGCACCCGACCCCACCTTGCGCAAAGGCGAGAAGACGGCCGAAGAGGAACTGGCCGCGTTCATGCTCGAGCAGACCGCGCGTGAAGCGGCAGCTGGCAAAAAGGCCTGAGGAACAACATGGACTTCATCATCGCCAACATCGCTCCGATCATGTTCGGCGCTCTCGTCATTTTCCTGCTTATCGGATTTCCGGTGGCCTTCAGCCTCGCGGCCTGCGGCCTGCTGTTCGGCTTCATCGGTGTCGAACTCGGGCTCATGCCCCAAGCGCTGCTGGAAGCGATTCCCCTGCGCATCATCGGCATCATGCAGAACGATACGTTGCTGGCGATTCCGTTCTTCACGCTCATGGGCCTCATTCTGGAGCGCAGCGGGATGGCCGAGGACCTGCTCGACACCATTGGCCAGTTGTTCGGGCCCATTCGCGGTGGCCTGGCTTACGCCGTCATCCTTGTGGGTGCGATGCTGGCGGCCACCACCGGCGTGGTCGCGGCATCGGTCATTTCCATGGGGCTCATCTCCCTGCCCATCATGCTGCGCTACGGCTACGACCGGCGTGTGGCCAGCGGCGTCATCGCCGCTTCGGGCACGCTGGCGCAGATCATTCCGCCTTCGCTGGTGCTCATCGTCATGGCCGACCAACTCGGCAAATCCGTGGGCGACATGTACAAGGGTGCTTTCATCCCGGGCTTCGTCCTGACCGGGCTGTACATCGTCTATATCTTCGCCGTGACCATGCTGAAGCCGCATCTGGTGCCTGCCCTGCCACCTGAGGCGCGCACCATCCGCGAGCCCAACGGTTCATCGGGCCTGCGTTCGCTGTCGCTGCTGTTCGTGGCTTGTCTGGGCCTTGGTTTCGGCTGGGCACACGTCTACGATGCCTTTCTCACCTGGCGCGACAAGGCACCAACCACCGCGCCGCTGGACGAAACCATCGTCGTCTCGTTGTCGGTGGCTGTGCTCTTCGCCCTCGTACTTGCGCTGTTCAACAAAGGCCTTCGCCTGGGCCTGCTGTCGCGCATGGCCGAGAAGGTCACCTTTGTCCTGATCCCGCCGCTGCTGCTGATTTTCCTGGTGCTGGGCACCATCTTTCTCGGCATCGCCACGCCCACCGAAGGTGGCGCGATGGGCGCCATGGGTGCGCTCCTCATGGCTTTGATGCGGCGCAGGCTGGATTTCAAGCTGTTCGGCCAGGCACTCAACACCACGGCCAAGCTCTCCACCTTCGTGATGTTCATCCTCATCGGCTCCACCGTGTTCAACCTCGTGTTCCAGGGGCTGGACGGGCGGGTCTGGGTCGAGCACCTGTTGACCAACCTTCCCGGCGGTCAGCTCGGCTTCCTCATCGTGGTGAACATCCTGATCTTTGTGCTGGCGTTCTTCCTCGATTTTTTCGAGCTATCGTTCATCATCATCCCGCTCATCGGGCCGGTGGCCGACAAACTGGGCATCGACCTCATCTGGTTCGGCGTGCTGCTGGCGGTGAACATGCAGACCTCCTTCATGCACCCACCGTTCGGCTTCGCGCTGTTCTACTTGCGCAGCGTCGCACCCAAGGACGATTACACCGACAAGGAGACGAAGAAGCGCACCGCGCGCGTCACCACGGGGCAAATCTATTGGGGCGCGGTGCCGTTCGTGCTGATCCAGATCGTGATGGTCGGCCTGGTCATCGGTTTCCCGGGCCTCGTCACCGGTTCGCTGGGTCACAACGACAAAATCGACCTGGATAAAGTCAACATCGTGGTCCCCGCGAATGACCAGAGCTACACCACCGAGGCACCGCCGAGTTTCAGCAGCTCGGCTGCGGCATCGGATGGCGAAGGCGCATCCCAGCCAGCGGCAGCCGCGTCAGGCGGCAACAGAAACCCCGGTCACGCCGAAGCCGACGACATCATGAAGGCGTTGCAAGCGCCGGTGCATGGGAACTCCGCGGCCCAGCCTTGAACTGCAAGCGCCCCCGGGCCGCGATGCAGTCGGGGGGCGCGCTCAGCTGACGGCAGCCTGCGCCACGTCCGCGTAGGCCGCCACCGGGATGCAGGCGCACTGCAGATTGCGATCGCCCCAGACGTTGTCGATCCGTCCCACCGGCACCCAGTACTTGTGGCCACGCAGGGCCCATACCGGGAAAGCCGCTTGCTCGCGGCTGAAGGCATGGGGCCAGTCGACCCCGAGGATGGCGGCCGCCGTAAAAGGAGCGGCCTTGAGCGGGTTGTCCTCGCGCGGCAGGGCGCCCTGCTCCACCAGCGCGATTTCGCCACGAATCGCGATCATGGCGTCGACAAAACGATCCATTTCAGCGAGCGATTCGCTTTCGGTCGGCTCGATCATGAGTGTGCCAGGAACCGGGAAGCTCATGGTCGGCGCGTGAAAGCCGTAGTCCATCAAGCGCTTGGCGACGTCTTCGTTGCTGATGCCGCTGGCGTCTTTCAGACCGCGCAAGTCCAGAATGCACTCGTGCGCGACGAAGCCGCTGTCGCCGGTGTAGAGCACCGGGAAATGAGGCGCCAGCCGGCGCGCCATGTAGTTGGCACCGAGGATGGACACGGCGCTGGCCGCAGTCAGTCCAGCCGCGCCCATCATGCGGATGTACATCCAGGTGATGGGCAGCACCGAGGCATTGCCCAGGGCCGCGGAACTGATCGCCCCGACGGCCTTGCCGCTGTTGCCGCTGCTGGCATGGCCGGGCAGGAAAGGGGCCAGATGCGCGCGAACCGCCACCGGACCCACGCCAGGACCGCCGCCACCATGGGGAATGCAGAATGTCTTGTGCAGGTTCAGGTGCGAGACATCGGCGCCGAATTCAGGCGGACTGGCCAGCCCGACCATGGCGTTCATGTTGGCCCCATCCACATACACCTGGCCGCCATGCTGATGGACGATGTCGCAAATCTCGCGCACCCGCGGCTCGAACACGCCGTGGGTGGAGGGATAGGTGATCATGCACGCCGACAGCCGCGTCGCGTGCTGCTGTGCCTTGGCGCGCAAATCGTCGAGATCGACGCTGCCTTGCGCATCGCAAGCCACCACCACAACCTGCATGCCGGCCATTTGGGCCGAGGCCGGGTTGGTGCCGTGGGCCGAGGACGGGATGAGGCAAATGTCGCGCTGCGTCTCACCGCGGCTTTCATGCCAGGCATGGATGGCCAACAGGCCGGCGTATTCCCCCTGTGAGCCCGCATTGGGTTGCAGGCTGACCGCGTCGTAGCCCGTGGCCTGCGACAACCACTGCTCCAGATCCGCGGCAAGGCGGGCATAGCCCCGCGTCTGCTCGGCCGGGGCGAACGGGTGGATGCTGCCGAATTCGGGCCAGGTGATGGGAATCATCTCGCTGGTGGCATTGAGTTTCATGGTGCATGAACCCAGCGGAATCATCGCCCGGTCGAGCGCGATGTCCTTGTCGGCCAAGCGGCGCAGGTAGCGCAGCATTTCGGTCTCGCTGTGGTAGCGGCTGAACACCGGATGGGTGAGGTAGCTGCTGGTTCGTGCGAGCGCCAGCGGGTAACGCGGGGCCACGCCCTTGGCATGGGCGGCAAACAAAGTGGCATCCGGCCGGCTTGCACCGCGCGCCTGAGCAAAGGCGCCCAACACCTTGAGCAGATCCTGGCGTGTGGCGGTTTCGTCGAGCGCGACCCCGACGCAGTCGTTGCCGGCATGGCGCAGGTTGATGCCGGCTTGCTCGGCCGCCGCATGCACCGCGGCGGTCTGGGTGCCTGTCAGAACGGTCAGGGTGTCGAAGAAGGCCGCATGCTGCAAGGACCAGCCTTGCGCCTGCAGCCCGTCGGCCAGAACGACGGTGTAGGCGTGCACCCGCTGGGCAATACGGCGCAGACCCTGCGGGCCGTGGTAGACGGCGTACATGCTGGCCAGCACGGCGGGCAACACCTGTGCGGTGCAGATGTTGCTCGTGGCCTTTTCGCGGCGAATATGCTGCTCGCGGGTTTGAAGCGCCAGGCGGTAGGCCGGCTGGCCGTGGCTGTCGACACTCACGCCCACGAGCCTGCCGGGCATCTGACGTTTGAGCCCGTCGCGCACCGCCATGTAGGCGGCGTGCGGACCACCGAAACCCAGCGGCAGGCCGAAGCGCTGGGTGTTGCCGACGGCAATGTCGGCGCCCAATTCACCCGGCGAAGCCAGCAGCGTGAGCGCCAGGATGTCTGCGGCGACGATGACCACGGCGCCCTGCGCCTTGGCCGCGGTGATGAGCGCGCGGTGGTCGTGCACGCCGCCATCCACACCGGGGTACTGCAACAGCACGGCGACATGCGGACCCTGCGCGGCTTGCGAGGCGGGGCCGACCACCACGTCCAGATCGAGCGGGCGCGCACGGGTGCGCAGGACCTCCAGCGTCTGCGGCAGCACGTCGTCGGCAACAAACATGCTGCGGCTGGCGCTCTTGCCGCTGCGCAGCGCCAGGGTCATGGCCTCGGCCGCGGCAGTGGCTTCGTCCAACATCGAGGCATTGGCCACGTCCAGTCCGGTGAGGTCGGTCACCATGGTCTGAAAGTTGATGAGCGCCTCCAACCGGCCCTGGCTGATTTCCGGCTGATACGGCGTGTAGGCGGTGTACCAAGCCGGGTTTTCCAGCACGTTGCGCTGGATCACACCCGGCATGTGCGCGTTGGCATAGCCCTGCCCGATGAAGCTGCGCATCACCCGGTTTTGCGCGGCGATGTGGCGCAACTCGGCCAGCGCAGCCTCCTCGCCCAGGGCAGGCGGCAATTCGAACGGACGGGCGCGACGGATGCCGGCGGGAATGACTTCACGCATCAAGGCTTCCAGATCGGGCTGGCCCAGGACGCGCAGCATGTGCGTCTGCTCGGCATCGCTGGGGCCGATGTGGCGGCGCTGGAAAGCGGTCGCGTCTTCCAGTTCGGTGAGTGTGGGTTCGGTTTGCATCAGCATGGTGGAGCTCGTCTCGGTCAACGCCAGCGTCCGGGCCACAGCTTGCGGCGGCCGCTGGCAGGCATTCAGGTGCCTTGCAGCAGTTTGTCGTAGGCGGCCTGGTCCATCAGCCCATCCAACTCCGCGGGGTCGCTCGGGCGCATCTTGAAAAACCAGCCGGCACCTTGCGGATCGGAGTTCGCCATGGACGGGTCGGCCACCAGGGAGTCGTTGCGGGCGGTGACCTCACCGGACAGCGGCATGTAGACATCGGCGGCGGCCTTGACCGACTCGACCACACCGGCAGTGTCTTTTTGTGCAAAAGACTTGCTGACCGCGGGCAATTCGACGAACACCACATCGCCCAAGGCGTCTTGCGCATGCGCGGTGATGCCGACCGTCACCGTGCCGTCAGCTTCAAGGCGAACCCATTCATGGTCGGGGGTGTACTTCATGGTCATGTTGAACTCCGTATCGGTCAGTGTGGACGTGAAAAACGTTGAGCAAGCATCGGGCAAACTGCGCTGCGCCGGTTAATGGCGCACGTAGCCGTGCGGCGTGAACGGCATGGGGGCGATGTGCACGGGCACCTTTTGGCCACGAACCTGGGCGAACAGGGCGTTGCCGGTTGCGGCCATGTCGCTTTCGACGTAGGCCATGGCGACCGGCGCGTTGGCCGTGGGGGTGAGGCTGCCGCTGGTGACGCGTCCAAGTTCGCGGCCGCTGGCATCCACCAGCATGATGCCCTCGCGCACCGGCACGCGCTCATCGGCAACCAGTCCGACGCGCTTGCGTGCCACGCGTGCCGGGTCGTCAAGCTGCGCCAGGATGACCTCGGACCCTGGAAAGCCCCCAGCACGCGCCCCTCCGGTACGGCGCACCTTCTGCATGGCCCATTGCAGGCTGGCCTCCACGGGCGTGGTGGTCTCGTCCATGTCATGCCCATACAGACAAAGTCCTGCTTCCAGGCGCAGGCTGTCGCGCGCGCCCAGACCCACGGGCCGCACGTCGGGCAGATCGAGCAAGGCGCGGGCCAGCGGCTCGGCATCGCGCTGGCGCACCGAAATCTCCACGCCATCTTCGCCGGTGTAGCCGCTGCGGCTGATGAACACGGGGTGTCTGCAGATGGTTGCGGGCAATTCGAACCAGGCCGCATCCATGAAACGCAGTTTGGCCGCATCCGGCAGCAAGGTCTGCAGCGCCGCAAGCGCCTTGGGGCCTTGCAGCGCCATCAGACCCTGCCCCGGCAGTTCTTCGATGCGGCAGCGCAATCCGATGCGCTCGCGCATCCACGCCAGATCCTGGGTCTTGCAGGCGGCATTGACGATGAGGAAATACTCGCTGCCCTGACCGCCCTCAAGCGGACGGTGGGTCAGCATCAGGTCGTCGCGGATCCCGCCTGCGTCGTTCGTGAAGTAGCCATAGCGCTGACGTCCCAACGGCAAGCCAGCCACGTCGACGGGAATGAGGCTTTCGAGCGCCGCAGCCGCATCCGGCCCGGCAATACGCACCTGACCCATGTGCGAGACATCGAACAGTCCGGCTGCGGCACGGGTGTGGAGATGTTCGGCCATGATGCCGCCTGGATACTGCACTGGCATGGCATAACCGGCAAACGGCACCATCCTGGCGCCCAGCAACTGGTGCAGCAAAAACAGGGGGGTTTGCAGCAGGGCAGGTTCGGCTTGGACAGACACGGAAGGCTCCAAAGGGGGCGGAAATCCACCGGAGCATGCTCCGGTGACGACGCCCCGCTGTCCTTGGTACCTGAGAGATTGACCGCGCGCCATTGGCACCCGGCTTGCCCCTTCGGTGGGCGCCGCACTTGCTGCAGACGCCGCTCTCCAGTGAGGTCACCCGTGAGGGTGTCGTCAGTCCTTTTGCCTGAGCGGTACACCCGCAGATTCCGGGTTTACGCCTTCGGCGGCCAAGACACCGCGTTACGGCACCTCGACGCTCTCCTGACGAGAGCGAAGTTTAGCCCAAGCACTTGACTCATTTGCGCGAACGCATGCGCAGGGCCTTGCGTGCCTTTTCGTTGCGCTCCGCTTTGCGCTCATCCATCTCGCGCATGGCACGTTTTTGCGAAACGGCAAACATCGGATCGATGATTTCCCACCAGACGAAGACGATGGCCAGCGGGATGGCAATCCACCACCAGGACAGGGTCGCAAAGGGACCAATTGCGGCGAATTTCAATCCCAGGAGCACGATTGCAACGACCAATATCCACATGACCATCCTCCGTTTATCAAGACCAAAATCAAAATCAAGATCAAAATGCAATTGTTTGCAGCATCATGACACGTAACACGGCCCACGCGTCGGTTAGCATTCTCTTTGCTGTCACGCCTTGCATGCCGAGCATGTCAACTGCTTGCATGGCGTCGCGTTATAGCGCATAGCTTTGCTCAACCTTGGAGATCTGGAATGAAGAAGATTTTGATTGCTGTCGGTCTGGCTGTCGCCGCCGTGTCCCAAGCCAACGCTGCCGACATGATGGCTTTGGCCAAGTCCAAGAATTGCTTGGCTTGCCACGCACTCGACAAGAAGCTCGTTGGTCCTTCGTACCAAGATGTTGCCGCCAAGTACGCCGGCAAGCCCGGCGCCGAAGCCACCCTGGTGAATGCTGTGCTGCACGGCGTGTCCGGCGTCTGGGGCCCGGTCCCCATGCCCGCCAACCCGCAAGTGACTCCGGCCGAAGCCAAGGAACTGGTGAGCTGGATTCTGAGCATGAAAAAATAATCTTCCTCGGGACTGCTTCTGCCAAACGGGAGTGCGATGCACTCCCGTTTTTTTTGTGCTCGATGCAGCGCTGAGCAAGCGTCTTGGCTACTTGCTGAGCGCAGTTTTCCGACCCTCGGGAAAACTGGAGATCGTGATCGCGGGATCGACTAACTCACCATCCGGGTTGAAGCGAATGCCGGTCTTGGTCACGCCGTCATAGTCCAGATGCCGGATGTCATGTCGATAGACCGCCGGATTCGTCGAGCCGGCCTTCATCATCGCGTGCGCCAGCACCATCGTGGCGTCATAGGCGTAGGGCGCATACAGCTCGAACGCGTTCACCCCGTACCGGGCCGTGAAACGTCGGTGCCAGGCTTCTCCACCGGGCATGCGGGCCACCGGAACGCCGCCATCGGCACAAATCACGTCCGAATTCGCCGCCGTGCCCGCAAGCCTGGCGAGTTCCGGCGTGCAGATTCCATCGCCCCCCAGCAGACGTGCCTTGATACCCATGCTGCGCATTTGCAGCAGCATGGGACCGGCTTGCGCAGCCATGCCGCCAAAAAAAACCACATCCGGATTGATGGCCTTGACGCTGTCCAGCAGGCTGCTGAAATCCATGCCACGTGCCTGGATGGATTCATGGGCCACGATCTGCAGACCCAGCCGTCGAGCCACGCGCGAGAAGGCATGACTCACGCTGTCTCCATAGGTGCTGCGATCATCCACGACGACCGCGGTCCTGGCCTGCAGCCCGTTCTTGGCGTAAAGCGCCAAGCCAGCACCCATGGCGTAATCGTTGGCGATGATGCGATAGAACGTATCGAAGCCTTGCTGCGCGAGTTTGGGATCGCTGGACGAGGGCGTGATTTCGGGTAGGCCCGCCTTGAAGTAAATCGGCGATGCCGCCGCCGTGCAACTCGAGTCGAGGTGGCCAACCACGCCGTTCACATGCGCGACGACCAACGTCCGCGCCACCTCAGCAGCGCGCTTCGGGTCGCCACGATCATCCTGAGCGTCAAGCACCCACAACACCGGCCGGCCGGCGATCGAGATGTGCTGGCGGTTCAGCTCGTCGATGGCCATGCGAACGCCATCGGTGTTGTCCGCACCGTACGCAGCCTGCGGTCCCGTCAGCGGAGCAGCACTGCCGATCACCACGGTGACTGGCCGTGCTGCTCCTGGTCCGGCGGGCTGACTGGATGCGACAGCAGCAACGGGTGCCGCCTGGGCCCAGCCCAAAAGACAAACCCAAGCAGCGAGCACAACGATCGACGGGCGGGGGGTGAGTGGCATGGCGAAAGGGGCAAGAACCGATGTGCCCCGCATTGTGCAAGGCAAGCATGCCCGACCGGGCGTGAAGGTCAAGGCCTGGAAAGTTGTGCGCGACGGGCGTCGGTGATCCTGGCGGAAATGCCGGCTGAGCAGGTGCTGCGATCCCGCCGCCCCGCACCGATGCTGCCGCGGCATCGCGCTCTGGCCGGGACGACGCGACGAGGCTGGCTCAGAGGTCGAAATTCGTCGGCATCATGACCACGTCACGGATGGTCATGCCACGAGGCCGGGTCAGCATGAACGTCACCACGGCGGCGACTTCGCTGGCTTCCAGAAGACTCCCCGAATCCCGGGCTTCCTGCAACTTCTCAGGCGGCCAGTCTGCGAGCAGCGCGCTGATGACGGGACCCGGCGAGATCGAACCGACTCGGATGCCGTGCTTGAACACCTGCCGCCGCACGGTCTGGACAAAGCAATTGATCGCCCATTTGGACGACGCGTAGACCGGCTCCCACGGCGTCGGGAAATGGGCCGCGAGGGAACTCGTGACGATGATGTCACCGGTCCGACGCTCGATCATGTGCGGCAGCACGTCGTGCACGTTCTTCATCACGACATTGACGTTCAGGTGCAGCATCCGGTCGATCGCATCGGTGTCGTTGTCGACCAGGTCACCGCCCACGTAGGAGCCGGCGTTGGCATGCAGGATGTCGAGTCGGCCCGTCTGCTCCAGCACCCTCGGCAACAGCGTCGCACAGTCCTTGGGATCGAGCAGGTTGATGAGCAGCGGGATCACCGCGTTGCCATGCCTGTGACGCAGCGCCATCAGCCCGGCCTCGTCGCGGTCGACCATCACCACCCGAGCACCAGCGGCCAACATCGCCTCGGCGCTGGCCAAGCCGATGCCCGACGCGGCCCCGGTGACGACGGCCACCTTGCCTTCCAATGCTCTTGCCATGGTCTCTATCCTCGTTGGGCGCCTGGAAATGGCTGGCACTCCGAAGCCACTGATCCTGCCGGGCGGCGAACATACCGGCCTTGAATTCGGCCATCCCCGCAGTGGGGTTGCGTCGCCGGCGCAGGTCGATGGCTTGACCCGGCGACAGGAGGCGGTAGTCGTGACAGCGCCGCCGTGGGTATATCCAAGCGACGAACTCGGCAAAGCGTTCCAGGCCAAGGCTTGGCGTGATGGTGTAGAGCCGCTGCCCGAACACTGCCACTGCCGCTCAGGCCGAAGAACGCGATGCCGTGCTGCGCCCGCTCCAGCAGCGGCCCTGTCGCTTTCAACTCCTTGATGGCGAGCCTTCCGTCCAGGAGGGGCGCTTCGCGACACTCGATCTCCGAACTGCGTACGCCCGGTCTGTCGGGAAGCCAGCCGGTCGAAATGCAGTTGTGCGGCAGGTCTGGACCACGGTGCACGACATGGCCGGGTTCAACA
Organism: Pseudomonadota bacterium; assembly: GCA_021846025.1. Taxonomy (GTDB): domain Bacteria; phylum Pseudomonadota; class Gammaproteobacteria; order Burkholderiales; family Burkholderiaceae_C; genus Thiomonas_A. Next base: position 18,051 of record JAJZDV010000057.1, read on the forward strand.
ACATGACCCGCGTCGTCGGCGACGAGGGAGTGCGCGTTCGCGCCGACGATCAACGGCAGTTCGTCGGCGTGGGAATGCCAGCACTCCAGGAGCATTGGACTGCCGTGCCCGATGCAGTGCGCGAACTCGGAGGGGCCCGGTGGCTCGCAGCCTCGCCGGGCTTCTCGGCCGAGGCCATGCTCGAACTCCTGGGTGAGCTGAGGGCGACTGCTTCCCATCGCAAAAATCTCCCTTGACGCAGGCGGACATTCCTGGACGTGCCCAAGGTGCGCATCAACCGTGAAGCGATGCCGCACCGGGGACTCGACCGAAATTGATCCAGTCCGTATCGATCGATACGTTTTTGCACGAACGCTCACAAGTCAAGCCTTGCAACGATCGTCTTTCCGCGGATTTTCCCGCACCCCAGGAAACGCCGCTTGTCGGAAACGGAGGCTGAAGCGGAATTCACATCCAGGTTTGCGAAGGCGACAGACCAAGAAAAATGCTCTAGCGAACGGCCTCGCTAGAGCATGGATTTCATGGCAATAAACTGGTGCGCCCGGCAGGATTCGAACCCACGACCCCTTGGTTCGTAGCCA